>NZ_CP019333.1:768779-1096696 GCF_002163875.1 Gilvibacter sp. SZ-19 | reverse complement strand
ACCCAGTTCAAAATTGACAGAACAAGATGGGGAATCAACTACAATAATGAGTTAAAGGATCATGCCATAGCAGAAGCCATTGAGTTCGATGTATATCTAAAATTCAAAGCGCTATGAGACTACTGTTATTTATTATCATAGGTATCTTGTTTTTGGATGCCAAAGCACAAGAACCGACAGAACTCATTCTAAATGCACCTCGTTCGTGGGCAGAAGAAATCATTGAATTCCCTATCCACTGGGCACCGAACATGGATCTAAAAGGTCATGAGGAATTGCGCTTTCATCCAGACTGGAAGTATGTCGAGAAACCAGGATTTTGGTCCTTGGCTTTGCTCTGGAATGTCTCTGCAGACAGCCTTTTTGACAAGCAAAAGATTGTCAAAAATATGGAGGCTTATTACCAAGGCCTGATGCAACCTAATCATTGGTCTAAAGAGTTCGCTGACCCAAATATGTTATTGATCGACAATCCACTAGGCGATAAAGAAGCTGTTGATTTTCTGGGTAAGATCAAGGTTTTCGACGGATTCCATACTGGTGAGATGATGGAACTCTACGTAAAGGTGAGCCAGCATTTTTGTGACCGACGTGGCAAAGTCCAAGTACTGTTCCTCCTTTCTCCAAGCCCGTTTGAGGCTTCAATATGGCAGGAATTGGATGCAGTTAGTTTTAAAGAAGATCCATGTCAACTCAATTGATCAAATTTCAATTGTGAGCAGATCGATTTTAAGATTTCTTCTTCCCAAACCCATAAAGATTCTGCCCGACAAAATCCTGCGGGAACTTATCGTCGCCTTTAAAGCCAATGGTTATGGTTCCGCTGTCCTCTGGGATATAATTGGTTTTAAAGATATAGTCCCAAAGACTTAAGCTAATGCCGTAGTTCACGCCATTTTTACCCTCGGGAAGCGTGTAAGCATGATGGTAAAGGTGCATGACCGGGTTGTTGAAAATATATTTAAGTGGCCCCCAGGTGATCTTGATGTTGGAGTGGTTAAAGTGACCAATCGCAATGGCAATAAAATGCACAATATAGGCCTGCTCGGGTTCAAAGCCACCTAAGATCATTACCCCAAAGGTCTTTAAAGGTTTATAGAGCACGTTTTCCATCCAGTGGTAGCGTAAATGTGCGGCAAAGCCCATTTCTTTTACACTGTGGTGTACCTTGTGGAAGTTCCAGAGAAATTTATAGCGATGCAAGAGTACGTGTGTAAACCACTGTACAAAATCTAAAATGATGAAAAAGATCAAGAGTTGCATCCAAGGAGCCCATCCGGAGAAATCAATAAGAGCCAAACTGCTGGCCGTAATATTAACCTCGGCAAATAACAAACTCAATACCTGATAAAAACCAGCGATCACTATAGAGAATACAAAGAAGTTGAAATACATATAAAAGGCATCCAACCAAAAATCACGTCTAAAGATCTTTTGCTGTTTTCGCCAAGGAAAGGCGATCTCCAAAAGCCAAACCACTAAGGAAATAGCGGTAAGTCCCCAAAAGAAATTCGTGTACCAAGGCACTTCAAAAATGATTGATTTCCAAGTCCAATCCGCAGTGCCAACTAAGGCGTTCCAAAAGGCTTCTAAATACTTTTCCATATCAATTTTGCAAAGTTATTAAACTGTCTTGAGTTATCGGTAAATGCGCTGCTGCACTCCAATCGATCCAAGACCCATCGAAATTTTTCACATTGGTATATCCCATTAGCTCTGTGAGCACAAAGGTCATATGCGCTGAGCGAACACCGCTGTGACAATAGACCACTATGGGGCTGTCTTTGTTTGTGTCGATCTGTTGAAACAAAGCTTGCAGCTCCTCTAGAGATTTGAATTTGTGATCTCCATCCAGATTCACAGTGATCACCCAATCCATATTAATGCTTTTAGGGATCCGCCCAGCTCGGGCAGCACCATTTTTAAGGCGTTTCCCGCTAAACTCATCCGCAGATCTCGCATCTATGACCACAACCTCTTGCTCCAAGAGTTCAAAGAGCGTATTGTGGTCTAAATACCGCTCTGGTTTAGGGCTTTTATAGGGCAACTTAAATCTGGATTCTTGCAGTTTAACTGCAGTGTTGCTCAAGCCTGCTTGCCAAGACTTCAGCCCTCCGTTTAAAAGATATACCTTGTTGTATCCATACTGCTTCATCACCCACCAAAATCTGCTGGCATCGCAGTTGCCGTTGTTGTCGTAAACCACCAAGAACTTGTCATTATCTATTCCGAGTTTAGACAATCGGGCTTCCAATTGGGCTGCCGTGGCCATCATACCTGCAGTTTGGTGCTCAGTATCTTCTATGTCGGATCGCCAGAGGTTGACCGCCCCAGGGATATGACCGCTTAAGAAAGCGTCTTTCTTTCTAAAATCTATTAGCTGAACTTGGCCCATTTCCAATAAGTCTGTAAGCTGCTCTACCTCTATAAGCTTGCGCTCAGGCAGAGCAATTTCTTGCACCAGCTGCTCCGATTTACATGCGGTAAGCGCCAACAAAAACAACAAATATTTAGTCTTGGTCCAGTTCATACCATTCAATATCGGTTAGTGCCATACGACGTCCTTTGGCTTTTGGCGGGTAGTTGGTCACCAAATAATTCACAATGATCTCTTGTTGGTCTCCCAGATCCCAGAGGTTTTGGGTTTCTTGCATCCAGGCGATGGTCGTGTTCCACCGTTCTGCATTCATGCGGTTTTGTATGATGAGTTTGGCAGAATGGCAAGGGGTACAATTACTTATCACTGTATTAAGGCCTTCGGCATCTATTAGTCCGGTGCGTTGGTGGATTCCGTCTACGATGAGGTCCGGATCATCTCCTGCCGCCGGCACGGCGACCCAGCCTTCCTCTTTAGATTCAAAGAGCCCCGGATTGTTCACATAGGCCACTACCAAGACCATGAACACTACAAATCCGGCCAATAGGGCGGTAAGCGCTTTGTACAGTTGTCCAACTTGTTTTCTAAATTCTTCCGGACTGTTCATCTAGGCTACTTTGATTGCAATTCGGTGACAGGCATTGTTTAAATATCCCTTCGGATTCCAACCGGGCAAGACCATGGGTTGTGACACCCCTTGACTGTCGGTTGCACGTGCCCATACTTCGTAATATCCAACTTCTGGAAAGTCTATCTGGGCGCTGAAATGTTGCCAAGCCAAGCGGTTGGCAGCTCGCTCCAACGAACAGCTTTTCCAAGTACTTCCAAAGTCTATGGAGTATTCCATTTTGGTCACAGCGAGTTCTCCTGCCCAGGCATGACCTCTAATTTCTAGACTGCGGCCTTTTTGTATCACTGCTCCAGATTTTGGATAGGTGATCAGCGACTTTACAGGCATGGATTCTATGATACACATATCCTCGTCTGCAACTTTGGCTCCCGGGGCTACAGGTTTACACGGAACGCGATAGGCGGTACCTGTCATCTTCGCGCCGTCATGTACTTTATTTCTTATGCTGATGCGATTGACCCACTTACCAGAAACTGAGGCTGGCCAACCTCCCGCAACCAAACGCAAGGGATATCCGTGCGCCAGGGGAATATCTTCTCCGTTGAGCTTAAAGGCCAATAAGGTTTCGTCTTGCAATGCTTTGGCCATAGGGCAACCTCTAGAGATAGGTTCTTTTTTGGTGTCCCCGCTCAAGTGAATATCCGCAGCGTGATAGCCTATGTATACCGCATCGCTAGCAATTCCAGCATCTTCTAGAACATCGCGCAAACGAATCCCGGTCCACTCCGCACAATGAACAGCGCCTACTGTCCATTGGTTTCCTTTGGCCGGCGGATCGAATTCACTGCGACCATTACCACCGCATTCTAAGGTGAGTTGATAGGTGTATTGCTTGAACTTAGATTTCAAGTCTGCAAGGGTATAGGTCTTCTGCGTTTTTACAGCTTCTCCATCTATGGTCAAGGTCCAAGTTGAAGCATCGATATTCTGAGGGATTAACCCGTTATTTCTAATGAACATACTCGGGTTGGTCGTTACCTTTTCGTCTAAAAGATGGGCACGTGCCTCTATATTCCAAGGCTTGTCGTTAAGCACGACCATGTCCTTGTTCTTGTTAAACATTTTAAAAGGGTCCGGGTCCTGTAAACCCAAAGGAGTATAGCCTTTAAGCATATTTGCTCCAAAGACGATCTCTGTTCCCAAGGCGGCTCCAAAGGCGCTCAAGGTGGCTTTTTGTATGAATGCTCTGCGTTTCAAACTCTTGTCTTGAATTACTTTAAGGAAATCAAATTACAACATTTGTATTGATAGTTAAAGTAACCTAGGTTACTTAAGGCAAAGATGCCGGTCAAAAGTGGTACTATTTTAAATGGATGTATATTTGTTTGATTCGATTTGCCAGCCAAATGGGGATGTGGAGCAAGTGGCAAATCGGACGCACTCATCAACAAAACTAAACACATTATGACCCGAGAAGAACTTGTGGCTGCCATTGTTGCCAAGTACGAGGCAGTAGGTCAAAATCCGGATGTACATTTGTCTGGCTTGCTTCATGCCGAATCTATCAATTATTGGGATTATATCCAGCTAGACGCGCTTTTGGGCTTGCAAATCAAGCGCACTCAGCAACCCGACGAGATGGTCTTTATCATGTACCATCAGATCAACGAATTACTTTTTAAGATGATCCTTTGGGAGGCCGATCAGATCTCCTTTACAGAGAACATAGACCCAGAAAAATTCACTATGCACCTGATGCGCATTAGTCGTTATTTCGATATGCTTTCTAACTCCTTCCACATTATGAGTGAGGGTATGGAACTAGAGCAATACATGAAATTTAGAGATACGCTCACCCCAGCAAGTGGATTTCAATCGGTACAATATCGAAAAATTGAGATCGCCTCTACAGAGCTCATCAACCTAATTGATTACCGACACCGAGAGACCATAGATAGAGAAACTCCTTATGAGCACGCCTTTAATCATATGTATTGGCAGGTAGCCGCTAAAGATCACAAGACAGGGAAGCCAACCATGCTGATGAAGAATTTTGAGGCACGTTACAAGGACGAACTCATCGCTTGGATGCAGCGTTACAACGAGGTAAATCTATGGACCAAATTCAAAAGCCTACCAGAGGCGCATCAGCAAGATATTGACCTTATAAATGCCATGCGTCATTACGATCACACGGTGAACATCAAATGGGTGATGCATCATTACAACACTGCCGCCCAGTATTTGGATTCTGGTAAAGGTAGCTCAGAAGCCACCGGAGGTAGCGATTGGCACAAGTATATGCACCCAAAATACCAAAGGCGAATCTTCTTCCCGGAGTTGTGGAGTCAAGAAGAGTTAGACCTTTGGGGGGTAACCAATTTAGAGGGTTATACGAGGTTGAATTAGGCCTTTCCCGCAGCATAAGTACATCATTAACACCAATTTTACTCGAGCTGTAAGAAGCTGTTTGTTAAGTTTTTATATTTAAGATATTGGCAGGAGCAACTCCCCGTTTTTACGCAACGCCAGTATTCGATTGCCGCTGTACTTTTTAGCATCGGCGCAAGGATCGCGTATATATTAACCATCAAATATTTTCTTATGAAGAAGTACATTTTAATGGCGGGAGTTGTATTGCTTGCCGCTTGTTCCAAAGATCAACCTCTGGTTGATGAAACCGCAGTAGAACAAACCTCCAGCAAACAATTGGAAATTGTGATAGACGGTGAGGTAAACACCTTGAATTTTATTGAGACTAATGGAGAATTGACTTTAGTGGAAGACGAGGCCTACGCCAAGGTCAACACTGTATTGAATTCTCAGAATTTGATAACGGTGATTAATTCCGAAGTGGACAAGATGCTGTTCTTTTCTGGCGAGCAAGAACTACAACAGTTCGATGAAAATCCGCAGCAACTTGCCGTATTGTCAGAAAAATTTGGCGTTTTAAAAGAGGCGGTGCCGTCTGCAACCCCTAAGAGCAGCACCTTGAAGTTTAGAATTGCTCGCGCCCACAGTTTGGGAGGTCCGGCTTACACTGTCAACGCTTCAAGTGGACGCTATTTTAACCGTCATTTATTGCGCAATCAATGTATTACGGGAGGAATTGATTTTGACAACGAAATTAGTTCCTTTAGGGTGTATCAAGGTGGGACGGTTGAATTCCATGAAGATCCAGATTACCTAGGCAAGCGCATCCGTGTACAAGCTGTAACTCAAGATGTCTACGTAGCAGATTTGGCCGATCTGAAAAAGAAATCCTTTACCATATATGACGGTAGCTTTGATCCGTACTATATCTGTAATCGATGGGCGCTTTGTTTAACGTCTTTCAATGACAAGATTACTTCAATTACGGCAGCGAGAAATGGTCTTTCGCTTGATTACCGCCGAATCAACCTTTGCAGCGGTGGCGGTGGCGGTGGTGATGGTTCAGATGATCCGACAAACCACTACTAGAATTCGCTAGCATACCATAATGAGAAGCCGACCCTTTGCAGGGTCGGTTTTTTAGTGCCAAAAACGAGCTGAGGCGTTTTAACAAAACCTCTCAATCTTTCGTTAAAGCTTGCCTAAAGCCCGAGGAGGCATTAATTTTTTTTACAATCTTTAAAAAAATCATTCTACATCAACTATGAAAAAGGCACTACTCAACCTCTTGCTGCTCGCCTTTACGGCAAGCAGTATTGCACAAACTCAGCAGCAACAACAAACCAATCTAGAAACCTTTGCCAAGCTCTACGGTTATGTCAAATACTTCCACCCAACAGACGAAGCCTACGCTATGGATTGGGACAAATTCGCCATATACGGAGCCCAACAAGTACTGCAATGCAAAGATCAAAAAGCACTAAACGCTACTTTGACCAGACTCTTTGTACCTATTGCTCCGACAATACAATTAGCGAGTTCCGAATCTTTGTTGGAACCTGTAAAGCAGAATTGCAAGTATACCTATTGGCAGCATTTGGGTCTCGGTCTGGATGCTACTTCTGGCGGCGACCTCTATCAAAGTACTCGAGTAGGGGCCAATATGATATCTCAGACAAAGGGGAACGACTTTGCTAATCTAATGACCTCTATAGATGCGAAAGATCTGGCTGGTAAATATGTAAAGCTTAGTGCAAGTGTTAAAGCTATAGCCGGAAACCCTGGAGAAGGTCGTTTATGGCTCAGGGAAGACACCCAGAGTGGTGGTATGGGTTTCTTTGACAATATGAGTGGTCGCGCGGTAACTGCTACGCAGTGGGATACCTACAGCATAGAAGGCCAATTGGGTGAGGAACCCGAGCGATTGATCTTAGGGAGTCTTTTAATAGGTGGCGGGAGCATCGCTGTGGACGATTTCAAGCTATTTATCAGAGATACGGAAGACGCTCCTTGGACAGCTTACGAGCTGCACAATGGTTCTTTTGAAAGCAAGACGATAGACGATACTAGCGGGCAGAACAACAAATGGTCTACCTATGGAAACAGTTTTAATTTCGATCTGAGCACCACAGATTTGACCGATGGCAAGCAGGCTGTTGTAATTAGTGGGAGCTCAGAACAGACTATGGTCAAAGGCCGTAGTATTTTTTCGGCCAGCCTCAAGCGAGCCGAAAGTTACACCGCACAGATCGGACAGGATATCGTTGTAAGGGTGCCGCTTACCGTTTGTTTGGACAAGGACAGAAACACTACTCCGGCTGGTGATACCGAGGCTTTGGCTGCGCTCAATGCGGCAGTTAAAGCCATTCCGGTCGATGCTACTAAGCTCGAAACCCGCATGGGTAATGTGGTGAATACCTACAATATCTTTCAGCATTTCTTTCCGTATTTTGACCAAACCGGAGTCGATTGGAACGCAGCCTTTTCTGCTGCAGTGCGTAAATCATTTAGCGATAAGACCGAAAAGGACCACTTACAGACAATTAAAGAGTTTACTGCTTTTCTTAAGGACGGACACGTTCGCGTTTTCTCCTCTAAAGACAGCGCTAGTTATGCTCCGGAATTTGCTTGGGAAGTAGTAGAAGGGCAGCTGGTGGTAACGCAAGTATTCGACACCAATTTACCACTACAAGTAGGCGATGTGGTCACTGCTGTAGACGGCGTAAAAACCTCAGAACTTTTGGCCTCGGTATACAAGGGCATTTCGGCGGGTACTAAGGGTTGGCGCGACTACAGGGCCAAATCGGAGACCATGTTGGGGGAACAAGACAGCAACATGGCCTTAGAACTTCAAGACGGCCGCAGTATTACAGTTAGTAGAACTGTAGATATGTTCCGCAATTGGGATCGCTACAAACCAGAAAAAGTAGCGCATAAGAAACTCGGTAAAGACTCTTATTACGTGAATCTAGATGTAATGCCTATGGACAGTATCAACGCCTTAATGCCTGAATTAGAAAAGGCAAGTGGGTTAGTTTTCGACTTAAGAGGTTATCCTAAAGGCAACCACGATCTTATTTCTCATCTACTCAGCGAGAAAGATTCCAACCAATGGATGTTTATTCCAGAGTATATGTATCCAGACCAAAAAGATCGGGAGTTTAGAGCCAGCGGTTGGAATATGCCAACTAAAAAGCCCTATTTGGGCGATAAAAAGGTGGTCTTTTTAATTGATGGTAGCGCTATTAGTTATGCCGAGAGTTATATGGGCTTTATAAAGGCTTACAAGCTAGCTACCATTGTTGGCCAACCTACGGCCGGAGCTAATGGGAATGTGAACCGATCCCGATTGCCGGGAGGCATTACCATTACTTGGACAGGAATGCGGGTATTAAAACACAATGGAGATCAACATCATGCCGTTGGAGTTCAACCCGATGTCTTTGTTACCAAAACAGTCAAAGGCGTTCAAGAAGGACGTGACGAATTTTTGGAGAAGGCTTTAGAGATCATAGCAGAAAAGTAAAATGAAAAGCGCCCATGTGGGCGCTTTTTTTATTTGTCTTGCAATAGGGATTTAAATTTTCCTTTCGATTTTCTGATCCGTACGGCGACCACTTTGTATTCCGGGCACATGGCTTCGGAATCGTGCACGTCTCCGGTGATGTTGTTGATCATGATATCTGGAAAGTGGAAGGTGGTACTCAAGATTCCCGGTTTTACCTCGTCGGTAATGCGAGCCTTTACATCTACTTTTCCTCGGGGCGATTCAATACAGACAAAATCGCCATCGTTGATCAAATGACTTTCAGCATCCGCAGGATTGATCATCAAATAATCGCTTTTTAAGATCTGCTCGTTGGCCGTTCGTCTGGTCATCGCACCACAATTGTAGTGTTCCAATTCACGATTGGTGGTCAAAATATAGGGGAAGTCTTTTCCATGCTGAGTGATCTCTTGGGTTTCTTCCCACGGATGAAATTCAAAATAGCCCAGTCCACGTTTAAACTCTTGTTCGTGTAAGATCTGGGTGTCTGTGCCATCTGGAGCAACTGGCCACTGCAGGCCATTCTGACCCAAACGTTCCCATTTTATCCCGGCAAAGAAAGGCACGATCTGCGAGATCTCTTCCAACATGCCATCTGGCGTATAATCGGGTTGGCTATATCCCATGCGGTTCATAATATCTACTATGATCTGCCCGTCCGGTTTGGTGCCCTCAATAGGTTTTACCACTTGACGCACCGCTTGCACACGACGTTCTCCGTTGGTAAAGGTTCCGCTCTTTTCTAAGAAAGAGGAGCCCGGCAAGATCACATCGGCTTGTTTGGCTGTTTCGGTCATAAAGAGTTCTTGCACAATTACAAGATCTGTCGCATTTAGCGCTTTGATCACCTTTTGGGTGTTCGGATCGGTCTGTACCACATCTTCTCCTATGATCCAAATGGCTTTGAGTTTGCCATCTAAAGCAGCATCGAACATCTCTGGGATCTTATACCCAATATGTAGCGGCAGTTCAGAGCCGTAAAATTCGTTGTAGCGTTTATTGATCTCCGGATTGGTCACGTCTAAATAACCCGCACCTTGATGGGGTTGCACGCCCATGTCCGCGCTTCCCTGTACATTGTTTTGCCCGCGCAAGGGATTAACACCTACGCCTCGACGCCCGATATTTCCAGTAAGCATGGCCAGATCGGCAATTTGCATTACCGTAAAGGTTCCTTGCGAATGTTCGGTAACTCCTAAGCCGTGAAAAGACATGGCGTTGGGCGCAGTCGCATATGCAATTGCAGCCGCTTTTACCTGCTCTCTCGGCACCCCAGAAACAGCTTCTAGCTTGTCAATATCGATAGCCATAAGCTCTTTGATAAAGTCTTCATAGCCCTCGGTACGGTTCTTAATAAAGCTTTCATCGACCAAACCTTCATCTATGATATAGTACATCATCATATTGAGCACAGCCACGTTGGTTCCTGGCCTCAGTGCCAAATGGTGGTCGGCATAACGCGCAATTTCCGTTCTACGCGGATCGATCACAATAGTGACATTATCTTGCTTCATGGCAAACTGCTTGAGCTTGGCCCCGGTTACCGGGTGGGCGTCTGTGGGGTTGGCCCCAATGACCATAATGCAATTGGTGTATTTCAGATCTTCAATGGAATTGGTGGCAGCTCCGGTTCCAAAGGTGCGTTGCATTCCCAAAGCGGTAGGCGAGTGGCACACGCGAGCGCAACCGTCAATATTGTTGGTTTGCAGCACTGCCCTAAAGAACTTCTGCATCAAGTAATTCTCCTCGTTGGTACAACGAGAAGACGAAATCCCGGCCATACTGTCTGGCCCATAAGTGTTTTTATAGTGGGTGAATTTATCTGCGATATAGGTGTAGGCTTCGTCCCAGCTTACTTTTTCAAATTCCCCATTGCGCTTTATCATCGGGGAGTCTAATCGCTCCGGATGGTCGTAGAACTTAAACGCAAATCGCCCTTTTAAACAGGTGTGTCCTTGATTCACCTCGGCATCATAAGGCGCAGTAATACTCAGGATCTCTCCGGAGTTGGTCGCCACATCTAAATTACATCCTACTCCGCAATAGGTACAAACAGTACGGGTGGTTTCTGTGGCTTGTATTGCTTTAGATTGGAACACATCAGAGATTGCTGAAGTAGGGCAGGCCTGCGAACAAGCACCGCAACTCACACAGTCAGAATCCATAAAACTCTGATCTAAACCTTTAATGATATGGGCATCGAATCCACGTCCGGCCATGCTCAAAACAAACTCTCCCTGAACCTCGTCGCAGGCACGAACACAGCGGTAGCAGTTGATACACTTGCTAAAATCCGAAGTCATATACGGATGACTCAGATCTTTAGTCTTATGCAAGTGATTGTCTCCAGACGGATAACGCACATCGCGTATCCCAACTTGGGCAGCCACGGTTTGCAGCTCGCAATTCCCGTTGACCTCACAGGTCAAACAATCTAGCGGGTGATCGGTCAAGACCAGCTCAATGATGTTCTTTCTCAGCTTCTGAACACTTGGGGTTGAGGTGTAAATGTATTGCCCTTCGCTCACCGGAGTATGACAAGAGGCCATGGTCTTTACCGGACCACCTTCTTCTAAAGCGACCTCTACCGAACAAACACGGCAGGCACCAAAAGGATCTAAATTCGGCGCATCGCAAAGTGTGGGGACCAGGTTATCGTCTTTATGCCTACGCACAAATGAAAGCATGGTTTCTCCAGGCTCAAAAGTGTAGGCGATATCGTTTATATAGGCTGTCTTCATGGCTTAACTGAAGTAATTTTTTAGTTCGTCATCAAAGTAGTGCACAATGTTGCGGATAGGCAGCGGGATACCACCACCATGGGCACAAAGGGACCCTTGTTCCAAAGTGGTCAATAGGTCTTGAAACAGTTCGCGATCTATGGTCTCTCTGCCTTGAATGGCTTTGGAGGCCAATTCGTGGCCACGTTTGGTGCCTAAACGGCACGGAAAGCACTTCCCGCAACTCTCGTAGGAGGCAAAATCAAAAAGATGCTCAATGTATTTGATCATGGGGTAGTCTTCTGGGATACTCACCACAGAAGCATGCCCCAATAGGAAACCATTTTCTTTAAAAGATTCGAAATCTAAGGTGAGCTCATTGAGTTTTTCAACCGGCACAACACCACCCAAAGGCCCGCCTATCTGCACGGCTTTCACAGCTTCTTTAAAACCGCCGCCTAAGTCTTCTATAACAGTTTTCATAGGCGTTCCCATAACCACCTCGTACATGCCGGGTTTGTTGAAGTAACTGTCTAGACAAACCAGTTTGGTGCCGGAAGAGTTTTCGGTTCCTATGGCCTTCCAGGCTTCGCCACCTTCGGAAATGATATAGTGTAAAGCTGCCAAGGTCTCCACATTGTTCACCACCGTTGGGCGATTAAAGAGCCCGCGTTGGGCAGGATAGGGAGGACGCACGCGAACTTCCGGGCGTTGTCCTTCTATAGAATTGATCAGGGCAGTTTCCTCTCCGCAGATATAAGAACCCTGCGCCTGAATGATCTTAAATTCAAAATCGAATCCGGAGTTACCAATATTACTACCCACAAGGCCTCGATCTTTTAGAGCGTCGATGGCTTGTTGAACTATCTCTACAGCTTCCGGATATTCCGCACGGATGTATAAGATCCCGTGATTGGCTCCGGTCACATAACCGCTCACCAACATACCAAAAAGTACCGAATGCGGCTGCTCTTCTAAAAGGTAACGGTCCGAGTAAGCCCCAGGATCGCCTTCGTCTGCGTTGCAGATAATGAACTTTACCGGACCTTCTGCATTGCGGCAAAACTCTAATTTGAGCCCCATAGGGAATCCGGCTCCACCACGTCCGCGAACATTGGAGGTCTTTATTTCCTCTAATACATCCGCAGAATCTTGCCCTAGAACAGCCAACCAAGGCTCGTAATAGGTGTCTACATCGGTAAAAGCTGCAGTTAATATCGGATGGTGACTCGCCGCTACATTATACTTATCGCTGTGGTGCTTTTCTTCGCCTTTCACTATTTGCTGCAAGGCATCTATAGCTCCTCCGGAGTAATTGTGACCCTTGTAATGAAAGGCCGAATTCTCATGACACCGACCCAAACAGCACATATGCCCAATTTGGTCGTCGGTAAATTGCTTTTTAAGTTCTTTAATAACTCCAGGCTGAGTTCCCGCGCATTCGCAAGCCGTACCATTACAGACATAAACTTGTTTGCCCTTGTTTTCGGGTTTCAGAAAATCGTAAAAGGTGGCGGTGCCGTAGGTATTGGCTTTACCGATCAGGAATTCGCTGGCCAAAAGGGCCAAGGCCTCTTCGTCTGGAGTTCCGGCAGGTTGTGCCAAATTTCCCAGCTTGTCAAAGAGGTTTTCCTGCAGGCCTTTTCGACCTAAAAGTTCACTTAAATTTTCTGACATGAGTTAACTCGCTTTAATTTTGTTTAGTGGGTTGTTTTTTATACGCTGCGGATGCGAATAACAAGTCGCACGCCCGTCGCGGCAGAATCCCATAAGGGTTATGCCCAGCTCCTTGGCATAGTCTACCGCCAAAGAAGAGGGTGCCGAAACAGCCGCCAAAAAAGGGATTCCGGCTTTAAATGCTTTTATACTGATCTCGTAAGAGATACGGCCGCTCACCGTCATGGCTTTGGCCGCTTTGAGTTGGTCTTGCTGTAATAAGTGCCCAATCACCTTATCTACGGCATTGTGCCGCCCTATATCTTCCGCAGCAACCAAAAGTTCACCATCGGCATCAAAGGCAGCGGCAGCATGAGTGCCTCCAGATTGTTTAAAGTCAAACTGCTGCTGATTCATTTTAGCAAACATGGCGCTAAAGGCAGGGCCATCAAAAGTGATGGGTTCGTCTAAGGTCTTGCCCAAAAAGCCTTGTTCAGAAAGTTCGGTCTTCCCGCAAATACCGCAAGAAGAAACAGACAAGAGCGAACGCGAATTCGAATAGCCGGCGCCCAATTTATCTTCTGGAATTTCCAGATCTACCACCGTTACTATCCCGTCCTCGTTCTCTTTGTGCAAAACGAGCTTCGGATGAAAGTTCGTATCGTTTATCACAGCCTCGCTGTGCAGCATGCCGCGTACAAGGGCTTTGTCGTCACCAGGCGTTCGCATGGACAGGGTAAAAGGCTTGCCATTGATGTTGATCTGCAAAGCTTCTTCTACCGTCAATGCATCGACCACGCGCTCGGAGCGCTGGCTGTCAAATTTCTTGCCTTGATAGTTACGGGTTGCCATTTTTAATTGTCTACTAAAACGCAGTGAATCAAACGTTTACTAAATATACGTGTTTTTCGAAATCTGCTCGGGTGTATTACTTTCACTGGGATGTTAAAACAGCCCACTGATGTTGCCTTCGTTGTCTATGTCTATATTCTCTGAGGCCGGATGCGCCGGTAAGCCTGGCATACGCATCATGTCTCCGGTAATTGGTACTAAGAAACCAGCACCAGCGGCTATCTCGATCTCACGGACCGTTAACGTAAAGCCACTTGGGCGCCCAATTTGTTTCGGATCGTCAGAAAGCGACTTTTGCGTTTTGGCAATACAGACAGGTAAGCCTTCTAGTCCTAGATCTGCTATGGTACGCAGGTTCTTTTTGGCTTTGGCAGCGTATTCTACATCTGCAGCTCCGTAGATCTTGGTAGCAATGGCTTTGATCTTATCCATAACTGGCATATCCCAGCTGTACATAGGCGTGAATTTGGCCTCGTTCTCTTCTATGATATCTACCACTTGCTGGGCCAGATCCATGGCACCTTTACCGCCTTTGGCCCAAACTTCCGCCAAAGAAACGCGGACGTTCTTCACTGCTGCAAATTCTTTGATGCAAGCAATCTCCGCCTCGCTATCGGACACAAAACGGTTTATAGAAATGATTGGTGTAATGCCAAACTGCATCACGTTCTCCAAGTGTTTTTCTAAGTTCGGTAGCCCGTTCTTAAGGGCGTCTACGTTCTCTTCGGTCAGGTTTTTCAGATCGGCTCCGCCGTGATACTTCAACGCGCGAATGGTCGTAGTAATAACCACAGCCTTGGGCGATATTCCTGCGCTTTGACATTTGATGTCCAAGAACTTCTCTGCACCCAGATCGGCACCAAAACCAGCTTCGGTCACCGTATAATCTGCCAAAGACATGCCCATTTTAGTAGCCAGCACCGAATTGGTCCCTTGTGCGATATTGGCAAATGGTCCGCCGTGAATAATTGCCGGATTGCCTTCTATGGTTTGCACCAAATTAGGCTTTACTGCTTCTTTAAGCAGGGCCGCCATGGCACCTTGGACTTTTAAATCGCGGGCGTAAATGGGTTCCTTGGTAAAAGTGTAGCCCACAAAGATATTCCCCAAACGACGCTTGAGGTCTTCCATATCGTTAGCCAGACACAAGATCGCCATGATCTCTGAAGCCGCGGTGATATCAAAACCAGTCTCGCGCGGAACACCAGAGGTAGGTCCACCTAAACCGATCACGATGTTGCGTAGCGAACGGTCGTTCATGTCCATAACGCGCTTCCAAACCACAGTGCGGGCATCGATACCCAAAGAGTTGGTCTTGCTTTGAATGTTGTTGTCTATTACCGCTGCCAAAAGGTTGTGCGCCTTTTCTATGGCGGCAAAATCGCCCGTAAAATGCAGGTTGATGTCTTCCATAGGGAGCACTTGCGAATATCCACCTCCGGTGGCTCCACCTTTGATCCCAAATACAGGACCCAAACTCGGTTCGCGCAGCACCACTATGGCTTTTTTGCCAATTTGGTGCAGGCCTTCTGAAAGTCCAATAGACATGGTGGTCTTACCTTCTCCTGCTGGTGTAGGCGAGATAGCGGTCACCAAGATCAGCTTGCTTTGCGCTGCTTTGTCGGGGTTGATAATGCTGTGTGGCAGTTTGGCTTTGTGCTTGCCGTAGAGTTCAATGTCGTCGGGACTCAGGCCCAACTTTCCGGCAATGTCGCTAATGTGTTGTAGCGTACATTGCTTGGCAATGTCAAGATCGGTCATGTGCTGTTTAGTTAGTTCAGATGCTACAAGTTTGGGGAACGATTCCGCCCTTGTAGCTTATGAAGATAGCAAATTTTTATATGCAAATACCCCAACTTCCGCTAGGAGTAAAGCTTCAGTAGTTCTTGGTAGTCTTCTGGGGTATTGATATTGAGGAGTTTTTTAGCCTGCGGCGGATGGAATTCCACCCGTTTGGGCTTGCATTTTTGCACGGCGGGTTGCAGCTTTAAATTTCCGCTGTCTATGGCTTTTTTAAAACCTTCTGCACAGTCCTTGTGGTAGCAACCTATTAATGGGTGGGCATCTTTTTCGGTTATGGCGTGTACCACTTTTTGCTGCGGATCTATGGACTCTATAAGCGTTTTAATAATGGCTGCATCTACCAAAGGAGCATCGCAACTCAGTACCAGATTCCAATTGGTGCTGGTATGCATCAGCCCGGAATACAAGCCGCCTAAAGCACCAGAATCTGGAACAAGATCGGCAATCACTTCTAGGCCAAGATCGGCATAGGCCGGTTTGCTTCCGCAGAGAAAAATCTTATCGCAAAAAGGCGCCATGCTCTGGGCCAGATGCTCAATAAAACTGTGCTGTCCGAGTTTAAGCAGGCCCTTGTCTGCCCCCATGCGTTTGCTGTGACCCCCACAAAGTATTATGCCGTTCAGGTTTCTCATTTAGTGTTGCGGAAGTTTGGTGGCGAGCTTTGCAAAGAGCGCTTCGCATTGGCTGCAGATATCGTTAAAGGCCGTTATCATTTGTTGGCCAGCGTCTGTGAGTTGGGCGCCCCCACCGTCTTTTCCGCCTACGGCGGTTATGACCAGTGGCGTGCTTGCTGCGGAGTTCATCTCGTCCAATAAACGCCAGGCCTTTTTATAAGACATGGAGATACTTTTAGCTGCTGCAGAGAGCGACCCGGTTTCTGCTATGGCGGTTAAGAGTTGCACTCGGCCTTGCCCCAAAAGGGTTTGCCCGTCTTTTTCTATCCAAATGCGGGATTTAATTTCTAAGCTCATGTTTTAAAGGTCGGGAATTCTGCTCATTTGGAGTAAAGATTTGTAAAAACGATAAGCTTGATAAGAGTTTACCTGCCTTGCGGCCATTAGCTTCATCTTTGAACCATAATAGAATACAGTCTCATGTATTTGGTTATAGTAAGCATGGAAAGCTGCAGAGAAGTCTGCAGCTTTCTTTTTTCTTAAAATGTATTTTCTTTTTTTATTGCCTTACGGACATCGAGTGATTTTCGCGAAGCGGAAATTGTATCGAGATGACATTTAAGAGATTGCCTTCCGCTTACGCGGCTGCTTCGTTCAAAAGCCCACCGGGCTTTTGGTTTTTTCAAAACATCACTTCGCAACTTTTCCCATTGCCGCAAAAGTGACCAAAAGGTCTAGCGACGCTCACTCCAATTTGAAAAACTACGCTGCCCTCAGCCACAGCTGTGTGGAGCTCGCACTCGGCTACGCCTCGCTGCTGTTCCACACAGCTCTTATCCGGCCCTGCCAGCTTGTTTTTCTAAATCCTCGTTCGGAGTCGCATTATTTGGTTTAGTCTTTCCGATAACAATAGAATTGAAAATAAAATGTCGCGCCCATGGCAACTGAGGTTTGTTCGGTGCGAGATCGCGCATTAGCTGCAGAGCAGCGCGCGACTCAGAAAAACCGAAGGGTTTAGTGCCACAAGGCACTAAATGCCATTTCAAGCGACTTGACTTTTTGGCCACTTTTTTGTCAAGCAAAAAGTGGCAAGAAAGAGGCAATGGTAAAAAGGACATACAGAAAAAGTCAAGAAAAAAGTATCGTACAAAAAGAAAAAGAAAAGGGTACGCGGTCCTCACCGCGATAAGGAGATCGAGATGTCATTAAACGGTCTAATGATTACGGAATCCCACAAAGAAAAACCTACCAAAAAGCTAAACTTTACTACAAATTCATAAATACACACTTTAATTGCTATATTTAGACTAAGACAAGAAACTCCCCATTCCTTGAATCTAGACGATTTGAGGGTGGGGAGTTTTTTGGTTTGGTAAAAACCGATGATTTTTTCGAAACCAAATAAACGCGAAGCAACTACACTAGCATATATTATTTTTCTCGCGGAGTACAAATCAATAGATGTTTCATTTCACCATTGTTAAAAAGTGCACATATTTATTAAAATATAGACTATATTATTGTATTTTTACACATATAATATCAGAAAATCAAATAATGGAAAATTCTGAACTAAAAAAAGACCGTTTTAAGAGAGTTGCGTCGCGTAGAGTAGACAATATACTTAAAGGTCTACGAAGCCTATCAAAGTGTTCAAATTTAAACAATTATGAATACAATGAAGATGACATAAATAAGATGATCAAGGCGATAAAAGACGAAGTAAAAACAATGGAGACTCTTTACAGGAAGAATCTAAAAAGCAACACAGAATCATTCAATTTCTAATATGGACGAAATATTTAAAGATCTTATAACTGCTTATACTCCGAAAGAAGTTACTAATGTGATTAAAAAAATTGGAGCGAATAAAATACTATGGGAAAATGTTGGTAAACGTAGAAATAATCTTGCCACAATAAACATTGGAACAGACCCAGCGGCTGGTGTTACTGAAAGGATAACTAACGCAATTGATGCTATTTTAGAAAAAGAATGGAAAATTCAAGGTAAACCTGAAGGTTTTCGTTCGCCTCGTAAAGCTGTTGAAAACTGGTTCAATATAGAAGACGGTAAAATTTCCTCAATAATATCGGGACGAGATAAGAAAATTGAAGAGCTTTCTGATAAAGTTAAAGTCTCATTATTCAATTCAGGAAAAGACTCCAAACCAACTGTTGAAATTCGTGATAAAGGAATTGGTCTTGAGCCAGAAGAATTCTCCAAAACTATTTTGGATTTAAATGGAAGTAATAAGATTGGCAAGCTTCATTTAATGGGTGCTTTTGGACAAGGTGGCTCAACAGCTTTAGCTTATAACAACTACACAATTATCATTTCCAAACCACATTTTAAAAGCGATGACCGTAAAAAAAGTAAAATAGCTTTCACAATTGTTCGAATTAATCCTGGTGATATCGACAAGGATAAGCACGAATGGTATGAGTATATGTTAGATAAAACTACAGGTCAACCATTTACAATTGAAATTGACGACAATACATTTGAACCTGGTACTCTGGTACGACACGTGTTAATGGATTTGGGTAAATATAGCGGTAGTATGACAGCGCCACAAAGAGGCTTATGGTATTTAGCTCATAACTACATGTTCGACCCAATTATTCCTTTTACAATTTCAGATTGTCGTAAAGATAAACCTGTAAATAGAACTGTTACGGGAAACAATAGGTTATTAACACACAATGAAAATCGAGAATATCATAACCAAGTTACTTTAACCTTCAAAACTGGAAAGGTTACCATTTATTGGTGGGTTTTAAATACTCTTGGGAAAGACCCAAGAGAAAGAATAAAGCATTATGCAAGTGTATCTAAACCAATCATCATAACGCATAATGGACAGAAACAAGGGACATTAGGCAATGGCTTAATCAAAAACGATTTAAAGTTACCTTATTTAGATAGATATTTAATCGTACATATTGAAACTGATTATTTGGATAATGATTCAAAAAGACAACTATTTAGTAGCACTCGTGAATCATTAAAAGATACTGCAATAGTTGAAGAGTTAAGGAAACTGACGATTGAAACGTTGAAAGAAGATGATAAGTTACAACAACTAAACCAAGATCGAAAACAAAGGTATTTTACAAAAGATGATACGCAGGTGCTTGATAGTTTAAAGAAAAGGTTAGCTCGAAGGATTAACACTTTTTTGCAAAGTTCAGGTAGCGGAACATCGGTGACAACATCTACTATTGGGGAAAGTTCGCCGACGAAAAAACTACCTGAGATTCCATTTGAGGACCCTCCAACTTTTTTTGAAATAACAACACCTTCCCCAAAGGAAGTTTATGCGAATAAATCATTCTCAATAAAATTTAAAACTGACGCTCATCCTAACTATTTTGCAAAAGCAGAAACTTTTGCAGCATTTATTGACCCACAATCTATTGGTTCCTATACTGGGACTGCTCGTGTAAATAATGGTTATGGAATTGCATATTTTAAAACCAATGAAGATGCCGAAATTGATGATAAAGGTGAAATAACTCTTGATTTGCGGCCAATAGGGCAAAAGTCAATTTCATCTTCAATTGAAATTAAAATTGTGGACAGACCTGAAGATTCTGGAAATGGCAACAATGGAAAAAATAAATCTCCAAACATCCGAGTTGATTTTATTGGTCAAGATCATCCATTTTTCGAAGAAAACCATTGGAATGAACATAGTGTTGCAAGCGTAATTAGTGACAAAGATGAAGTTGTTATTTATGTATCTGAGGAAAATAAAAATCTCCAAAAACTTGTAGAACGTGCCCAAAGAAAAAATGATGCAGCTGTCCAAAATATTAAGAACAAATATTTAGAACATATTTCCTTTCACGCTTTTGTACTAGATAAAAACAATCCCGAAAAATTATTATCTGAAGATGATGAAGAAATTCCATCAGATTCTTATGAAATAATTAAGGAATCGGAATTAAGGAATGCGAGTGAAACAGTTTGTGGAATGATAAACGACTTTTTCGAATCTATTATAATCGAAAGTGTCGAATTAGAATCATCTGAAAAATGACAGGAGAAAAAATTCATGTAACACCTTGGGCTGATAAAAGTGATTCAGACCCTTTACATGCTCTTTGTTCATATCTAGGAGCTTTCCCGCCTTCACTTGCAAAATATTTCATAAAATATTTCACTGATGAAAATGACTTGGTTTTCGATCCATTTTCTGGAAGAGGAACAACCATTTTAGAGAGTCGGCTTTTAAATAGGAATTCAATAGGTTCAGACTTGAACCCAATAGCACTTGCTTTATGTAAGGCAAAGAGTCACAAACTGAATAAAAAGGATATTATTGAAAGAATTAATGAACTTGAAAGTGATTATGACTACGCTCTTTATTTACCCGAGGCTCAATCTGAATCTGACGAAATTCATTTGATTTTTCATCAAGCTACTCTCGCTCAATTATGTTACCTCAAAGATACTCTACTAATATCAAAAAATGCTATCGATGAGTTTTTGATCGGGGCAATATTAGGAATTATGCATGGAGGAGAGCGCAAAGATGGCACTTCTGGATATTTGTCCATAAGTATGCCAAATACTTTTAGTATGTCACCAGAGTATGTCAGACGATTTGTTCAAACTAAAGAACTAAATAGAGTTAAGCGAAATGTTTTCGATATTCTCAAAGAAAAAGTTGAGCGTGTATTTAGTAAGCATAAATCTCCGAAAAAAGAATCTTACATTCTAGAATGTGATGCCAAAGAAATTTCCAAATCAGAGAAGCTTAAAAAACATATAGGTAAGGTAGATTTAATATTGACATCTCCCCCATATTTAGGCATCGTCAATTATGCAAAACAAAATTGGATACGTTCTTGGTTTTTGGATTCTGACCCAATAGAAATTTCTGAAAAACTAGATGACGACTTAAACATTAATCAATGGGTTCAATTCTCGAAAAAAACACTTTTTGAATTCAAGAAAATGCTAAAACCAGATGGTGTAGCCGTATTTGTTATTGGAGATGTAGCAAGATCCAAGAACAGTGTAATACCGCTTGCTAGAGACTTTTCATTGATGGTAAAGGAGAATAAGTTATTTAAAAATGTCTGGGTTTTTTCAGATTACATTGAAGGAGTAGATAAAACAACAAGAATTTGGGGAGAAACTAGAGGAAAGGCTACCGCAACTGATAGAATTGTTATTTTATCTGATATCAATCCTTTTGAAAACAACAACAGAATAAACGGTAAATCTGTTTTGACCTATAAACTCATTCAAGAAAGCACAAGACATTTTATGGGTAGTTTAATTAATGAAACGTAATTGAGTAAATGGCAAAAAAAGAAAACAAAAAAAGTTCAAGAGAATATATGGAGCTTGCCATTAAGGTAATGAATGACTCTATTCAAGAACCTCGAGATGATAAAGTAAGCCCAAAAGTTGGAGCAGTTCTAATAAAACCTGATGGTTCAGTAGAAACTGCATCTAGAGGAGAGCTTCGAGAAGGTGACCACGCAGAATTCACTTTGCTAGAACGTAAGAACAGAGCCATTCCCCTGAATGGCTCTGTTTTGTTTGCAACATTAGAACCTTGTGCTCCAGGTGCACGTAATCATCCTAAATTAGGTTGTGCTGAACGAATTGTAAACGCAAGAATAAAGAAAGTATATGTTGGCATTGAAGACCCAGACCCAAAAGTAGATAGAAAAGGTATTAATTATCTAATTGAAAATGGGATTGAAGTTGAAATGTTTCCTTCTGACTTACAAAAACAAATACGTATAGCTAACAAGCAGTTTATTGAGGAAGCTGAAGACAGAGCTAAAACAGCCAAAAGTGAAAAAATTGAAAAGGTCCTTTCAACTAAAGAGGAACTTGAACCAAATGCCAATCTTGATGATTTAGATAAAAATCAAATTGAATACTTTATTCAAAAAGCTAAAATTGACGCTGAATATGGCACATCGAAATTTTATCGAATATTTAAACAATTAGGATTAATTAAGCAAGCAGAGAACCAGTATCAACCTACTGGTTTAGGTTTATTGTTATTTGGCACCAAACCCCAATATACTTATGCTAACGCTTTAATTAGAGCTACGTATAAAACTGAAGGAAGAGGAGAGGATATTGAGACTATTGAAGGTTCTTTAATTGAGCAAGTAGACAAAATTCAAAGTTGGTATGAATCACGAATAGGAAAGCAAATTGATAGGTCAAGCGCAAAGCGCAGAACAATTTATGATTATCCTTTAGTGGTTTTTAGAGAAGCTGTTATTAATGCAATCGTTCATCGTGATTATGACATTGAAGGTGCTCCAATTTATTTTGAGATTAATGATGATGCCATAATTATTAAAAGTCCTGGTGAACCTGTAAAACCATTAAAAATCGAACAGATAAAACAATTCAGCGCTCCTTCCTTAAGCAGAAATCCTAAAATTATGTATGTTTTTGATCAATTAGAGTTGGTTGAACAAAGAGGTTTAGGTTTTTCAACTATTAAGGAACTTCCTGAAAAATTTGATATTCCTCTGCCATTAGTTGAATATGAAGAGCCTTATATGATTTTCACTTTTCCTAGAAGTAATGAAGCTCTAAAAAGAATCGATGATACTCCTGGTCTTTCTGAATTAAATGATGAAGAAATAAAAGGTCTAGATTGGATTAGAGTTGAAGGAGAAGTTAGTACGAGACAATATGCTAATCATTTTGATTATGGATATAAAAAGGCTCAAAGACATCTGGCTAAAATGAGAGATTTAAATCTTATTGAAGATAATGGAGAACCAACTACTTCACCTAATTATAAATATGTTGCTAAAGTTTAGGATCTTGGACATAAACTTCATCTTAATGTCCAAGCAAATATAGTTATTAAAGTAAATATTGTTAAACTTGGACATAAGCTTGGACATAGTGTCTAAGCTTGAAAGACTAAATTCGTTAATACAGTAAAAATGAACAAAAAAACAGTATTCAACTCCATATATAAAAAGAAGCAGATGGTGCCTAATCAAATTGGGTTGTGCTGTGATATAAAATTATTCCTACACGAAAAAGTATCATATAAAAAAGTTATTTCCTGAGAGCTATGCTCTCAGCTATCATCCCCGCATGAACCCTCGAATTCTCAATAAACCACTCGTTGGTTTTCATGCCGCCACAAACTACGCCGGCTAGGTATACGCCGGGCTGATTAGATTCCATAGTGGCTTCGTTATAAATGGGTTTGCGCAAGGCGTCTTTAGAGAGTTCTACGCCCAGGTTTTCTAAAAAGGCAAAGTTGGGTTGGTAGCCGGTTAGGGCTAGCACATAGTCGTTGGGCAGTTCAAAATCTCCTTCTGGGCCGCGGAGTTTAATGCGGTCTTCTAAGATCTCGGTAATGTTGGTGTTGTAATGGGCCTTAATACTGCCTTCGGCAATGCGGTTTATTATGTCTGGGCGCACCCAATATTTTACACGTTCACCTATGTCGTCTCCGCGCACTATCATGGTCACGTTGCCACCTTTGCGGTAAATTTCTAGTGCTGCGTCTACGGCAGAATTGCTCGCCCCCACAACGGCCACTTCTTGGCGGGCATAGAAATGCGGGTTGTTGTAATAGTGGGCCACCTTGGGAAGCTCTTCCCCAGGGACGTTGAGCAAATTGGGCAGGTCGTAAAAACCAATGGCCACCACTATATTGTCTGCCAAATAAGCGCCCTTTGAGGTATGCACTTCAAAGCCTGGGTTGAGGCGTTTTACTTCCGTAACCTTCTCAAAGAGTTGCATGCGTAGATCACGGCTGGTCACTATGCGGCGGTAGTATTCTAAGGCCTCGGCCTTAAGGGGTTTGGCGTTCTTAGAAATAAAAGGAATGCCGTCTATTTCTAACTTCTCTGAGGTGGAAAAAAAGCTCATCCCTTCTGGGTAATTGTAAAGCGAATTTACAATACAGCCCTTTTCTATTATGGTGTATTTCAGGTTTTTCTTTTGCGCTTCTATGGCGCAAGCTATGCCTATTGGGCCTCCTCCAATTATAAGAACATCGAATTTTTCCATCTTTCACAAATTTACGAATCATTATGTCAAAAAATGTCGCGCCCATGGCAACTGAACTTTTACGGTCATCGAGTGGTGACATAGAATCGGCCTGCTGCTAGCGCAGGTGCTTCACTCAAACATCCACTGGATGTTTGGTTTCTATGAAACATCGTTCAGCAATGTATCGAGATGACATTTAAAAGCAATCTTTTATTTCAAGGACAGGTCCTTGTACCTGTTTTTCATACTTTTTTTCATCGCCAAAAAAAGTATGCAAAAAAGTCTAGCCGCCTTGAGAGGTAATTTAGCACTGAAGCGCTAAACCACTCGGTTTTTCTGAGTCGCAGGCCGCGCTGCGGCCATTCTGCGACATCGAACCGAACAAACCTCGTTTTACCAGGGCAGGCGGCGGGTTTAATCGCATTCAAAATCTCAGTTGCAACGGGAATCGCGACCTTATATAAATCCGTTTATAAACGCGACTTCGACTGAGTTTCGTGAAAATCAAGCCAGCAGCGGTTGGATAAAAGATGTGTGGAATCGGGGCGAGGCGCAGCCGAGAGAGTACTCCACACATCTGTGGCTGGGGTTGGCGTAGATTTTAGAGACGAAAGAGCGTCGCTAGACCTTTTTGGTCCTTTTTACGGCAATGGTAAAAAGGACATGTAAAAAGGCAAGAAAGAGGCAATGGTAAAAAGGACATATAGAAAAAGTCAAGAAAAAAGTATCGAATAAAAAGAAAAATAAAAGGTACGCGGTACTCACCGCGATAACCAGACCGATCTTTGCTCATTACAGACGGTGAAGGGGCGGGTTAAGCTGCAATCAAAATCTCAGTTGCAACAGGAATCGCGACTTTATAAGAGTCCATTTAAAAATGAGACTTCGACAGAGTCATGTAAAAATCATATCCGTAATTTGCAATCACAACGCAATTCAAATCCGCAGCAAAAAACAATGAGAAAATTATTTTCAGAATTCAAAGAATTCGCTGTAAAAGGCAATATGATAGACATCGCCATAGGGGTGATCATAGGAACAGCCTTTAACAAAGTAGTAGACGTATTGGTTAAAGAGATCTTTCTGCCGCCACTTTCTTTTTTAACCGACGGAGTTAATTGGACCAACAAAAAATGGGTCATTCGGGAGGCCGTAACGGCAGACGGAATCACTTATCCGGAAGAGATAGCCATTGGTTACGGTAAATTCATAGAAGCTTCGGTAGATTTTCTGATCATAGGCTTTACAGTCTTTTTGGTGGTTAAGGTGATGAACCGTATCAGAAACCGATCGGAAGACCCGAAAGACCAAACAGAGATCACTCCAAAGAACATTCAGCTCCTAGATGCCATGGTTCAGAAAATGGACAAGCAGATCAGCTTGCTAGAAAAGATGGCCAAAAAAGATTAAGCCTTAGTGGGTTTAAGCAGTTTGGTGGTGAGTAGCGCAACGGTTAGGGCCACTACAAAGGTCATGATGCGCGAAGAGACCACCGCATCTAAACCAGAGCCTATCCAAAACAAGGTGAAAAATAGACCTGCGATCATAGTGGCCAAGGCGGCCTTGCCGTGAAAGGGCTTGTAAAAGAGCGTAAGCAATATAACCACAGAAAAGGTAGACCCAATTCCGGCCCAAACATAACCGACTATACTGTAAATAAGGTCGCTGGGTGTCACAAAGGCGATCAATAAAGCAATGACAGAAAGCGCTGCGGTAATGACTCTGGATTGCAGTAGCGATTTTGCTTCGGATTTATTTTTAGACAGCGGTTTGATAAGGTTCTCTGAGAGTTCTGTTGCAGAGAGGATAAGCAGTGAATTGGCGGTAGAGATAATAGCTGCCAAGACGCCGGTAATGAGAATTCCCGATACCACCGGCGGGAATATGGTGGTCAATACCCGAGGCATAACCGTCTCTTGATCTGCCAAACCGTTGGGGCCAAAAATGGCAATGCCCAACCAACCGATATAAAGGGCGCCTGTGTAAGCGATCACCGTCCAAATAACGCCTATGTTGCGGGCAATTTTAGCTTCTTTTTCAGAACGGATCGCCATAAAACGCATGCTCAATTGCGGTTGTCCGCCCAAGTAGCCAAAGAACCAGCTAAAGGCCACCGCGATCATGATGCCGCTGCCCAAGCCGGCCACCATGTCTGGGGCATTAGGAAACCAATCCATTAGCACCTTGCCCAAAGCACTCTCGGGATCCACCACAGCGCCGCCCATCATGGTGCTGTATTCGGGGCCGGCTTTTTCTAAAGCCTCGCCTACGGAATGTGCATAGTTCACATCCGCAGTAAACCCCTTTAAATACAAAAAACCAGCTATTGGGGTTATGATCAGGGTCACGATCATGAGTACAGACTGGATCACATCGGTATAGGTAACCGAACGGAATCCGCCGTAAATAGTATAAGGAACTACCAGCAAGACCACCAAAAGCATGGCCCAACTGCGGTCTATTTCAAAAAGGGTATTGAGCGTTTTTCCACCGCCTAAGAACTGCGCGCCTACGTAGAAAAAGAAAAAGAAAACTATGGTCGCACTCCCCACCAAACGGATCCATTTAGCGGCATCGCCATGGCGTTTAGCAATGTAACCCGTAAAGGTATCTGCCTGGTATTTATCGGCCTCTTTTTGCAAGCGTTTGGCAATGACCACCCAGGCCACTATGATCCCAACTACACAGCCAATGGCTGTCCATACTTCCATAAGCCCGGTGGCGTAAGCAGCCCCCGGTAAGCCCAAGAGCGCCCATGAGGATTCTCCTGTAGCTCTTTCTGACAAGGCAGCCACCCAACCCGGCAGCTTGCGGCCTGCTATGGCAAAGTCGCTTGCCGTTTTAACCTTCCGACCTTGATACAAGCCCCAGCCAATGAGCAGGAGCATATATACGATCATGACTACAAGAATAATGGTGGTGTTTTCCATAGGGGTGGTTTGCTCCGGATGAAGTTAGACATTTTAAAATTGCTTGTAAAGCGCTGACAATTAAGGAAAAATCTTACTTGGCCATTCGATTTTAAGAAGTTTTTCCATCATTTGATCGATTAGAAATACACTAGCGTAAAAACGCTATTCTTTTTTGCTACCTTTAGGTAAATCAACAATATTCAAATAAAGACAATGAAAAAATGCTACTTAACGCTGATAGCAATGCTAATGGTTTCGGCCAGTTTATTTGCTACAGCTTCGTCTGCCCCAATTGACGATGATTGCACTCCAGATGAACTCAACATTGGAGGATCCATCATTCCTAACAATTCGCTGTACGCGATCACTTTTGTGGATGCAGCCTTTAATTTTGGGCGATTCAGTTATTTCCCAGAATCTGATGGCCTGTTTTATGACGCAGGGGCAGCTTTAAATATCGCAATGTCGACGCCATTTGCTATGGATTACAATCCGGCAGACGGTTTGGTCTATGCCATTTTAGATAACGGCAGTGGAACCAGAAACTTTCACATTTTGGATCCAGTATCTGGTTCTATCACAGACCTAGGAGCCGTAGTTTCTTCTAGTGGAGCTACTAACCCGAGCGCCATGGCTATCGATTCAGACGGAGTGGTTTATATTACCTTCGGTTCTGGCGCAATTGAGACTTACGATCCCGGGACAGGAGTTGCTACACTTTTAGGAACCTTGCCTGCGGCAGGAGGAGCCGGATTGACCTACGATTTTGACAATGACCGTTTAATATACGGCGCAGGTACTAGTAATCCTTCTATATGGGACATCAATCCAGATACAGGAGTGGCAACCTTTTTGTTCAACATTACCATTCCTGGAGCTTCGGGTTCTTGTACGGCCCAAGCAGTGCAGTATGTGGGTAATAACAAGGCGATCTCTTCTTCTACTTTTGACTGCGGAATCATTTATACCATAGATCTTTTAACAGGAGCCACGGTAAGCCTGGCAGATCCAAACCCTTTCGATGGGTCGGTCAAGCAATTCGCATACATCAATGCTTCTACCCCGAGCGGCCCGGAATGTAACGACGCTACGGTAGAGGTACAATCAGATCTTTCCATTCCTTTCAATGGTGGTACTGTGACCAATGCGATCAACAATCTTTACGCCATCGATCTGAACGCCACTGGCGGGATAAATGATGTACACCTATACAACTACGATCCGCTTACGGACGATATCAGTGTTAAGACCCCAGTGGTTACCAGTACGGGTACAGACCAATTCTTTGCCATGGATTATCATCCGATAGAGAATCAGGTCTATATTTTACAGAACAACGCAAGTGCGCGTTCACTCTTCACCTTTGATCTGGATACGGGCGCTACAACTTTAATTGACGCTATGGTATCGCCACTTGGAGATGTTCAGGCGCAAGACATGACCTTTGGTAGTGACGGAGCGCTTTACGTGACCTTCCAATCTGGAGAGATAGGTTTGTACGACTTAAGCACCGGAACTATGAATGCCTTTGCCGATGTGGGTACAGCCGGAACTGCCGGAGGTGTTGGTTTAACTTACGATTTTGAGAACAGCAGGCTGCTGCACGCTAGCGGAACAGCCAATATAGACGTAAATGCCATTTCTCTGGCCGATGCTTCGGTGAGTTTTGTGGTTTCCTTTACGGTACCAGATGGTGGCTGTGGTGGAACTTCTCAAGGGATCGAATATGTAGGAGGCAATAAAGTGGTGAGCTCCACAACTTTTGGCTGTGATACGGTCTATACGGTAGATTTAGACACGGGTGTTGCTGTAGCAATTCGAAACCCTGCTGCAGACGATGGTTTCGACGTTCGAATTAAAGACCTTATGTACATTGGAATGGACGTGAGTTTATCTCCGGCTGCCTTTGTTTGCGATGATATTGGAGTGAACACTGTGGATGTAACCATCACCGATTACGCCGGTAATGTTTACAACTGTACTGCTACGGTGACCATTGAAGATCCTAACAATTTCTGCGGACTTTCTGTAGACGAGTTCGATGCAGCTCAGGTAGTTATGTATCCAAACCCGGCAGGAGACGAGCTGCAGATCCAATGGAATGCAAATGAGCCGCTAGAGGCCATCACCATATTTGATATTACCGGAAAGCAAGTCCTCAATGTAGCGCTGAATCAACAAACGGGTTTAAGTGTCGACGTTTCTGAACTGGCCGCTGGTCTTTACTTGGTGAAATTCCAAAGCAGTGCAGGTACTGCTGTACAGCGTTTGATAAAGCAATAAATTCAATAGTTATAGACAAAGAAAAGGCTCCAGAATTGGAGCCTTTTTTATTGTTCGGAATCTAAATATTCGTAGATGAATTCTCCGCGCAGGTATTGCACATTGCGCAAACTGTCTGTCCGATAGCTCGTGCGCTTGGCGTTTAATGAAAGCCCGGTCTTTTCTTCGTATACATCATTGCGGATGTAGCTAAAACTGCCGTTATGTAAAACTAAAGCAGCTTCTAAGCGATAGTTGTCTTGGTTAAAGTAGTACTTCCATTTGGTTCCTTCGGAGCCGTCTTCTTCTGTATAGGACAAACCAACCACATAGACTGCCAGACCGTCTTCTAAAACCTCGTCCGGATGTCTTTTAAGCAGCTCAGCGTCTGCCAAAAGTTTATAAGGCTGGCAGAGGGTATAGGGAGCGGTGCGTAAACTCTCCTTATAACGGATACTATCTGCAGCGGTAAGGTCAAAATTGGCTTTGATACCCCCAGTGGAATCCAATTTAAAGGCTTTCAATTGGGCGCCATCTAACCAGCGCATACTTGCCGGCAAGTCCTTGTGTAATGGATGAGTATAGGCAATGTTCGATTCAGATTCCAGACTTCCGTCTGGGCCGTAAAGTCTGGTCGTTTTTAGATAGCTGAGCTTATCAGTAGCTTCCCAGGCCGCTATGCCGCCATGGTATTCCATACTCTTTATGACTATGGTTTCTGCGGATTCCTCCGCGCAGGAAACGCAGCCTACTAGCACAACCAAAATCCATCCAAAAACCTTCATGAGTATTATTTAGCGTAGACCGGCCCCAGTTCGCGGAGCATGATCTCTGTGATTTCTTCTATCCCGAATTTGTGTTCCCAACCCCAATCGTTGCGCGCCTCTGAATCGTCTATGGAGTTTGGCCAAGAATCGGCGATCTCTTGTCTAAAATCCGGATCGTAAGAGATCTGGAAATCTGGGCGGTGTTTTTTGATCTCGGCCGCTAATTGCTCCGGAGTAAAACTCAGTGCAGCCAAATTATAGGAACTGTGAACTTTGATCTGTGACCTCGGCACGTTCATAATGGCAATGGTTGCCCGAATGGCATCTTCTATATACATCATAGGTAGCTCCGACTGTGCATTCAAGAAAGATACATAGCAGTCGTGTTTGAGCGCCTTGTGAAATATGTCTACCGCATAATCGGTGGTTCCGCCACCAGGAGCAGTTTTATAACTAATAAGCCCTGGATAACGGATACTGCGTACATCTACCCCGTATTTTCGGTGATAATATTCGCACCAGCGCTCGCCGGCAAGCTTGCTAATTCCATAGACCGTACTGGGCTCCATCACGGTTTGTTGAGGGGTGTTATTCTTAGGAGTCGATTCCCCAAAAACTGCAATACTCGAAGGCCAAAACACCTTTTCGATCTTGCCGTCTTTGGCCAGATCCAAGACATTGAATAGGGAGGTCATATTGAGTTGCCAGGCCTTTGCCGGGAACTTTTCGCCAGTGGCAGAAAGCATGGCCGCCAAAAGATAGATCTCGGTGATCTCATACTGGATCACTACGTCTTCTATCTGGCTGTAGTCGGTAGCGTCTATAACCTCAAAAGGCCCTTGGGCCATCATCTCGTCGTCTGCTTCTTTAATATCGCTTACTATGACTTTCTTTGCGCCGTATTGCGCGCGTAGATGCGCAACGAGTTCGGTTCCCAATTGTCCGCAGCCACCCAGGACCAGGATACGTGATTTTAACATACTCGGTTTAAACTAAGGAAGTATTTATTTGGTTGTACAACCCCAAATAAGGAAGCTGCAAAGCAAATATAAGCAGAATAATACTCTCCCATCTGCAAGGGGCATTTATGTTTTTTTCAACATATTTGGGCGGACTAATTAGTTATATTTGCGAGGAATATGCAGCGCAGTCTCTACATTTTGGTTGGTTTGATGGGTTTTGCCCTGCTTTGGGCGTGCGATTCTCAAAAAGGACAACAACAAGAAGAAGACCCGACCAAACAAGACAGTACTTCATTTTATGGCTCGGCTAGCGTGAAATTGCCACAGATCAACTCCGCAGCTATTGCCATTGTGAACGACTGGTCCATTTTTGATGACTTTGAGAACGAACTTGTGGCCATGAACACCCTTTCGCTCTCAGAGATCAGATCGCGTTCAGAGCGCTTGGTGAGTTATTCTGATTCGCTGGCCAATACGGTACCCGACACACTCTCTGAGCAGAGTGTGATCTCTCGGATAAACGTTTTGCAAACGCGCGTAAAACTGCTGGACCAAGCGATCAATAGCGAACGGCCAAAATCCGAAGCAATTAGCACCTGCTTTGACGAACTCAATACCTCATTGGCCAATTTGAAAGTGCGTATTAACGAGAAACTGCTAAAAGATCGTATCGATCTAGACAGAAAGGAAAGTGAAGAAGAGGAGCGCAAAAAACAAAAAGCGATCCTGGATTCTATCATTGCGGCCGAAAACCAGCGATAAACGTTAAAGCGTGTAACGTTTTGCGCTGAAAACGGTCTTATATCCACAAACTAAGAACAAATCAATAAATCAACTTCTATGAAGCGTATGTATTTGCTAGCCACTGTAGGTGCTTTTGCGAGCATTCTCCTGGTTAGTTCGTGTAAAAACGAAAACGATATGGCTCAAAAGGATGATGGCCCACACGGGATCATTCTGGCCAATATGGACACCACGGTGTCTCCTAAAGATGACTTTTACAATTATGTGAACGGAACTTGGCTCAAAGAGACCGAGATTCCAGGTGACCGCTCTACTTGGGGCGGATTCAGCGTTTTGCGTAAATCTACCGATGCCGATGTATTGGAACTTATTGCAGAGGCAAAAGAAAGTGGAAAATACAGCCCAGAGACCGATCAGGCTAAGGCGATCTTTCTCTTTGAATCCAAGCTGGACACTGTAGCTCGTGACGCTGCCGGGATCACTCCGCTGCAACCTGCCTTAGACGAGATCGACAGCATTACCAACTTAGACGAATTGCAAACCGTTTTGGCAACTAATCCTGCAGTAAGTGCTCCTTTCTTGGCCATGCAGGCCTTTGGAGATTTCAACGATTCTTCTATGAACACTTTCTACGTGAGCCCAGGAGGAACCGGATTGCCAGACCGCGATTACTACCTTTTACAAGACGAGAAATCTAAAGAGATCCGAGAAGAGTACAAGAAGTTCATCACTAAAATGCTTCAGTATGTAGGAGACGATGAAGCTACTGCTGCAGCTGCTGCAGAGAAGATCTTGGCCATGGAGACTCAATTAGAAGAGCCTCGTTTAGACAAAGTAGAAAGCCGCGATGTTCGCAAGTTGAACAACCCGCGGACTTTTGCCGAGCTACAAGCCATGTTGCCGTCTGTAAATATGGACAAGCTTATGGCAGACATGGAAGTGCCTGTTAAGATCGAGGAACTGATTGTTCTAGATCTAGATTATATGACTGCTTTAGAAGATTTCATGAAGAACACACCAATTGAAGACATCAAGACCTTGGTTAAGTGGACTACCTTGAACAACGCAGCCAATATGCTTACTACGGAGATCGAATACACCAACTGGGAGTTCTATTCCAAGTATTTGAGAGATACCAAAAAACAGCGCGATCCTAAAGAGCGTGCTTTGGCTACCGTAAACAACAATGTGGGAGAGGCGCTAGGTAAGCTTTATGTAGACGCTAAGTTCCCGCCAGAGGCTAAAGCTAAGGCAGAAGAGATGATCGCCAATGTGATCGCTGCTTACAAGCAACGTGTGAACAATCTGGAATGGATGAGCGACAGCACTAAGCTCAAAGCAATAGAGAAACTAGATAAGTTTACTGTGAAGATCGGATACCCAGACGAGTGGGAGGACTATTCTGAATTAGAGATCAAAGAAGACAACGGTTATTTTGCCAATATGCTCGCTGTTAGCGACTGGGCAAGCAAAAAGAACCTAGCCGATATTTACCAACCGGTAGATCGCAGTGAGTGGGGAATGGCGCCACAGATCGTGAACGCATATTTTAACCCGCTGAACAACGAGATCGTATTCCCGGCTGCAATTCTACAACCGCCATTTTACGACTATTTGGCCGACGATGCCGTGAACTACGGAGGTATCGGAGCTGTTATCGGACACGAGATCTCTCACGCCTTTGACGATTCTGGAGCTCGTTTTGACGGCGACGGAAACGCTGTAAACTGGTGGACCGAAGCCGACTTGGAGCAGTTCACTGCTCGCGGAAAGGCCTTGGCAGATCAGTACAGCAAGATCGAGGTGGTAGATTCCGTATACATTAACGGAGCCTTTACCCTTGGTGAGAACATCGGTGACCTTGGTGGTGTACTTGGTGCTTATGACGGCCTACAAATGTATTTTGAAAAGAACGGACGTCCGGAGAACATCGATGGATTTACTCCGGAGCAACGCTTCTTTATGTCTTGGGCAACGGTATGGCGCACTTTGGCAAAAGACGAAGCTTTGCGTACACAAGTACTAACAGACCCACATTCTCCAGGGCGCTACAGAGCTACCCAGCCACTATTGAATATCGATGCTTTCTATGAGGCTTTTGATATTAAAGAAGGTGACGGCATGTGGCTTGCTCCAGAAGATCGCGTGCGAATCTGGTAATTGCCAAACGACTTAAAACAAGAAGGCCTTCCATTTTGGGAAGGCCTTTTTTATTTACTGCGGAGCTATACTGTCTTGAACACTAGGAAGCATCTCTGTTGTATTAAAGCGGTCTTTGGTAACCACCGCATCTTTTACAACAAAGGGCGAAGGGATCATCGCCGCACTGCGCTTGGGGATCTCAAATTCAGGCCGATCTAGCAGATCATAAGAATAAGATAAGAACTGAAATTCCGGCATTTGGGCGTCTGCCGATTCAAATGCTATGGTCAGTGGGTCGCTGTCGGTTATCAGATATACACCCATAAAATTAGAGCGTCGCTTGGGCCATACAAGGCCACTACTGTCTGCGGCAATGGTTTGTCCGTTGTAAGCCAAAGCCTTGAAGTGATAACTGGTATCTGCATAAATGCTAATGCGCTGTAGGTTTCGCTTTGGTTCTAGTGTAAGTGTAAAGCGGTTGGCATTTAGGGTGTCTGCCGTTAAGCTGCCCTCTAGGCTTGCAATATTTGCGTTCTGGACGAGCTTTCCATAAGAGTATCCGGTATTGTATTTGCTCCCTGCCACAGAGCTAACCAGAGAATCTGCAGCCACAGGATCATCGCCTAGAACAGCGCTAGTCCACTCATCAAGAATGCCGTCGTAAGTGAGCATATACGCTTCTTGCTCCGGATTATCCTGATAATAGACCAATGAGTTCGGCTTGGGTCGTTCTTCTGACCAACTGCTCTGGGTATGGGCGGTGATCAAAAAGATCAGCAGGAAAAACAAGCTGACTTTCCAGAGATATTTATTAAACGGAAAGGCTCCGGTCACAGCAGCGATAAGGCCAAACAACAGTGCGGTAAATACAACACTGGCAACCAACATCTCTAGCCCTAATCCCACTGGGAAAAACTGTACCAAAGGGCTAAAGATAAGCACTGCAGGTGCCGAAAGTAAGGTGATAAGCAGCGGATTGGCCTCCGGATATTTTATTAGATATGCCAGTATAAAGAATCCGAAGAAAACAGGAATGATAAAATAGGCGGCTCCTGGCAGATACAATGCAATGGCCGTATTGATGATCATCCACAATACCAGTGGAACGATCATGAGATTCGCTCTTGAGATTCCCTGACAAAAACGACTGTAAAGCCCAAAGCAAACGGCCAAAGTAAGCATGACAAAGGCTACAATATAATAATGCCCATTGTAGGTAAAACCGTGTTGAATTTCGCCGTACTGCGGATACACTTTATACAGGAGCCACATGAGCCCTTGTGTCAAAAGCCCGGCAACGATCAAAGTGAGTAAGAACACCCCGCCAGCCTTGGCCCAAACCTTGCCTTGTAGTGCTCCTTTTTTGGTACCCCAAAGCAACAGGCCTAGGAGAATGAACCATCCCAATAATACCATAGGCAGTATCCAAGAGAAGGGATAATTTATAAACTTCACCAGCGGCAGATTCACATAGACATGATCTTCTTCCGCTTTGAGACCTTCCAGATCCGCATCGGCAAAATAGCTTAAAAGCGGCATCAAATAAGACCCTTGATGTTCTAAAGAATTTCTGTCTAGATTCTCGTAGTTGTCGTTAACGGTATGGTAGTCGTAATGATCGTCTATAAAGGCAAAAAAGAAACTGTCAATGTCACCATCTTCTCTAAAAACAGTACTATCTGTATCGTTGGGCAACATTTTGTAAATGCTATACATTAGTGAACTGGCCACCGGATAATCTGGATTGGCTTCTGCAAAGGCTTGGATGAGGTTTTTGTTGCCGCCATTGGTCTCCACGATCATGTTGGACGGGCCTCCGCTTCCGCGAGCTTCGAAGTTCAAAACCAAGCCTACATCTTTGGCCCAAGGGTGTTGATTCACAAAAGTGGATGCTCCGTTTAGACCCAATTCTTCAGAATCCGTAATACAAATGATAATATCGTTTTTCGGAGTTTTTCCGCTGGCCAAGAATGCGCGGACGCTTTCTAATATGGTCACCACTCCGGAACCGGCATCGCTGGCGCCGTGACTGTAACTCTGGGCGCTGTCGTAATGCGAAAGCAGCAAGAGTGCTTTTCCGTCTCCACTACCTGCAATACGAGCCAAAATGTTCTTGGGTTTAACCAGTTGCCCCCAATTCTGATTCAGATCGTAGGCTTCTTGCACACTGGCTTCTAGGCCTAAAGCCTCGAGTTGAGAGACGATATAGTCTCGGACTTTTGCGTGTCCGGGAGATCCTAGATAATGCGGCTCCGCAGCGATCTCCTCTAAATGCACTAAGGCTCTAGCGGTCGAGAATTCGGTTTCTGCTGCAGATTCATCAGAGATTTTTGTGGGCATTAAGCTGTAAAAACTGTACCAAACCAAGCCAATGAGCAACAGTAAGGACAGCAGGTGGGAAGTGCGTTTCATCAAATTTGTTTAAGTGGTCATACTGCGGATTTTAACCGCATTGCTTAAAATTAAGATAAATAATTGGTTTCCTCCCTTTGCTGCTTTCCCGTAACCGACTTTAGCTAAATAATTGTATATTAGGATAAAACAGTAAGATCATGGCCATTAAAAGTTACATTGCAAGACGCTCCAAACCTGTCAAAGGGTCGGCCGAAAACATTCGTGTTTCGGACTATATGACTCGCAACTTGATCACTTTTCGGCCCGATCAACCGGTGCTAGAGGTAATGAACACCCTTATCAAACACAAGATCTCCGGAGGTCCTGTTGTCAATGATAAAGGAGAGCTTGTCGGGATCATCTCGGAAGGCGATTGTATGAAACAGATCAGCGAGAGTCGCTACTACAATCAACCTATGGATAATATCACGGTAGAAAAGCATATGGCAACCGATGTAGAAACCATAGATGGCGATTTGAATGTATTCGATGCCGCTCAGCGTTTCATCAATTCCAAACGCCGCCGATTTCCTATAGTCGAAGATGGAAAATTGGTAGGGCAGATCAGTCAGAAAGATGTGCTTAAGGCAGCCTTGCAGCTCAAAGGGCGAAGTTGGTAGGCTTATCGCTTCGGTAATACTTTTAAAGCTTTAGGCAGATCTGTCACTATAAGACGCTGTCTAAAGTTTCCACTAAGCTCTAGCAATCGGGAATAATTATAACCGGCTATGGGCTGTTCTAGACGTTTCCAACGTCCAATACCCTTTACCACAACTTGTTCTCCAGGTTCCAGAACGGCTTCCTTGTAGCGCAAGGTCTTGTTGGTATTAAAAAACCAGGTTTTACCGTCGTATCCTTGAGATTTCAAATAGGAGGTCATGGCCGCGCTCGGTTCTGTAGACCAACCACTGCGTTTGTTGTGATCTACAACCAAATGAAACATCAATGCGCGCTTGTCGTGAGCACTGATGCGCGCTTTTTCTCCACCTGATGCCAGATAGAAGTCGCTGTATTTTAGGTCGTTTATTACCGTATGCCAGCTTTTATCTCCTTTGCGTTCTACGATTATGTGATAGTAAACACAAGGTCTTTTACTCAAAGGAGCGATCATAGGCTCATCCACGGGTTCCACTACGCCGTGTAGCCTCACATATTCTTTCTCTTTTACGGTATTTATGGGTTTGGAAGGACTTTTTTTGAGCTCGCGTAAGATTTTGTTCTTCTTGCTAAAAAAGTACCCCACGCCTAAACTGGTCAGTACGATTACTATGAATATCAGAGGGATAGCTAAATCTTCGTTCATGAGTGGACTATTGGCGTTTTACCAATGCAAAATAATCGTTTTCTAACGGTAAATAGCCTTGGTCGTACACAAAATAGTAAACCCGCCCTGCCTTGGTGGTGTAGATTCGGGTGTAGAGATTGAAATTGAATCCCAGCTCTTGCAATTTAGATCTAGAGGTTTTGCTTTTTTGCTTCGGATTGAGACTATTCAGTATCCGCCAATTGCGCATCAAGGAATTATTGGTGTTGCGAATGGTCTTGGTGTTTGCCCTATTGATCCGATTGTTGTGGTTATTTCTACAACCGTCATCACAGAATTTCTTGTCCGAGCGCCCAACTAAGACCGCTCCACATTCCAGACATGCTCTTTCCATTGTTTCATTTTTAATGGGGGAGCTATGTGAAAAATACGGAATTATGTATTTGCTCATGACTTGATTTCTGGCAGACTTGCTTCAATTTATAAATGCACACTATTATCCGACAACAAATATTTAGAAACAACTACAATTAAGTGTAAACGAAATTCAACCGACTCGGTGCTTTTTGGGTCTCTATGTTTGCCCTGTCGGATCATGGTGGTTCGATAGACTTAACTGTTAACCTTTAAATTAAATTATTATGAATGCACTTAGAAACAAAGTACAGTTGATCGGAAGACTTGGACAAGAACCAGAAGTTTTAACCTTTGACGACGGCGGTAAAATTGCCAAGTTCTCAATGGCTACAGACGACAGCTACAAAGACAAACAAGGCCAAAAAGTGGAACGAACCCAATGGCATAACATCATTGTTCGCGGAGGCTTGGTCAACATAGTAGAGAACTACGTGACCAAGGGGCAGGAGATCGCTATAGAAGGCAAGCTCACTAGCCGTTCTTGGGACGACAAAGATGGGAACAAACGATATGTCACCGAAGTCATGGTGAACGAACTACTGCTTTTGGGCAAAGCCTAAATCGGCTCCCCAAGCGCTGAGGGGCAGTCTTTGGACTGCCCTACATTTTAAAGCGTTCTCTCATTTCGCGCTCCAAAGCTTCTCGATGTGAAGGGTGAGCAATAGAGATCAGTGCGCTTGCGCGTTGTTTTAAGCTTTTACCGAATAAGTTCACTACGCCATACTCGGTTGCCACATAATGAACATGGGCACGAGTGGTGGTGATTCCGGCACCGGGCATCAATTGTGCTGTGATTTTTGAATCGCCTTTCTTGGTGGTGGAGGGCATAGCGAAAATAGGCTTGCCTCCTTCAGATAGAGCGGCTGCACGAATAAAGTCCATCTGACCACCCACACCAGAATATTGATAAGTTCCAATAGTATCGGCACAAACTTGACCAGTAAGGTCGATCTCTATGGCGCTGTTAATTGCGGTAACCTTTGGGTTCATCATTATTAAAGCGTTGTTGTTGGTGTAAGCAGCTTCTTTAAAATGAACAGCGGGGTTGTCGTCTACATAATCATAAAGCGCTTCAGAACCCACAGCAAATGTGGTTACAATCTTACCGCGTTTGAGTTTTTTGTATTTGCCATTAATCACGCCATTTTCAATTAATGGTAAGATCCCGTCGGAGAACATCTCTGTATGAATTCCAAGATCTTTATGCCCTTGTAGATTATGCAACACTGCGTTTGGAATACTTCCAATGCCCATTTGAAGGGTAGCGCCATCTTCTATCAAGGCAGCGACATGTTCACCTATCTTTTGCTCTACCTCGGTAAATGCAGGAGCCTGTGCAGTGTGAATTGGACGATTAACAGCTACGGCAACATCAATTTGGCTAACATGAATAATTCCATCACCATGTGTTCTTGGTACCTGCGGATTAACTTGGGCGACCACTTTTTTGGCGTACTGTATAGCTGGGTAGGCAACATCAACCGAAACCCCAAGAGAACAATAACCGTGTCTATCAGGAGGTGAAACTTGGATAAAGGCTACATCTAAAGGGAGTAAACCTCGTCTAAAAAGCAGGTGAATCTCGCTCAAGAAAATAGGGATGTAATCTCCTTTGTTAGCATTCACACCTTTGCGAACATTAGGGCCCACAAAACAGCTAAATAAATTAAAGGCTTCATTACATGGCGCCTCCATGTAGCGAGCAGGACCATCGGTATGTATTTGAACAATATCAACATCCCGAAGTTGTGCATGTCTTGCACAAAGGGCATCGATAAGTTCATTTGGGGTCATGGCTGCACCTTGAAAAAATATACGGTCGCCAGAATTAACAACAGAAACTGCTTCGTGAAGGTCAACAAACTTTAGAGAAGATCTCATCGGCTGTATTTTTAATTACAGCTGCAAAGTTGCAGGCTTTTGAGGCATTGAGTTATGATAAGTGTCATATCTGTGCAATCCATTTATAAAAAAACCCCGACTTTCTGGCCGGGGTTTTCCATCAACTAACTAAACACACCTACTTTACAGTTAGGGTATACTGTGGTGTTTTGTTAAGCGGGCAAAAATACACGTACTCTCCAGCTTCTAAATGCACAACATTGGACTTTTCGGTAGCTCCTTCTGCCACAACTTGCGTTACATAAGCCGCTTTGATGTGGTTGTCAGGGTTTGAGGCATCGGCACCTTTTGGTACTAATACAAAACCAACATCCACTCCGGCCTTGTTATTGCTAATGGCAAAAACATAATCTCCGGCTTTTAGTTCCACTTGCTGTTGGGTGAATTGCCCTTTTGTTTGCTCTAGGGCAACAATTTGTGCCTTGTCGTTCATGGTTTTCTTCATGCTGTCTTGTGCTTGGGTAGTAAGTCCAGCACCGAAAACAAAGGCTAATGCAATTAATAAATTTCTCATAGTTTCTATTATTTTTTAGGATTGGGTTATTAAACAGTTTCTAAGGCCAAAGGCTGGGCTGCAGGGAAGTCTACCGCTACATCAGTGGTTTTGTGCAGGTAGTTTGAGATGGTTTTGTCTCCAACGAGCACTATGGTGTCTACCAAATTCTCTTTGGTGTAACCGGCATTGAAAAATTGCTCTAATGCAGCATCAGAGGCTGCTCCACGATTTTCGGTAATATCCTTCGCTAGGTTGGCCAATGCAGCCAATTTGTTGTCAAACGAAGCCGATCCTCCGCGCAGTTCTAAGATCTGCGCATCGTTAAAGCCGTTCATCTTGCCAATAGCGGTGTGGGCAGCCAAACAGTAATTGCATTCGTTGACCTGACTCACCGCCAAGTTCACAACTTCTTTCTCTTTAGCAGAAAGTGAAGTTTTGCTGTTGGCAAGTGTAAGGTAATTTCCTAATGCATTTTCGCTATGGGCGTAAGTGGCATATAGGTTCGGCACAAAACCAAGCGCAGCTTGTAGCTTGTCAAAAATGGCTTGATTGTTTTCACTCACTTCTTCTCTAGTGGGTACATTAAATGATCTCATTGTATTTCGATTTTATGTTTGTAATTAATTTGATAGGACAAAATTGCTTGAAAACTAAGCGGCAGACCATGTATAAAACTCCTTCGATCATGTCAAATATTCCTTTAATTAGATCGAGGTGCGCATGGTGCCAAATGGTCTTTCTGCCTCACAATAGAAGTCGTGGTGGCTCTTTACAGCACAATGCTCTTTTGAATTAAATTTTAATGATTTGGCTTTATTTCTATTGAATTTGGTAGAAATAAGCTCAAAAATGGACGGAATCGCTTTCATATCGTATACTTAATTGTTCGATACAAAGATGCGATCAAGAAAGCTTTCGGCTAATGCAAATGCTTCCCTGTGGCTTGTATATTATTCCCTTACTGGGTGAGGGTGTGGATGTGGTTTGCCTTAAATGCAGATGGAGGCATACCCGTATGCTTTTTAAAGAGCTTACTCAAATGTGCCGGATCGTCAAAACCGAGTTCGTATGCAATTTCTTTACTGCTCAGATCGGAATAGGTCAACAGACGTTTGGCTTCCAACACTATTCGCTGATGAATTATCTGCAAAGGCGTATTGTTAAACTTTGAGAAAGAATTGGCCAAGGTCTTTGGCGATTTGAACATTTGCTCGGCATAGAATTTTACCCCGTGTTGCTCCTTAAAATGTAATTCAACCAACATATTGAACTTTCGCAGCAGGTCGGACTTTTTCTTTATTTGCTGCGGATGGTCGGCCTGATTGAGCAGCCTTGTGGTCTTTATTATAAATCGCGCGAGTAACATCCGGAGCATTTCTGCTTGAACGCGATCTTTATTGTTCATCTCTTCTAAAAAGATCTGATGTAGTAATTCAAATTTTTCTACTTCTTCTGCCGCCAGGCTCACCACCGGAATATAATCGTTACCAAAGAATAGATCTCCTGCACAACCCACAGTTTTGTCGTGGTCTTTAATACAGTAGAATTCTCTATTGAACTGGTAAACTCGGAGTCCTTCTCCACTAACAAATTGGAAATATTGAATGGGGGTAAGGGCCAAGATCTGATTTGGTAAAAGTTTTACGGGCTCGCTGTCTACAACAATCTCGACCTCCGATTCCATTGCCCAGATAAAGGTGTAATATCCGATGCGCTCTGGGGAGTCAAAGCTGGTGAGGTCGTTGGAGGCGCCTATTCTAAATACGGCGTTGGTGGCAAATTCGGTAAAGGTGGTGTTGTTCATAAACAAGTTGTCTTAAAACAACACCGTTACTTACAGTTTAGGACAAAAAAAGAGACAGCCCCCGCTCAAGTTGTTGAATCGACAACCCGAGTCGGGGACTGCTAAAAAAAGCGCTAAAGTTTAGTTACAGCTTACAGAACTTATTGTGGCGGGCGCACAAATTATATTCCCTCCTGTCGCTCTGAAACAAGTCTCATTGTAGACATAATTCAGATCGAATTCGCCCATATCGTTCCAGCCTCCTGCACCGCATTGCCATTGGGTTTGTACCTCAACATCGTGGGAGCCACTTGGAGGAGTTCGACTGGCAGAATTGTCTTGATTCACCTCAACCCAAGGCCCGTTGTAAATAGTGGTAGAGTTCTGTGCTCTCCAACGCAAACGAAAACGAATGTCGTGGAAAGAGTCGTTAGTTACTTTTATTTCTTCGTGATTGAAAGGAAGACTTCCACACTCCTCAACAGTGTAATCTGTCGTATATCCCATTTTGGCTAAGGTGTTGTCTTTTAGGTAGCGGATCGTGTAGGCGATAGGCGCTCCTGGATTTGTTCTGCTATAAATAGCGTTATCTCCGGTGATGATATAGCTCAAACTTCCCGGGCCATCTTCAATGCTGGCTGCATCTACAGCACTTGTAGCCACTTCTGCATTACCACCTATGGTGATGATACTGATACTTGAATTTTGGAGTACCTCGTCAAAAGAAGCGGCAACAGTTCCGGTAGCGTTGTTCAGGCCTGTTCCGTATTCTAGCGCGGCATCTAAATTAATGCTGGTATCCATATTTGTAGTTTCCATGCGTACCATGATTATACGGCCGTAGGCAACAGACGAAACATAAGCCGGGGGAGTGTCTGCGTTCATGATGGTCTGTACTTGTTCCAGAGTTACATCAGTGCCAAATACAGCCGCAGGAGAAACAGGAGTGTCCATGGTTACGGTATAAAAGACTTGTTTAAAAGCTATGGAAGCCACTCGCTGTTCTGTGTTGGATTCATATTCGAATTGTGCGGCAACAGAGCCGTTTGCCCATTCTGCATTTAGTCCAATGTCAAAGCTCAGTTGGGTAGAGGAGTATGAGGTTGCCGATTGATAGGTAGAATTGGCCTCGTTCACATAACCTTCTTGATACGCATTGGCGTTCCACCATTCTAAGGCCACATCGAGTTCGGCATCCACATTGGCAAAACTCCCTGGGTCGTCAATTATAAAGTTTCCGTTCTCTCCTATCCCTGGAAGATCCACACGCATTTGGGCAGGAGCGCGGTCCACAGCGAAAGGTGTTGGTGCTCCATCGAGCATGGTTCCGTTACCTACAACTAGTGCTCCGGGATAAATAACGCCTTCTGTAGGTCTCAGAATTGCGATCTGATCAAAATTAGAATAAAGGTCATATCCAGTAGTGGTACATCCGGTTACAGTTCCTTGTACAGGAGAGCCCGGGTCAGTGTCCGTAAAGGTTTCTTCTCTGTAGCTGGCTAGGCCTCCGGTCTCCTGTACTTCTAGCAGTTCGTCTGCGTTGTAGGATAAGGAAAATAGGTATTCGTTGATACTGTTCGCGTCTGGAGTTACTCCAGGCAAGCCGTCTTCTTCCTTGCTGCAAGAAAGGATCAAAAAGAAGCATCCTAAAAGCAGTGGAAAAAAGTGTCTAGTGGTTCGTGTAGTTTTCATTTTACTGGTTTTTGATTCAACAGGGTCAAAACTAGAGGCGGTGCTTCTAACCTCCTAAAAATCAGTATGGACAAAGCATGGACAGGGGTAAAATTTTTTGCCTAAAGGTGCCAATACAATTAAAAGCGTAACTTTCTTGGAGAAGCTCACTCTTTAAGGCAGAAATACTAGGCAGTCATACTAAATAACCACAGATGAAAAACACGCTCAAAAAACTGATTCGTCCGGTTTACCAACACAAATGGTATCAGGACGCCCTCTTCGCACTACCTCGAATTGTAGGTGGTTTGTTGTTGACTATTGATTTTGGAAGTAGCAAATTCGGAATGCCTTGGTCTCCACCAGACAAAGAGCTGGGACTCTTTGAAGTGGTCGATTGGTTCCCAGAAGATGTCAAAGCCTTTGGTGGAATATTTGCCTTGGCACCAACTTTTTTTGCTTGGATGGCAGCTGCCTCTGAAGCTATTGGTGGCGTGTTTTGGGCTTTGGGACTCAACACGCGAATGACATCCTTCTTAATTATGTGTACCATGCTTACTGCTATTTTCTTTCAGAAATGGGGCGAAGGTACATGGGGAATGTTACCGGCTATGGGCTTTTTGTGGATCGCTATTTTTACCTTGGTATTGGGCTCGGGCAGATTTGGTCTAGACGCTTTGATCGCCAAGCGATTCGACCGCAAGTAAGCACTTTCAAAAAAAGCATTACAAGAGAGTAGTTTAGGGGAAATAAAGCGGCTCAGGCGAGTCATTTACTTTATTCTTTTTAGTAATTTGTCGTACTCTTATGGCAGATACCCTCAATCTATTAATCGCCGCTTGCCAAAAAGGAGACGAGCGCGCCTTTCAGCAGTTGCACAAGCAATATGCACCGGCTATGTTAGGGGTTATTGAGGCTATTGTTTTATCTCCGGAAGTGGCTCAGGAACTCTGCCAAGATGTGTTTTTAAAGGTTTGGAGTCGTTTGGATACTTTTGATCCGCAGCGAGGTCGTTTTTTTACATGGATCTTGAATATTGCCAGAAATACAGCCATAGATCATTTGCGATCTCGATCTGCCAAAGAGCAAAAACAAAACCTAAATCCGACTAGTTTCGTAGATATATTTGGAGGCAGTAATGCTTTTGAGGGTCAGACAGATGCGATCGGCTTAGCAGCCTTTGTAGACGCATTAGAAGACCGTTGTAAAAACCTGATTGATCGTTTGTTCTTTAAAGGGTTCACGCAACAGCAAACAGCAGAAGATTTGGACATTCCCTTGGGAACAGTCAAGACTCAGATAAGAAAATGTATTAATACACTCAGAAATACTCTAGGTATCAACTGATGGATATAGATAAGTACATAGCATCCGGAATTTTAGAACTCTACGTAAGTGGAGCGCTCCCTGCTGCAGAACAGGCAGAGGTCCATGCTTTGGTGCAAAAACATCCAGAACTAGAGGCAGAAGCTGCTCGCATTGAGCAGGCCTTTAAAGCTATGGCCATTGCAAGAGCTTCGGTTCAGCCTATTGGTACTCCACGCGTTATCGGCAAGACCAAATCCAGTCCAAAATGGTTCACTTACGGCGGTTGGGCAGCGGCTACACTTGCCACTATTGGTTTGATTAGCCTTTTTGTAGAACGCTCAGAACTTCAACTTTCTGTAGAACAACTGGAACAGCAGGAAATCCTGTTAGAATCTGAATTAGAATCCCAACGCGCTTCGAATATTTTAACCGCTGCCTTACTAGACGCGCTTCGCGCACCTGGTGTTGAAAAGATACCATTGGCAGGGCAGGGGAATTATGCCAACACCTATGCTGCAGTTTATTGGAACGCGGAACAGCAAACCTTGTATTTAGATGTAAACGGACTACCTGAAGCTCCACAGGGTATGCAGTATCAGTTGTGGTCTCTAAAGCTCGATCCATTAAGCCCGCAGAGTTTGGGTGTATTGGAGCAGTCTAAAGACGACCTGAATCTTTACGTTATAGAAAATGAGTTCGACACCGAGGCTTACGGGATCACCTTAGAACCAGAAGGAGGTAGTGAATCTCCAACCCTGGAGAACCTTTACGTGTTAGGAGCTGTCAGCACTACACCATAAAAAAACGCCCGCTACCTTTCGGCAACGGACGCATAACTAACCAACATAACTAGAAAAACGCCTTGAATTCAGGCTAAAGTGACATAACCTCACGTTTGCTCTTAGGTCCAAGTTCAAAGCTGGCTTCCAAAAGTTCTTCTTTAATTTTTGCTGCGGAGGATAGTTTTCCGGCAGCTTTTAATATTTGAGCCGAATGCAATAAGAGCACAGGTTCTTTAGATTTCCCCCATACCTTATTTTCTGTCAATGCAACAGCCTTATCCAGATCCCCGCTTAAATAATAGATCCACGCGAGTAGATCGTAAGTTTCTGGAGTAGCCCGATGAGCCACCTCGGCTCTGGCCAAATCCAATGCGGTGTCGTATTGCTGAAATTCTTCGGCCAAAATACTAGCCAAAGGCATGCGGTAGAGTACTTCTAGCCCTTGGGAAGCCACCTGCTCTATAAAAGTATTGTGTTGTTGCAATCGCTTTTTAGAATCTCCCAAGTGATCATAAATGTCTGCGCTCAACAAGAGCAGATCAGGGTTGGTTTCGTATCCCTTTATAGATTGAATTATTTGCAAAGCCTTTTTAGGCTGATTGTCGTGGGCAAAGGCGATATAGGCTATACCCTTTTTTGCATATACGCTGCTCGGATCAATTCTTAAGGCTTCTAAATAAGCCTGATATGCTTTTTTAATGGTTCCGGCATGGCCGTAATAATCTCCCAGGTTAGTGATCGCCCAAAATTCCAGCTTCTCGTTGTTACGTTGCTGTGCCCAGTCGTGGACTTGTTCTAAAAGGTAAATAGCCTCACTGAGCTCGCCTTTATAATCATTCCATTTAGAGAGTCGGATCAAATAGTCTACGTTGCTTGGGTCAGCTAGGTCTTCTAAGAGTTTTTCTGCCTGATCATACTTGGCGAGTTCCATGGCAACATCGAACTGCATCAATTGCGTAGCCGTTAAACCTTCGCCTAATTTTTCTGCTTTGAGCAAAAGCGATTCAGCTTTTTTAAACTCATGCAGACTTATGGCATTTTTGGCTGCGGCCCTTAAGAAAGAGGCCTCTTTATAATGCGTTTGCTGGTTTACCTGGTCCCAAAGTGATGCTGCTTCAAAAAGCTCGTCAAATGCACCACTTTCTGAAAAGCTCAGACCATAAGCCCCGGCAAGCTTAGCCTTGTAGCTAAACTCACCAGGAGACTTGTCCAGTTTGGATTGCCAAAAGGCGATGTCCTCTTGCAACCAAGCTGAGGTCCGGGGGGCATTTGTCAAACTCGTATCGATATCTTGCAGATCCGCTATGGGCTTGTTCTTTGGGATCAATGTATAGATCAGTATCCCAATAGCGAATATGGCAAGTCCAATTCTTGTTCTCATTTTTTCTGGTTTACCAAGGAGCTGCTAAATAGGGGAACGAGCTAGAGAAAGCTGCGTCGTTAGCATCTACATTGTCATTAGATAATCCTGGATTTTCCATAAAATCTTCACCACCAAAGATCAATAGCAATTCAACGGTGATCACGTCGTCTGCCAAAGCTCTTCCTGTCAATACGTTGGTGCCATCAAAAAAGGTAGTGGTCCCGTCCAGGCTCACATTGAGCACATCTGTGGCCAATAATGAAGTAAAGGTTTCTGCATCCAAGCCTAAGGCATTGGTGTCTCCAGGATTCGCATAAGCTGGACTTAAAGCCATCAGGTTCGCCTGAAACATAGCCTGAAAAGCTGCTTGCTGCTCTGAAGGGATAGTGGTATTAAAACTGTCTTTAGAAGCCGAAGAAACAAATACAGTATTCACTGCTGGTCGTCCCATTTGGTCGGACTGAGAAAAAGTACCTGTAAAGTCTGGTTCCGGATCCATCATCACACCGTCATCGTCCATCATCATAGGATTGGTGTTGTCGTCGTCGTTTGAGCAGGCTGCAAATACAACCAAAAGCGCAAAAAGGTATATAAACTGTTTAATTTTCATGATCTGTGTTTTAATTATTGTTTGCTATTTGCGGTCACCCAATAGTTAATAGTGCCGCTTCCGCCGAGCATGCTTTTAGGTAGCTCAACTACTACCGAGAGTACATTGGTTCCGGCAAAGGTGTCGCTTCCCGGGTTGTTGAACTCCGTAGCATCTCCATTGACTATTGCAGTGAATTGGGCAAAGTCCATAAAGAAAGGGTCGTCCCTTGGGCCGGCAAAAAACTGCATCCCGGCATTAGTAGCGGTAATGGCTGATTCCCCGTAAGGAGTGATCATCACAGATGAGGCTGTGGCATCTACGGCAACGCTACTGTTAAGGCCAGTACTCGCGGGGGCAGTCGGACCAAAAAAATACATAGTGCCATCTCTTGGAATAGCCTGCAAAACCTGATCTTCTACCGCATCTCCGTCCAAGTCAAAGTTGAACTCTATCAAAGTGTTCTCGTCAAACTGTGCGGCTGCGGTTGCCCCTGGACCTAGTAGTCCTTGCAGGTTAGCTACAAACACTATATTGTTCGTATCCTCACCCTCAAAGGCATAAATGTCCGTAATGTCGGTGGTCTGTCCTTGGACTGCCGGCGCGTCAATATGATCTGCAGCGATAAGTCCGATAGAAAGCAGGCCCAGACAGATCAGACCGTGCTTAATTTTGAAATTTTTCATTTGTTTTGATTTTGGTATACACCCTACTTACGCAAGCCCAGTCTCTTTGGTTTTTCTTTTTGCACTTTTTTTTAAAAATTCTTTCTCGTAACTTTTACAAAACAGCAAAAATGCCCACTCCCATTCAGTCCATACATCTTATTGCGCAGTACTTAACGGCTGCTGCTATTTCTTTTTTAGAGCCCAAAGAAGACGACAGTCACACCAACCTCGGTTTTGTTAGACAAGCGGCACGTTTAGAGACTCACCCTTTAAATAGTGCAGGGCTTAAATTGTGTTTTAGTTATGCTGACTTTACATTGCTGTGGATGGGAGACGGCCTAGAGGCCATTTGCGAATTGGATGGAAAAACACACGCCCAAGTTTTGGATTGGCTCACCGAAAGTGCAATAGGTTTAGGTTTTGAAAAACCTTATAAGTACAATTTTCATTACGAGTTGCCGTATTCATGGGCCAAAGATGATAAGCTGTCTACTCCGGGTAGTGCGGCCTTGAATCAACTGATCAACCAGCGCCGAGCGGCGCAGATTGCCTCGGAAGCATTTGCCACTTACTTAGGCAAGCAGGTCGCGGTCCGTGTTTGGCCACACCATTTTGACACTGGGGCTTATCTCACTTTAGACTCCGGATTGGGTGTCGGCTGGGGAATGGCTATTCCAGACGAGGTAGAAGCTCAAATGTATTTTTATCTAAGCTGCTACAAAGACGGGCAATCCTTTTTGCCAGAAGATGTTTCAGAGCTAAACCAAGGTCGCTGGCACAGAGACGGTTTTACAGGTGGTGTTTTGGCCTTAGCAGATGCACAGACCGACGGCTTTTCCTTTTTCAAGGAAGCCCTTGAGTTAATTAGAGGCAACTAACTCCTCTGGAGAAAGTTTCACAAAACCTTGACAGTTATTGCTCCTTATTTCGACTCATATGTTTTAACTTCATAGATTCATTGAAAAACAAGCTATGTTAAATTGGAACGACATCATTAGATTTTCGGTAAAAGGGAATCCTGAGCCCGATAAGCGCGTAGAGAAAACACAGGCCGAGTGGCGCGAATTATTGAGCCCTGAACAATATCGGATCACAAGAGAACACGGAACAGAGCGACCTTTTTCTGGGGAGCTTTGCAGTGTTTATGAAGCTGGGGAATACAATTGCGTATGTTGTAACACGCCGCTGTTTGACTCCACGATAAAATTCGATTCTAGCAATGGCTGGCCGAGTTTTACCCAACCTATCAAAGAGAATGCGATAAAATATATCAAAGACACTTCTTTTGGTATGGTGCGCGTGGAAATACAATGTAATACTTGCGATGCGCATTTGGGGCATGTGTTCCCAGATGGGCCGGCGCCGAGCGGATTGCGCTATTGTGTGAATTCCCTATCGATCGATTTAAAAAAAGAAGCAGCTCATGAGTAATACGCTATCAGTAGCAACAATAGGTGGAGGCTGTTTTTGGTGTGTAGATGCGGTCTTTAGAGAGGTTAACGGCATACATTCCGCAGTGTCTGGATACAGCGGAGGCCAAGTTCCCGGGCATCCTACTTACAGAGAGGTGTGTAGTGGACTAACTGGGCATGCAGAAGTGGTACAATTGGAGTTTGATCCATCAGTGATCTCTTATGCCGATGTGCTTCGGATTTTTATGACCACCCACGACCCAACTACCCTAAACAGACAAGGGGCAGATGTGGGTACCCAATATCGTTCTGTGATCTATTATCACGACGAGCAGCAGCGAGAAACGGCTGCTAAGGTATTGGAAGAGATGCAGGCCTATTATGATGAGCCTATAGTAACAGAATTGAGTCCGGCAGTAGCTTTTTATGCAGCCACAGAAGATCATCAGAATTACTATAACAAACAACCCAACCAAGGGTATTGCAGTTATGTGATTACCCCAAAATTGCAAAAGCTTCGCCGTTTACACAGTGAAAAATTGCGAACAACTAAAGCATGAAAACCAAAAATATAGAGATCGCTAAGTCCAATGGCAGCCTGTTTGCACGTTTGGAAGTCCCTGCCAATGGCAAGGTGAGGCACTATGCCATCTTTGCCCATTGTTTTACCTGCAACAGTAACCTGAGTGTGGTGAGGTATATTAGCAGAACCCTTACCAATCACGGGTTTGGCGTTGTGCGTTTTGACTTTACCGGTCTTGGTCGTAGCAGTGGAGAATTCGCCGATTCGAATTTCTCTGGCAATGTGGAGGATCTGATCACTGTTGCGAATTATTTGGAAAAGGAGTATCAGGCTCCGGCAATGCTCATTGGACATTCATTAGGAGGAGCTGCGGTCTTGGCGGCGGCAGCCCATTTAGATTCTGTAAAGGCCATGGTGACCATTGGAGCTCCGGCAGAGGTGGATCACGTAACACATTTGTTTGCAGATGGCCTTGAAGAAATTGAGGAGACAGGTTCTGCGGAGGTCAATATCGGAGGTCGTCCGTTTAGAATAAAGAAACAATTTGTAGAAGATCTTCGTTCTAGAAATTTACTAGAAACCATAAATGGTCTAAAGGTGCCTTACTTGATCATGCATTCTCCACAAGACACTACAGTAGCCATAGAGAATGCGGCTAAATTGTATCATGCTGCTTTTCACCCCAAGAGTTTTATTTCTTTAGATGGAGCAGATCACTTATTGACCAATAAGGTCGATGCGGTTTATGTAGCTGATATGATAGGAACCTGGGCAGGAAAATACTTCCCAGAATTGGATCAGGAGCTTATTTCGACCAAAGGAGAGCAGGTAGTGGTGCATTTAGATCTGGAGAATAAGTTCACCTCCGAAGTTTTTACGCCGCACCATACTCTAATAGCAGACGAACCCAATGCTGTAGGGGGAGACGATCTTGGCCCTTCTCCTTACGAATTGCTCAATGCGGCTTTAGGTGCTTGTACTGTAATGACCTTAAAAATGTACGCCCAGCGCAAAGGATGGGATCTACGCGAAGTGTTTTGCTATGTGACCTACTCCAAAAAGCATGCGGACGACTTGCCACAAGAACAAGATTCAGATGTTGTTGGTCAAATTGATCACATTCAGAAAACACTAGAATTTATCGGAGACCTAGACGACAAACAGCGCGAGCGCTTAAAACAAATTGCCAGCAAATGCCCCGTTCATAAAACTTTGACCTCTACAACCATCATCGACACTAAACTCCTATAGCATGTTAAGAGATCGTTTTCTCAAAACTAGAAACCGCACCCAAGAGATCTGTAGTCCTTTAAAGACAGAAGATTATTCGGTGCAACCCATGGCCGATGCCTCACCTCCTAAATGGCATTTGGCCCATACCACTTGGTTCTTTGAACAATTCGTTCTGGTACCACACAAACCCAATTACGCGATCTATCATGCAGATTTCGCCTATTTGTTTAACAGCTACTACAACAATTTAGGAGACCGGGTGTTGCGCCCGAATCGGGGTTTAATGACACGTCCCTTGGTTACTGAGGTTATGGATTATCGCAGGCACGTTACCGAGAATGTCGCCGAATTATTAGACCGTGATGATTGCCCGGCAGCGGTGTTTGAGCTTGTTGAATTGGGCATCAACCACGAAGAGCAACACCAAGAACTATTGGCTTACGATATCAAGTGCCTTTTCGGGAATCAGCCCACTTTTCCGCTTTACGGGCGAGTTTATAATTTACCCAATGAAACTCATGAGCAAGAATTTATTCCTGTAAAAGAAGGGCTTTACGAGGTTGGTTATGATGGCGACGGTTTCCATTTCGACATAGAAAAGGGTAGGCACAAGGTCTACTTAGAGGCATTTGAGATCTCTAACCGACTGGTGACCAATCAGGAGTATTTAGAGTTTATACAGGCCGGAGGTTACCAGAATTTTAACCTATGGCATGCAGAAGGTTGGGAGTTCATCAATGAGAACGATATCAAAGCGCCCATGTATTGGCACGAGATAGAAGGTGAGTGGTTCCGCTATTGTATGGAAGGCCTAGTTGCTGTAAATCCAGTTGAGCCTGTTATGCATTTAAGTTATTACGAAGCGGCAGCTTTTGCCGAGTGGACAGATCTAAGACTGCCTACCGAGTTCGAATGGGAAGTTGCCTCCCATAGCTTTTCCTGGGGTAAACTATGGGAATGGACCAGCAGCGCTTTTTTACCCTACCCGCGTTTTGAGAAGAAAGCTGGAGCTGTTGGTGAATACAATGGTAAGTTCATGGTGAATCAGAAGGTGTTGCGCGGGGCATCTGTTTCTACTCCGCAGGGACACAGCAGACCTACGTACAGAAACTTTTTCCATCCACATATGCGTTGGCAATTTGCCGGCTTAAGACTTGTACGCTCATGAGTCCGTCAGCAGTGAATGAAATACTACAAGGGCTTTCAGCTCCTGAAAAATATATCTCTTCCAAGTATTTTTACGACGATAAGGGCAGCGCGATCTTTCAACAGATCATGGAAATGCCAGAATACTATCTTACCAATGCTGAGCAGGAGATCTTAGCCCAGCAGGCTGCAGAAATCATAACGGAAACAGGTTTTGACGGACCTTTCAATGTGGTTGAACTCGGTGCCGGCGATGGTAGTAAGACCTTTGAGTTACTCAGCTATTTGGACAGCGCTAATCGCGAGGTGACCTATGTGCCAGTAGACATCTCCAAAGCCGCTATTGACGGTTTAGCTGCGGATTTTACTAAGCGCTTACCTAGATTAAAGCTCAATCCAAAAGTCGGTGATTATTTTGAAGTGCTAAAAGACCGATTGCAAAGTGAATCCAATCCGAGCTTATTGTTGTTTCTAGGCAGTAATATTGGGAACTATATGCCAGCCGATGCCTTGAATTTGTTACGTCTTTTCCATCAGAATATGGCAGCTGGAGATGCACTTTTATTAGGTGCAGATCTGCAAAAGAATCCAGAGGTTATTCGCAAGGCCTATGACGATCCGCATGGAATTACCCGAAATTTTAATTTAAATCTGCTAGACAGATTTAACAGGGAACTCAATGCGAATTTTGAGCGCGATCAATTCGAGTTCTATTGTTATTATAACCCTTTAAGTGGAGAAGTACGGAGCTATTTGGTTAGTCTTACAGATCAGATAGTCGATCTAGCCGATGAGCAGATCCGTTTCAAAAAAGACGAACTTATCTGGACAGAACTCTCCAAAAAGTACAGTTTTCAGGAGTTAGAGGGCATGGCGCAAACTGCAGGATTTGAAGTGAAGAAACACTTTTTAGATACTCGTAGTTATTTCACCAATTCACTCTGGATAAAAAGCGATTAGTTCCAAAATTGGTGAGCGAGTCTGTAGGTATTGGCATGAGCTTCTAAGATGATTTTGATATCTGGAGAATAGCCACCTCCCATACTTATCTGAACCGGGATCTCGCGCTGGTAACAAGCGTCTAATACCATACGGTCTCGAGTTTTACATCCCTCCATGGTGCAACTCAACTTACCTAATTTGTCTGTTGCAAGGATATCCACCCCACTGAGGTAAAAGATAAAATCAGGCTTTACCTTATCTAATAATCTCGGCAAATGAAAAGCTAACACTTCTAGGTATTCTTGGTCTTTGGTGCCATTTGGTAAGCCGATATCCAAGTCCGATTTTTCTTTGCGGAACGGATAGTTATGAGCCCCGTGCATGGAAAAGGTAAAAACCGTATCGTCTCCATCAAAGATCTCTGCAGTGCCGTTGCCCTGATGCACATCCAGATCAATGATCAAGATCTGTTTTGCCTTTTGCGTGCTGATAAGATTGCGCGCGGCTATTGCCTGATCGTTTAAAAGACAGAAGGCTTCGCCACTTGCCTTAAAAGCGTGATGTGTTCCCCCAGCAATATTCAAGGCACAACCGTGTTGCAAAGCGTAGGCAGTGGCTTCTAAGGTGCCTTGAGCAATGGTGAATTCCCGCTCAATTAGTTTTTCAGACATTGGAAATCCAACCTTCCGCGCGGCTCTAGCCTCAATGTTCTGATTTAATAGATCGTTTACATACTGCGGATCGTGTACGGCTTCTATGGCCTTAAGATCAGGCTGGCCAGGCGCAAAGAATTGCTCGGGCTCGCAGGTGCCTTCATGTAAAAGTTGGCGGTGCAAAAGTTCGTACTTCTGCATCGGGAACCTATGTCCCAAGGGCAGCGGATGCTTGTAAATGGGATGATAGGCGATTCGGATCATTTAACTAATACTGCTTCCGTTTTTAACGGCTTCTTCTGGAGACATAAACACCAATTTACCATCGGCGTCTTCTGCCAAGAGGATCATCCCTTGACTCTCTACTCCGCGTAAAGGTCTTGGCGCTAAGTTCACCAAAACGGTGACTTGTTTGCCTACCAATTCTTCTGCGGAATAGTGTTCTGCAATTCCCGACACTATGGTACGGGTATCAATGCCGGTATCGACCTCCATGACCATAAGCTTTTTGGTCTTGGCCATTTTCTCAGCTTTTAAGATAGTACCGACTCGCATATCGATCTTGGTGAAATCGTCGAATTGGATGATATCTTTTTGAGGTTCGGCTTGAGCGTTTTCCATTTCGTTGGCTTTTTTGGTGGCTTTCAATTTGTCTAGTTGTGCTTGTATCTGGGCGTCTTCTATCTTAGAGAACAACAATTGGTTTGTCGCTATACTGTGTCCATTCGGCAAATAGGTCGTGGTCTCTTCTAGATTTTGCCAGTTGACTGTCTCACCATCTAAATGCAGCATGGCTTTGAGCTTCTCACTAGTATGTGGTAAGAAGGGCTCCGACAACACAGCGAGCGCCGCAGTGATCTGAGCCGCTACAAACATCACCGTTTGAGTGCGAGTCTCATCGGTCTTAATACTTTTCCACGGTTCCTGACTGGCTAGGTATTCGTTTCCGCTTCGGGCCACTTTCATAAGAATGCTTAAGGCTTCGCGGAATCGGTATTGCTCCAAGGAAGATTCCATCTCTGTCTTTAGCTGTTTAATGCCTTCTAATACCTGAGTATCGGCCTGGGTAAACTCAGCAGGTGCCGGAACCACTCCGCCGTAATACTTATGGGTAAGCACCACAACACGATTCACAAAGTTTCCAAAAATGGCAACCAGTTCGTTATTGTTACGCGCCTGAAAATCTTTCCAAGTAAAATCGTTGTCTTTACTTTCAGGAGCGTTTGCCGTTAAAGTATAACGCAATACATCTTGCATATCTGGAAAATCTACCAGGTATTCGTGTAACCAAACCGCCCAGTTTTTAGAAGTGGACAGCTTATTACCTTCTAGATTCAGGAATTCATTGGCCGGCACATTGTCTGGCATGATATAGTCTCCTGCAGCTTTTAAGATACTTGGGAAGATGATACAGTGAAACACAATATTGTCCTTGCCAATAAAATGAAGCAATTTGGTGTCCTCGTCTTTCCAATAGGGTTCCCAGTTGTTTCCGGTAGCTGCTGCCCATTCTTTGGTAGCAGAGATATAACCAATAGGCGCATCGAACCACACATAAAGTACCTTGCCTTCGCCGCCCTCCACTGGGACAGGGATACCCCAATCCAAGTCGCGGGTCACGGCGCGAGGCTTGAGTCCGTCCATGATCCAAGATTTCACTTGTCCGTGTACGTTGGGCTTCCAATCTTTTTTATGGCCTTCTACGATCCACTCGTTCAACCAGTCTTGGTATTGGTCGAGCGGCAGGAACCAGTGCTTGGTAGACTTCAATGTTGGCGTACTGCCGCTTATGGCGGATTTAGGGTTGATCAGATCGGTGGCATTGTGAGAAGTACCACAGTTTTCACACTGATCTCCATAGCTGGATTCATAACCACATTTTGGGCAGGTTCCTGTGACAAAACGGTCCGCTAAGAACTGATCGGCTTCGGCATCGTATAATTGCTCCGTGACCTGCTCTACAAATTTACCATCTTGGTGCATTTGTTTAAAGAAGTCACTTGCGGTCTGGTGGTGAATTGGTGCAGAGGTGCGCGAATATACATCGAAGGAGATCCCAAAATCAGCAAAAGAATCTTTAATGATCTTGTGGTAACGGTCTACTACTTGCTGCGGACTTATGCCTTCTTTTTTAGCCTTAATGGTAATAGCTACGCCGTGTTCGTCGCTTCCGCAGACAAATACAACATCACGGCCTTTAAGGCGTTGGTAACGAGCATAAATATCGGCAGGTACATAAACACCAGCCAAATGTCCGATATGGATTGGACCATTAGTATACGGCAAGGCTGCCGTAATTGTATATCTTTTGGGTTGTGCCATAAGTGTTGAAAACAAAGCACAAAAATAGGCAAAAAAAAGCCGCGACTAGCGCGGCTTAAGGTCTTATCTAATCACAATAGATTTACTAAAGTGCTGATCGCCGATACTGATACGATAAATGTATTGTCCGGTATGTAATCGGGTATTGGCCGAGTTCTTCACGTCGATCTCATGCGCTCCTGCAAACTTCATATCATTGGTCAGAGTTGCAACCTCTTGTCCTACTATATTGTACAAGACCACTTTGACATGCGCAGAGAAAGGCATGTTGAAATTGATGAAGGTGGAACTATCTCTGTAGGTTGCCGTATGTGCAAAGCGATTCACGTCTTCAAAATCATTTACCGAAGCTGTGCTACAGGCAAAGCCAAGATCTACCAATTCAAAATCAGTATTCAGCAAGGCCGAGTTGACCGTAGTCTCATCAATACACATCCACTCGATCATAATGCTGGCATAGATATTCCTAAAATCTTGATTAAAGATCAGGTTGCCAAAGGGATCTGTTGCAGTAAGGCTCGGGTGAGATCCTACGAAACCGCTTCCGTTGAGTCCGCTTCCAAAGAGCATCATAGTAGAGGCCGATCCGTGATCGGTTCCAAGACTACCATTTTCAAAGGGGCGTCGACCGAACTCAGAAATGGTCATAGAAAGTACTTTGTCGTCCCAACCAGCAGTGGCCAGATCATCATAAAAGTTCTTTACCGCTAAAGAGAGATCATTCATGATCTCATTGTGGTAGGTCAATTGGTTGGCATGTGTATCGAATCCACCCAGAGTAACCATAAATACCTTAGTGCCTAGACCGCCTTTGATCAATCTAGCGATAATCGCCAACTGATTGGAGAGTTCACGCGTATCGTATGGAGCGTCGTTAGTGGCTCCTTCATAAGCCTCATTGATCACACTGGCATAGGCGAAGGTCGTGTTGGTAGCAGCGCGCAAGAACTGCAACTGATCTCCGTAATAACATTCTGGAATATCGGTCACGTCATGTACCACTCCTGTAGAGGCAATGGAACTCAATTGATCCGGATTGGCTACAGTAAAGGCATAATTACTGTTTAAGCCATCAAAGATCAGGTTACCGATACTTCCAATTTGTATGGCCGGAGGAACTGCCGGAGGATTAACCAGATAGTCTGGATATAACTCTTCAAAATAACGTCCCCACCATCCGGTTTCACCTGGGTCTGACGTATTGGTGTTTGCCCAAATATCAGAGGATTCAAAATGCGAGAAATTCTGATCTGGATAACCTACACCGTGTACTACTTTCATACTGCCATTACCCCAAACAGACTGCAAGGGACTCATGAATTCCGGTAAGCCAAAGTCTGCATCTAAGGCGTAGAGTGAACTTTCCGCCAGTCGTATGTTAGGACGCAATCCTGCATAAGTGTCATAATCGTAAACGGGAACTATGGTGTTCAGGCCGTCGTTACCACCTTTCAGGCGAATGATCACTAAAATATTATCGTTTTCTGACTCTGTCAGGGCCATGGCCAAGGGCGAAGGTCTTGAAACAGTCAAATTGGTTCCACCCAACATGACAGTACCGCCACCCATAAGCCCTAAAGCTTGAATGAACGATCTTCGGCTCCAATGGCTGTGCTCCTTGTCGTGGTTAATATCGTGCAGCTTCTTATAATTCGAGGAAGGAAAATGGTTGTTACACATAGCAATTCTATTTAAGTTGGAACTCTGGGGCCTTGGCCAAATGAATCAATAGTCCGGCAACTTGTGCGGGAGCAGTATCCCAGTATAAATTCCAAGTGCCGTCGTCGTAATAACCTTGTGGGACATCGCCTTTAAAGACATCTATCGCCACCTCGTAATCAGACAAGGTGTGAAAAGGTTTACCCAAGAGTCTATCGGCAATCACAGTAGTGATAAACTCCGGGTCGTTACTGTCTCCGGAAAGGTTAAGGGCTAAATTCCTCAGATCTTCTGGGAAGTTGCTCAGAATATAAAACGCATAGAGTTCAATAACCTGCCAACGCCCGGTCAAAGTACTAGAACTTATCCAATCGTGGTCACGTTGCCAACCGGCCACATCAACAGGTTCATACATTTCTTGCCCCAATACAGCAGCGTAGTAGTTCAGGCCGTTAACTACGGCATCATTGTAGGTCAGTTCTGCCTCCGTAGTAAAATTAAATAAGAAATCGAACGGACTTTTTACCACAACTCCTTGTGCTAAGGTGTCGAAAAAATGTTCGCTTTTAAAGAGCTGACGCAGTACGGGCGCCAATTCAAAACCACTTGTGATAAAGGTGTTTGCCAAGGGCGCAATGATCTCCGCCTGAGCAAATTCAGACACCTCATGGCTCACAAAAAACTTGTACAGTTTGGTGCAAATAAAAGTAGCGATCTCCGTAGGCCGTTGTTCGAAAAGGATATTTATCACATCCTCGTATTTCCAAAGACCGGCTTGTCCAAAGATGTTCTTTACACTGGGGTCCCAAGTAGAATCCTCAAAATAGATCTCACCGCCAACTTCGTCCCAATGATTCCAACCCGTAAGGGCTTTTGCCGTGAATTGAATGTCAACTTCTGTATAGTTGTTGTCCAAGCCCAAAGTAAAGAGCTCAAACAACTCTCTGGCGTAATTCTCATTGGGTTCGAATCGCGTGTTCTGAAAGCCGTTCAAATAGAACAGCATGGCTCCAGACTTTCCAATGTCGGAAACAAAGTCTTTAAAATTACCAATAGCATGGGTCTGATTGATGTTGTAATACTGGAACATATAGGGCGAGTAGAAATAGGTCTCTAGCTCGGTCACAAAATGATTCATCCAGAAAAACGTAAGCCTATCGCGCAAGCGATTCTGTAAAAGGTCGTAACCGGTCTGTCGCCTCCAGCTATCTATATATTCGTTGTTCTCCGTGTCGTAGTCGGTAAAGTTGGTCAAGTTCCAATAACCCCAAGGTGGAGTAGGTGTTGGTGCCATAGCCACGGCTTCATCGACCAATAGATCAATATAAGCATCGGGAGACATGGTCAAGGCATTGTCTAGCTCAGCTTGCGAAGCCCCAAAGGCCAAGCGGCGGCTAACGTGGATCGCCTTATTTAAATCCCAAGGATTATCCCCGGTGGGTACATAGGGTGTAATAGGCGAAGTATTGCACAGGGTAGTAGCTTCCATAGGCAATTCGGATTAGTAGATTTTTTGTTTCAATGTACTGAAAATCTGACAAATGAGAGGATTATCAGGCCATATTTTGTCTATTGTTTTCAATTCTGCATCTTTGACGTAATACAATTACGGATGGTTACACCGGATTTTTTGACTCCTGGAGATAAGATTGGTTTAATTGCCCCGGCACGTTTTATTACTGCGGAGCAACTTCAGCCGGTTTTGAAGCTCATAGAAAGTTGGAATTTAGTTCCAGTTTTAGCTCCGAATATTCTCCAGCCGCACCACCAGTTTGCCGGACCTGATCCGGTTCGCGCCCAGGGGATGCAGCAACTCTTAGATGATCCTGAGATCAAGGCCTTGTGGAGTGTCCGTGGAGGTTATGGCAGCATTCGACTATTAGAGCATTTAGACTTCTCTAAATTTAAACGGAATCCAAAATGGCTTTTAGGCTACAGCGATGTAACGGTTTTCCATAATGTGCTGCAAAATCTAGGAATAGCCAGTATTCACGCAACCATGCCCATAGACCTGGCGGAGCTGCCTACAGCCTTGGGCAATCATCAGAATGCCTTAGAAGCCTTAAAACAGATCTTGTTTGGCAGTACACCTGAATTGGAGTTTGCAACTACAGCTTCCAATCGCAGTGGGAGTGGTCGAGCTGCGCTTACAGGGGGAAACCTCTCTATGCTTTACAGTATGTGCGGGAGTCCGTATCAGGTTCCCACTAGTGGCAAGATCTTGGTTATAGAAGACCTGGACGAATATTTGTATCATATCGATCGCATGCTCAGAAACCTCAAGAACAATGGACTGCTTGCTGACCTCTCTGGACTTATAGTCGGTGGATTCACCAAAATTCACGATAACAGCATCCCTTTTGGAAACACGGTAAAAGAGATTATCTTAGACTTGGTCAAACCCTATGACTACCCGGTGGCTTTTGACGCACCCACCGGTCATATTCACAACAATTATCCGCTGATCTTTGGTCGGCAGGCAAATTTCGAAGTTACTCCCCGAGCAGTAAGTTTGAAATATTTATGAGTTATCACAATGCCCTGGGCCAACGTGGCGAAGCTATCGCAGTCCAGTATTTAAAGCGGGAAGGCTATGAGATCCTCGCCCGAAATTTCCGTTACAAAAGAGCCGAAATAGATCTTATTGCCTTTCAGGACGATCTTGTCGTTATTGTCGAGGTTAAAACGCGAAATTCCGACTATTTTGGTGATCCGCAGCGTTTTGTATCTCCCAAAAAGATCCGATTAATGGTTATGGCTGCAGACGCTTTTGTGTGTCAAAAAGACTGGAAATATCCAATTCGATTCGATATAGTGGCGGTGCTTTTAAACAGCAAGCAGCAGCAGATAACCCATATCAAGGATGCCTTTTATCACTTTTGAGTTGCTTGATGCAGCGGATTCAACGCAGCTAGCGCTTGCGGTACAGATTTAATGGTTCCAAATCGCAGCAAAAGTTTGAGTCCGGATCGTGTTTGCTTTTCGGTCATGTTAACCTTATCGGGATGCTGTTGCACATAGTTCAATACCTTACCAAAGGTGTTACTCTGATAGTAACCAGACTGCTGATCACTTATAAAATAGCCCACCATTTTATTCTTTTTCATCAGTACGCGTTCTAGGCCTAGATCTAAGGCCATCCATTTAATGCGCACGCTGTCCAGTAGGTCTTGAGCTTCCTCCGGCAATGGGCCAAAGCGGTCTTCCAGTTCTTTCTGGAAGGCTTGCAATTCAGTTTCGTCCTTCAATTCGCCAAGCTTGTGATACAGATTTAGGCGCTCGCTAATGTTGTTCACGTATTCCGATGGGAACAAAAGCTCAAAGTCGGTATCGATAACCGTCTCTTTGATCCACTTTTTATCCTTTTCTTCTTGACCTTGGTAGAGTGATTTAAACTCTTTCTCTTTGAGTTCTTCAATAGCTTCTGCTAAGATCTTTTGATAGGTCTCAAACCCGATCTCGTTGATAAAGCCACTTTGTTCTCCTCCAAGAATATCTCCAGCACCTCGGATCTCGAGGTCTTTCATAGCGATCTTGAAACCACCCCCAAGTTCTGTGTACTGCTCCAAGGCTTGTATACGTTTGCGCGCATCTGTGGTCATGGCAGAATAAGGTGGTGTAATGAAATAACAGAAAGCTTTTTTATTGCTACGCCCTACACGGCCTCGCATTTGGTGTAGGTCAGAAAGGCCAAAGTTGTTGGCGTTATTTATAAATATGGTGTTGGCATTAGGAACGTCCAAGCCATTTTCTATGATGGTAGTAGAGACCAAAATATCAAACGCTCCGTCCATAAAGGAAAGCATGAGCTTTTCGAGTTTTTTACCGTCCATTTGGCCATGGCCCACGCCTATTTTGGCATCAGGTAACAGCCGTTGCAACATTCCTGCTACTTCTTGAATATTTTCAATACGGTTGTGGACAAAAAAGGCTTGCCCACCTCTAGAGATCTCGTAGCGCAAGGCATCACGGATCGCCTCCTCAGAAAAACGAATTACTCGCGTTTCAATAGGGTAGCGGTTTGCCGGAGGTGTATTGATCACCGACAGATCTCTGGCCGCCATTAAACTGAACTGCAAGGTGCGTGGAATTGGTGTTGCCGTGAGCGTAAGGGTATCCACATTTTCTTTTATGGTCTTAAGCTTGTCTTTAACGGCTACCCCAAATTTCTGTTCCTCGTCTATAATGAGTAAACCGAGGTCTTTGAACTTAATTCCTTTATTTACCAATTGATGGGTACCTATAACAATATCTAGTTTGCCACTGGCCAGATCTTCCAAAACTTTGTTGCGCTCTTTGGTGGTTCTAAAGCGATTCAGATAATCTATATTAACCGGCAAGCGCTTCATACGCTTAGAGAAACTCTTATGGTGCTGAAACGCAAGGATAGTAGTAGGAACAAGAACAGCCACTTGCTTGCCGTTATCTACTGCTTTAAAAGCTGCGCGTATGGCAACCTCTGTTTTACCAAATCCAACGTCTCCGCAGACCAAGCGATCCATAGGGCGTTCGCTTTCCATATCGCGCTTAATGTCTTCTGTGGCTTTGGTTTGGTCTGGAGTGTCTTCGTATATGAATGATGATTCCAGTTCGTGTTGCAAATACGAATCCGGAGCGTATTGAAAGCCTTTTTGCAATCGACGCTTGGCGTATAATTCAATAAGGTTAAAGGCAATTTCTTTGACCTTTTTCTTGGTCTTTTGCTTGAGTTTTTTCCAGGCGTTGGACCCTAATTTATAGATCTTTGGAGCGGTGCCGTCCTTGCCGTTGTACTTCGCAATTTTATGTAAGGAATGTATGCTGAGGTACAATATGTCTCTATCGCCGTAAATGAGTTTAATGGCCTCTTGGAATTTACCCTCGACCTCTATCTTTTGCAAACCACCAAATTTCCCTATCCCATGGTCGATGTGGGTCACATAGTCTCCAACTTCTAAATTGGTGAGCTCTTTTAAGGTGATGGCTTGCTTTTTAGCGTAGCCATTTTTAAGGTGGAAGCGGTGATAACGCTCAAAGATCTGATGGTCGGTATAACAGGCAGTTTTAGACTCGGCATCTACAAATCCGGCATAGAGCGAAAAGACAGCGGTCTGGTATTTTACGTCGGCATCTAGATCTTCTAAAATATCTTCAAAACGTTTGGCTTGTTCAACGGTATCGCAAAATATGTAATTGGTATAACCCTTAGCGTGTTTTTGCTGCAGGTCCTTGGTCAGTACCGGGAACTGTTTTTTAAATGGGGGTTGCGGTTGGGTTCTAAAAGCGATCTCCCCATCCGAAGGCACCTCAGCTACGTGAGTAAAGGATTCTAGCAGCGCAGAAAAAGTATTGCCGTTAATAAATAATTCCTCAGGTTTGAGTTGTTTAACCGTCTGATCCAATTCGGCGAAGGTTTCCTCTGCTTTTTGATAGAAATCATCGAGTTTTTCTTCGATCAAGCGTTGATTTGCGGTGAAAACTACCGTTTTTCTGGCAATGTATTCCAAAAAGGAAGCCCTTTGTTCTTCCAGTAATTTGTTGGCTACATTTGGAATGATCCCAATGCGTTTTACCTGCTCTGTGGATAGCTGCGTTTCTACATCGAAACAACGAATACTGTCTACCTCATTACCAAAAAATTCCAAGCGATAGGGTTCATCGTGCGAAAAGGAGAATACATCTAATATTCCTCCTCGAACAGAGAATTCTCCCGGTTCGGTCACAAAATCAACACGTTTGAATTGGTAAGAGAACAATACTTCGTTCACAAAATCCAAAGAGAGTTCGTCTCCAACTTTTACGCTAAGGGTATTGCGCTCCAACTCTTTTCTCGTGACCACCTTTTCGAAAAGCGCTTCTGGGTAGGTCACTATTAGCGCTGGTTTTTTGCGCGAGTTGATGCGGTTCAACACTTCGGATCTCAGCAGGACGTTGGCATTGTTGGTTTCCTCTATTTGATAGGGGCGGCGGTAACTGCCAGGAAAGAAAAGCACATCTTGTTCACCAACCAATTGTTCCAAGTCGTTGAGGTGATAAGCGGCTTCTTCCTTGTCGTTAAAGACACAGAGAAAAGGCAGGTCTGTTTCTTTGAAAAGCTGAGCTACAACAATAGAAAAGGCAGAGCCGTGTAGGCCCGATAGTGTTGTTCTTGCTTGATTTTTGGATATAGCTTCCCCTAGTTTTCTTAAAGAAGAAGACTCGTTGAACACCGATTGTACCAGCGTTTTGCTCATGGGATGGCAAAGATAATGCCTTCCGATGGGTTTTTAAAGCAACTCCTAAATCAAATAAGAATTATTTAACGCTTCCCGTAGTATTCCAGCAGCTTAAAAAGCGGATTGTACTTCCAATTCTTAATGGCGTGCAAAGTACTACTGCCAATTAAGATTCCCATGACTAACATGGCGGTGTTAGCAATGGCCTCTTCCGTATGCCAATTGGCCACAGCAATAGCACCCAGAGCCCAAGCACCCACTAAGGCAAATTCACGCATATTGCGCTTCCAGGTAACGGCCAAGTTCACCGCTCCGGCGACGAGTATGACAATTATGGTCCAAGTGACCTCGGACAAGCCTAGGCCGTCCCAATTGGTTTTATGTAAATATGCGGAGATGTTCGCAATGCTCGCCACAGTGATCCATCCGCTGTAGATCACAAAGGGCCACCAAACAAAAGCAATGGTAGGAATGGCAGCATCATAGAGTTCCATTTCGTTCTTCACAACAATGACCAGCAAGGCAATTAAGATCACAAACATGCAAACTACAGACCAGCCTGTCCACTCATATAACCAACAGAAGATCCACGCTATATTCGCTCCGCAGGAAAGTAAAAACCAAGCTGCTGTCTTTTCTAAAAAGGAATCGTCGCGCACCTTGCCAAATGCAGCCACAAGTCCGTAGATCGCAAAACCAATAAGCAGTAAATAGATCAATCCCCAAATGGCAAAGGCATAACCAGCAGGCGTAAAAAGGGTATTCAGATCATCAGATACACCGCCTATGGTTTTTCCCGCAATAGCACCCGTATTGGACAGGTAATTCACATAAATAGTTGCTACCAAAGCAACCGCATTGAGAAGTGCGTAAATTTTTTTCATCAGTCTAAGATACGCAAATTAAGGCGTCTCGTGTAGGGCAATAAGTTCACCTTCTGCTATGGCGTAAATGCGATCTTCATTGCCGGGACGCAATACATGTTTACCAGTAAAACTGCCAAAGGCGGGCAAGATCATTTGTTTCCCACTGATGAAAAAACAGGGTAAACTGATGGACTGTCTCCCCACCCCACGCAGGCGTACTCCCGGATGAATATGTCCGCTAACAGTGAATTTTTCTGGGTTTTCTTCTGGGATGTGTGTCAGCTGTAGATCACCCAGATTTCCCGTTTCACAAGTGGCAATTCCCAAAGCGTCGTAGCGGCTTAAGGGGATGATATCGTGATTGCCAAGCACCAAGGTGGTCTTAGGATTTCGTTTTTCTATCCAACGGGCAAAATAATCCCATTCCTTGTTGGTGTGGCTGTGGAACAGATCGCCCAAAAAATAGAGCCTGTCTGTCTGAAAGTGATCCATGGCTTGGTTTAGCCTGTCAAAATTCGATTGAATTGCCGCAGTAGGAACAGCAGCTCCGTGTTTTCTAAAATGACTCACCTTACCTAAATGGACATCGGCAATTAATAGACAGTCATGGGCGGGTACATACAAAGCTCCGTTTGCGTGTCCAACACAATCCAATCCGCCGAAATTAAATTCTAAAGTCGTCATAGCAATTTAGGCCTCATATTGGACGCGCATTCTCTTAATACGATCGCTGAGTTTTTCAGAGCTCATCTTTTCGCGTAACCTATCGGTAATGATCGGGAAGCTAAATGGCGTAGGCTTTTCACAAGGACGCCACACCCAATCCTGATTGCAAATTCGCTCCAATGCGATGCGCAACCTGCCTTCTTCCAATTCGTGTTCAAAGGTTTCTCTATAGGCTTGCTGCAAAAGTAAATTATCGGGCTCAAAATCTTTAAAGACTTTAAAAAGCAGGCGCGAATTGCTTTGCAAATGTTTGGTCTTAACAGTTTTGTTGGGATAACCCTGAAACACCAAACCGCTTATCACGGCGATGTCTCTAAATTTCCGGCTCGCCATCTCTGTGGCGTTGATACTTTTCTCTAGATCTTGTAGTAAATACTCCGGAGTGAATAGGTCATTGTCAAAAATGAGTTGCACATCCCAAACCTGATCAGACAGCAATTCAAAACCGTAGTCGTTGTAGGCCAAGGAGAAGCTGATAGGAATGAGTAGACTTATTCTATAGGCCAAAATATGACTCAAGGCCTCATGTACAAAGCGCCCCTCAAAAGGGTAGAAAACCACATGAAAACCTTCTCGGGTTTCAAAGGATTCTATAAGGAACTCATAAGAAGCCGGAACTATAGATTCCTGCAATTGCCGCTCAAAAATATGACTTAGTGCGCGTAACTCACGCGTCTGTGATTTGTATGCGCTGCTGCTTTGCAGCTCTTCCCTGAGTAGCTGACTCATTTGGGAGGAAAGCGGCAAACGGCCGCCCATAAAACTCACCACATTGCTGCTACGTTTTTTAGATTTTCTGACCTGAGCGGTCATGTTCCTCAGGCGGACCAATTCTAGGGTTCGTCCGGCAAAAACAAAGGTGTCTCCGGGTTTCATTTTGCCTAAAAACCACTCCTCTACGGTACCAATAAAACCGCCGCTCACGTATTTGACCAGCAGCATGGCATCGCTTACAATAGTACCTATTGACAGGCGATGCATCATGGCGATTCGTCTATCTATAACCTTGAAAAGCCCATCTTCTTGGACGATCACTTTGCGGTATTCGTTATAAGATTCTAAGCTTTGGCTTCCCTTAGTAATGAAATTCAGACACCATTGCCATTGTTCTTCGGTCAAGCCTTGAAAACAAAAGGTCCGCTGTACTTCTGGGAAGATCTCCTCGGGTTTAAAACCGTCACTTACGGCTAAGGTCACTAAATATTGGATCAGCACATCAAAGCAGAGTAAAAAGGGTGTGCGGTCTTCCATAACCGATTCGGTTACGGCCCGTTTTAAAGCAGAGGCTTCCACTAATTCTAATGCGTGTGTAGGTAAAAAATAGATCAGACTCGGTTCCCCGGGGCGGTGGTTGGAACGTCCGGCGCGCTGTAAAAATTTTGCCACGCCTTTTGGCCCACCAATTTGGATGATGGTTTCTACCGGAGCAAAATCCACCCCAAGGTCCAAACTCGAAGTAGCCACCACAGCCTTGAGCGATTCGTTGCGAATGGCTTGTTCTACCCACAGCCGTGTTTCTTTATTGATACTGCCGTGATGCATGGCGAGTTCGCCTGCCAGTTCCGGGTGCTTTTCTAATATCTTCTGAAACCAGATCTCGCATTGGCCCCGGGTGTTGGTAAAAATGATGGTCGTTTTGCTGGCTTCAATAATGGGAATGATCTCTTCTAACAAGTGCAATCCCAAATGTCCGCGCCACGGGAAGGTCTCCATTTTCTTAGGGATGATGGATTTTACTTTGACCTTGGGTTTGCGTTTGGCTCTAATAAGTACTCGGGGTTTTTCTTGCTCGGTGGAATCGCCCATTAAAACATCCATAGCTTGGTCCAAGTTTCCAATGGTTGCAGAGATGCCCCAAATGCGCAGCTTCGGACAAATGGTCTTGAGTCGAGATAAAGCCAATTCCATTTGCACGCCGCGTTTAGAACCAAGGAGTTCGTGCCACTCATCCACCACTACGGCCTCCAGGGTTTTGAAGAGTTTGGGATAGTCCTTGCTGGCTAAGAGTAGCATTAAGCTTTCTGGAGTTGTGATAAGTAGATCTGGCATCGACCGCTTTTGTTTGGCGCGCTCTGCTTGAGTGGTGTCTCCGGTTCTAATGCCAACGGTTAGTCCCGTTTCTAGCTCGTCTGCCATGCGCTGTGCAGCCTGTTGTATCTCTACAGATAGGGCGCGTAGCGGAGTGATCCAAAGGGCTTTGATCCCTTTTTTATGTTTGGTTTTATACTGCGGATTGGATTTGATATATGACAAGACGATAGGTGTCCAAAGTGCGTAGGTCTTACCGCTACCCGTGGGGGCATTGAGCAAGCCGTGCTTGCCCTGCAAGTAAGCATTCCAAGTTTGTTTTTGAAACGGGAACGGACTCCAGCCGCGGCTCTCAAACCAGCCCTGGGCGATATTCAAAAGTTCTTCGCGTTTCATTTCGGGATGAGTGCTTTTAGATCTTCTAAACTGTTGGCCTGATCGGGTTTTTTGTCCTTACGCCAGCGGTGTATTCTAGGAAAGCGCGTGGCAACACCACTTTTATGGCGCTTGCTAGCAGCGATGCCCTCAAAAGCAATTTCAAAGACATGCTCCGGCTTAACAGAGCGTACAGGCCCAAAACGTTCGAGAGTATTCTTTTTTATCCAGCTGTCTACCTCTTTAAGTTCGGCATCTGTTAGGCCGCTATAGGCTTTGGCAAAAGTTACCAAAGCACCTTCGTGCCAGAGAGCAAAGGTGTAATCGGTAAATAGGTTGGCGCGCCTTCCGTGGCCACGCATGGCGTAGGTGAGCACCGCATCTATGGTAAAGGGATCGACCTTCCATTTGAACCATTCTCCGCGTTTTCTGCCCACACCATAATGCGAATCCTTGCGCTTGATCATAAGGCCTTCGCTGCGTTTTTCTCTGGCTCGAGCTCTTTCTGCTGCCGCCTGTTCCCAGCTATCAAACTCCATGGTGCTGCTTAAATAGAGGGGCGAATGCTTTCCTTTCGATTTTACCAATTTGTCTAAGTGTTCCCGACGCTTTTCAAAAGGAGTATCTCGTAGGTCCTTGCCATTCCATTCTAAAAGGTCATAAGCAATGAGTATCACCGGGTGTGTCTCCAAGAGTTTTTTGCTGATGTTCTTGCGGCCAATTCGAGTTTGTAGCATGTTGAAATCCCCGATCTGCCCGTCGGGAAAACAAACAATCTCACCGTCCAGTACAGTTCCGTTGGAAATCCGTTCCCGTAGCGCCTCAAATTCTGGATACTTGTCAGTGACCAGTTCTTCTCCCCTTGACCAGACAAAATGCGTATCGGCCCTAAATATCACTTGCGCCCGTATGCCGTCCCATTTGTGTTCAAAGCTGTATTGAGAGATGTCGCCCAGTTCTTCCACTTGGCCCTCTACAGCATGCGCCAAAAAGAAAGGGTAGGGTCTAGAAACTGCTGCGGCCTCAGAAGGAGCTATGATCAATTCATCAAAACTGATGGTCTTGGGGTCCCAATTTCCCATGAGTTTAAAAGCGAGCTCATCGGTATCAATTCCTGTGGCTTGTCCTAGGGCCCGTGTCATCAGTTTTTGACTCACCCCAATTCTAAATCCGCCGGTAATGATCTTGTTGTAGACAAAGCGCTCGTAGTAATTGAATTGATCCCAGCGTTCTAAGATCGTTGCTTTCTTTATTGCTTCGGATTGATTCCCTAGCGCTGCGATCTCGTTGACCACCTCGGTCAAAGACATAGCTGTACTGCCTTTAGGATGCGGTAGGACTAAGGCGATGGTCTCTGCCAGATCACCTACAATATGATAACTCTCTTCAAACAACCACAGCGGAATGTTGGCCAGTTCAGTGGCCCAAGCTCTAAGTAATGTAGTGTTGACAGGACGTTTGGGGCGTCTATGAGAAAGCAGTGCGATTGTCCAAACCTTGTCACTGTCTTTGGCCTCCTTAAAGTAATTGGCCAAAGCAGCAACCTTTTGGTTGGTCTTGTTGGTGCTGTCTAGCTCTTTTATGAGTTGGGCAAAGGCTTTCATTCACTTAGGCAGTTTCCTGAGTTTCATCTATGGTCTCTGCTTCGTAAGCCGTGGCTTCTGTCTTGGCGTCTAAGCCGAGTTCTTCGCGCAGGTATCTAGAAAAGATGTCTGTATAACCGTGGGTGGCGATCACTTGTTCGCAGCCAGTGGCTTTTACTGCTGTAAGCAATTCTTCCCAATCTGCGTGATCACTCAACACAAAGCCTTTGTCTAAGGCACGTCTTCTGCGAGCACCTCTAAAGGTCATCCATCCGCTTGCTGCAGCTGTGGTCTGTGGCCCTATCTTTCTTATCCAAGCTGCGTTTTGTACTCCAGGAGGGGCCACAATGAGCGAACCTTTCAATACTGCCTTATCCATGGCAGTGTCAAGCAATGTAAATTCTGGCAGATCAAAATCCGCAGCCATGGCTTTGTTGAGGTCGTATATGGTTTTATGTACGTAGATCTGACCTATGTCTGGGTTGACATTCTTTAGGAGCCGCTGGGCTTTGCCCAAACTGTATCCGAAGAGCAAAGAGGTCACGCCATTGGCCTTGTTCTGCGCCCACCACTGATTGATCTCGTTAAACACTTCTTTTTGTGGCTCCCAAGAAAATGCTGGGAGTCCAAAGGTGCATTCACTGATGAAGGTATGGCATTTTATAGGTTCGAAGGGAGTGCTAAGACCGTCATCTTGTAATTTATAGTCGCCCGTAAATACCCAAACTTCTCCTTGGTATGCTACACGGACTTGAGCAGACCCCGGAATATGACCGGCTGGATGCAAACTGAACTTTACCCCATTGACCAAAAGCGTCTCGTTCCATTCTAATCCTTTGACCTGCAATTTACCAAGTCGGTGTTTGATTATAGGAATGTTGGTCTTGTGCGTAATGTACTGCCCGTGTCCGTAGCGCGCATGGTCCGAATGCCCGTGAGTTACGATACATTTAGGCACCTTTCGCCAAGCGTCGAGATATACATCTGCCTGCGGACAATAAATGCCGTTCTTATTAAATACCAATAGGGACATGGGAGTTTTTTTGCTCCCTATAAAAATACGACAATTCCGAGTGGCTGCTTGCTTGCATTTTTAGCAAAATTGAACTCCATTTGAGCATAAGAAATGAGAAGATACTGCTATATTTGCAGCAATTAAGTAAAGCTATGTCGTTTAAGAATCTTTTTCAGAGTTACGAGCACTCTAGAAACCTGAGCCATTTCGCATCTTTAGTAAGAATGGCAGCAGTAGATAATGAGCTCAACGAGCAAGAAATTAGCAGATTGGATCGTTTTGCCAATAAATTGGGAATTGACGAATCCGAAGTAAAAGCAATCCTAAAAGATCCGTCAACTTACACTATAAACCCACCAAACTCTCACGAGGTGCGTTTACAGCTATTACACGACATGTTCAATATCATCTTTGCGGATCATCAGATCGACGCAGATGAACACCAACTTCTAGTGCGTTATGCAATTGGTCTAGGCTTTAGTGAGGCCCAAGCTGAGAAGTATATTAAAAGATCTATCCAAATCTACACTGGGGGTCTAGACTTCGAAGATTACCAATATTTGTTAGAGAAGTAAAAGCTTACTTTTCTCGTGTTTTAAATGCTTCCTTTATGGCTCTAACGAGCTCTTTAGGCTGATAGGGTTTGGTCAAAAAGGCCGAAATACCGAGCGTCTCTGCTTCCTGTTGGTATTCTGGTCCGGCCATGGCCGTTAGTACAACGACAGGTTGTTTTTTGGTCTTGCGTTCGGCGCGTAATTTCTTTAAGAAATCGATTCCATTCAGGATTGGTAGATCCAAATCTAACAAGATCACATCGTAGCTTTTAAGTTCGAGCAATTGCAGCGCCATTTCGCCGTGCAAAGCCAAATCCATAGAGATAAAACCTTCGTTTATTAGGATCTTCATGATCAGCATCTGATCCAATTCGGCATCGTCTACACAAAGTACGCGGATGCGTTCATCCACATCGACCGCCTTTTTGCGAGCAGGTTTTTTCTCCTCGCGCAGAGGAACCTCAAAAGGCAAGGACACTTCGAATTGCGTGCCTTCGCCCACCTTGCTTTTCACTTTGATCTTACCGCTTTGCAGTTTTACCAGATCGTCTACTATTTTAAGCCCCAGACCTTGACCTTCTGTAGGAGAGAGCAATTGGTCTATTTGATAATACGAATCAAAGATCTTAGGTAGTTCCGCATCCTTTATCCCGTAGCCAGTGTCTGAAACACTGAATCTCAGGCTGACCTTTTTAGCACGTGAATAGTCAACGCTTATATCCAGTAAGACCTTCCCTTTAGGAGTATTCTTAAAAGCATTATCCACCAAGTTGATCAAAATTTGCTTTACGCGAATAGGGTCACCGATAAGTATGGCAGGTACATTATCGCGCATATTGATCTCGAATTCTATCCGTTTGCTCTTGGCCTTCAGCGAGAACATATCTTGCAAATGCTTAGTCACATCCTTCATTTTAAAGGATACGTTCTTGAGCTTTAAAGTGCCTTCGCTGATCTTAGAAATATCAAGTAAATCGTTGAGTAATTCTTCAATGTGCATTCCAGTTTGACGCACTATTTTGAGCATTTCTGACTGCTCATAGCTCAAGTTGGAATCTTGCAATAAATTCACAAAGCCCATCATATTGCCGAGCGGTTTGCGCAGCTCGTGACTCAGCTTAGAAAGAAAGCTGTTCTTTAGGGCCTCTTTTTCGTTGGCAATGGCCTGTTCTACCAAAAGCTGATTGGCCAAAATGGTATTCTCATTCTTTTCTTGAACCACCGGATGAGACCGTCTGTAGTGCTCTGTGAAATCGTAGAGAATAACAATGAGTTCGTCCTTGGAATGACGCACTTCTATGTCCAAGATAAATTCCTGATCTTTGTGTTTTACATTGATACAAGGAAATTCCAGCTTTGGATTGTCCTTGCCTGCCAGAGGTAAAATGGCTTCAAAGAACGGATCAAGCTCTTTTAAAGAACTGCCCGTTTTTAGGTCGATCAAGGCTTGGTCGCTGGTTAGGATTTTACCTGAGGTATCGGTACTGATTATCTGAACGCGTTTTTCCAGCAGTTCAGATTTGAAATTCTTTAAACTCATAGCTTATAACAATTCTTTGGCGAGTTGTTCAAAAACGCTGGCTACATTGGTGCCTTCTTTAGCACTGGTAGTGGTTATATCGCGCAAATTGTTCTTGGTCAAGAATTCGTCTAGATCTCCTCCTTCGAACAAATCGGCTTTGTTACCAACCACGCGTATGGGTGCTTTGGGGTGCTGTTTTCTGATGAAATCCAGATTCTCCTTCATATTGTTAAAGGTGATGGGTCTGGTCAAGTCAAATACATATAGAAAGCCGTCGGTTCCGAGCATATAACTAGAACGCATTTCTTCTACCTTGGCGTTGCCCTCCAAGTCCCAAATGATCATGTTGATCTGGTTATCGTCTAATTGGATCTGCTTCTTTTTAACCTGTACGCCCAGGGTTACCAGATAGTCTTCGCTAAAAGCACTATCTACATAGCGGCGCACCAAGCTGGTTTTGCCAACTCCGAAATGCCCCAACAGCACAATTTTTTTAGATACTTCCATCTAATACAAGGTAATTTTAGTTGTCAATGATTGCTTAACAATTTGTGTTCCAAACTTAAAAATTAACTTTTCTCCAGGTAGTCTTCGAACATCGAAGCCAGGAAAATGTCTACATTTTCACGTTGCGCGTTGGTCAACAGTTCACTTAAAGTGTCGCTGTTTTCTAGGATTAGGTCTTCTATTTCATTTTCGAACTGCGGCGTGAGGTTTCCAGAAACCACAACGGCCATATAGTAGGAATGAAAATTTTGTATTTGAATTTTGTACAACTCGTAGTCAATACCTTCCAAATTTTGGCTTTCGCCCTGAAAAGCATCTTCCACAAAACTCTTAATGGCAGTCAACATGCCAGAAATAAGATCTTTGTCTAAGGTCTGTTGATTGGAATAATTACCCAGCAACATGCCAGAACCTTTTTTGATGACAAAGACCTCCATGAGCTCCGGAGCGTCTAATTCACTCAATATAATGTCACTTTCTTTTACCCCGGTAAAGAGCGCCTTAAGCTTGCGCTGAATTCCTTTAAGGGTAAAGGTATTATTGACCTTATTATTAATATTTTCAGAAAGCAGAGCCAGTTCGTTCTGAATATAGCGTTTCACCATTTTTCCCAAAATAGGGTACAAGGCTTCTACTACTTTATCTTGACTGTTTGCAATCTGTTCTTGTAATGTTTTTGTAATTACCGGACCAAGTCGGGTGGGGATATCTTCTACAAACTGTTCTAAGTTCTCTTCGAAGATCGGATCGACCTTTTTGGCCAATTTTTCACGAGATTCTAAAGTCTCTGTTATGGTGTCGAGGCGTTTGGAAATGGCATCGGCAACCTCCCTGTCGTCGATCAACAGGATATCGCGAAGCAGGTTCAGTTTATCCTTTTCCTCGACCATAATTGGGCTGTCTTAGGAGCGTAGTTTTTCTCCCAATTTAATCAAGAGATCTCCGAGCTCTTCTTTATTGACCTTAGCTTTGTCAACACCATCGGTCTTATCGTTGAGGGCGTCCTCTAGATCTGTGATTCTGATGTTGATGTCCGTGGTCATGGAATCGATAGACTGCATAAGTTCATTGCGGACCTGGTCTATATAGTCCTCCAGTTCCTTTTTGCGGTCTTGGATCTCTTGTTTCAGCGTGTGAAATTCGCTGTCGTATTGCTCAATATTCTCACCGAAAATGAGCTGTTTGATCGCCTCGATCTTTGAGCCAGAATCCATGGCCTCCTCTTGAGGTTTTGCGTTCTTTTGTTTAGCCATATGCTTAGGTTGAAAGGTAAAAGTACTAAAATTCGCTATTATTGGGGATCTGCGGCCTTTTTCATACAGTATTCTGCTTTTTCTACCATGGTGGTACTACCGCAGAAAAATGGCACGCGTTGGTGTAATTCTGTAGGTTCTATATCGAGGATTCTTCTAAAGCCATCGCTGGCCTTGCCACCAGCTTGTTCCGCCAAAAATGCCATGGGGTTGCATTCGTAGAGGAGGCGTAATTTTCCGTTGGGATTCTTTGCTGTGCTAGGGTACATATATATACCGCCTTTGATCATGTTTCTGTGAAAATCAGAAACTAGAGAGCCGATGTATCGCGAAGTGTAAGGGCGGTCGCCTTCTTCCATCTGGCAATATTTTATATAGTCCTTAACGCCCTGGGGAAAATGCACATAGTTCCCCTCGTTGACCGAGTAGATATTTCCCTCTTTCGGGAACTGCATGTTAGGATGCGATAGGTAATAGGTTCCAATGGCCGGATTCAAGGTAAACCCATTTACTCCGTGTCCGGTGGAATATACGATCATGGTAGAGGTTCCATAAATGATATAACCAGCTGCTACTTGTTTGTTTCCAGCCTGAAGAAAATCTTCTTGGGTCACCGGAGTTCCAACTGGTGTTACACGTCTGTAAATAGAAAAGATAGTACCCACAGAAACATTTACGTCGATATTAGAAGATCCGTCCAAAGGATCGATAAGCACAACGTATTTGTGTTGGTTGTTTGGATTACCGTCTTTAATGGCGATAAAATCATCTTCTTCTTCGCTGGCAATTCCGCAAACAATCTCGCGATTGGTCAGGGTTTTTATAAAGGCCTCGTTAGCAAACACGTCGAGTTTTTGCTGATCCTCTCCCTGAACGTTCATATCTCCTGCGGCGCCCAAAATATCTACAAGACCTGCTTTGTTAACCTCGTGATTGACCACTTTAGCTGCCAATCTTATGGAATTGATGAGTCTGGAAAGTTCACCGGAAGAGTATTTGAATTCACTCTGATTTTCAATGATGAATTCGCCCAGTGTTTGGTTTCTGATAGCCATGTAGGTAGTTGATGAGAATTTGAGGCAAATATCGTTAAAATTCACAAATAGCCCCGATATTTGTGGTATTACAAAAAGCTATACTATGATCCGCGAAGCGCGCAAAGAAGATGCCAGCGCCCTGTTGGCATTGATTAAGGAATTGGCTGTTTTTGAAAAGGAGCCCGATGCCGTTTTGATCGACGAGCAAACCTTGGTAAGGGAAGGCTTTGGCGAGCGACCTTTATTCAAGTGTTTTGTTGCCGAGGTGGATCAGCGCGTAGTGGGTATGGCGCTGGTCTATTTTAGATTTTCCACCTGGAATGGTCGTGGGCTTTATTTAGAAGATCTAATTGTTACCGAATCTATGCGCGGTAAAGGCTTAGGAAAGGCTTTGTTAGACCGAGTGATCCAGTTCGGAAAACAAGAAGATGTGGGCCGCATTGATTGGGTGGTACTAGACTGGAACCAATCAGCAATAAAACTATATGAATCTATTGGTGCCAACCTTTTGAAAGATTGGTACATAGCGCAAATGGACCGCAAAGCCATTGCAAATTATATTGAAAATCATGCGAATATTTAAATTCGGAGGCGCTTCTGTAAAAGATGCGACCGGAGTACAGAACTTAAAGAGAGTCTTAGAATATACGGGTAGTGAAGAGCTGGTTGTCGTGGTTTCTGCTATGGGTAAAACAACCAACGCTCTAGAAGCTGTCGTTACCGCATATTTTAAAAAGGACGGCTCTGTTAAGGAAGCCATTGCCCAATCCAAAAGCTATCACGAGTCTATTCTACAAGATTTGTTTCCGAATAAGAATCACCCCATCCACAAACAGATCGGTGATTTCTTTGTTGACATGGACGATTTTTTGAGCCATAACCGATCAGAAACTCATGCTTTTGTGTACGATCAGGTTGTGAGTTTTGGAGAGCTGATCTCGACCACCATTGTGGCAGCCTACCTCAATGAAAACGGACATCCCAATACTTGGTTAGATGTGCGTAGTTGTATAAAAACAGACAGTAATTATCGCGATCCGCGTGTAGATTGGCAACTCACTCAGGAGTTGATCAAAAAAGGGGTGGACCGCAAAGGGCTAACCATTACTCAGGGGTTTTTAGGCTCCGAAGTAAACAATAACTTTACTACAACCTTAGGGCGCGAAGGGTCTGACTATACTGCCGCTATCTTTGGATATTGCTTGGATGCAGAAAGTGTTACCATTTGGAAGGATGTGCCTGGGGTACTCAACGCAGATCCGCGCCATTTTACCAAGACACAATTGTTGAATCACATTTCGTACAGAGAGGCTATAGAACTTGCATTTTACGGAGCTTCGGTTATTCACCCTAAAACTTTACAACCTTTACAGCGCAAGGAGATCCCGCTATTTGTCCGCTCTTTCATTAAACCCGAAGATCCTGGTACCTGCGTGACCAAGGGACAAGCCTTAGACCCAATGGTGTCTTGTTTTATCTTAAAGCAAGACCAAGTATTGATCTCGTTGTCTTCTCTGGATTTCTCTTTTATGATGGAGGACCATATTGGCGAGGTGTTTAAGTTGTTGCATCAGTATAAGATGAAAGTGGAACTCATTCAGAATTCTGCTATCAGTTTCTCCGTGGTTGTGGACAACAAATTCAAAAAACTACCCGAATTGTTGGCCCATTTGCGCCAACACTTCAGTGTAACACATTACGAAGGGGTGACTCTTTATACTGTCCGCCACGCCAAACCAGAGGAAATCAAGGCTTTAGTAAAAGGTCAAAAGGTGCTCTTAAAGCAAGAAGCGCAGGAAACCGTTCAAGTGGTCATTGGGCAAAGTTAGATTCCCTATATTTGGGGGCAGTACTGCCATGGGATTAGTTAACGCAAAAGAAGTAGCCTCTGCCGTTGGGCTCAAAAAATTCGGTTTTTTAGGAACTTTTATGGGGTGGTCCCTGATGAAGATCCTCAAGATCGATACGCTTAACAAGATCTACAACAAGCACAAACACCTCAATGATCTGGAATTCGTAAGCTCTTTATTGGACGAGTTCGAGATAAAATTCGAGATCCCAGAAGAAGACCTCAAGCGCATTCCTAAAAACGGACCTTTCATTACCATTTCTAATCATCCTCTTGGTGGAATTGACGGGATATTGCTCCTCAAGCTGCTTTTAGAGATCCGTCCGGATTTTAAGATAATCGCTAACTTTTTATTGCACCGCATAGAACCGCTTAAACCCTATGTGATGCCAGTGAATCCTTTTGAAGACAGGAAGGATGTAAAGTCTAGTGTCACCGGATTTAAAAATGCGATCGGGCATCTACGAGACGGCCATGCCTTAGGAATTTTTCCGGCCGGAGAAGTTTCTACCTATAAGGATGACAAGCTTATGGTAGACAAACCTTGGGAAGTAGCTGCCATGAAGCTCATTCAAAAAGCAGAGGTGCCTGTAGTACCGATCTATTTCCACGCTAAGAATAGTAAGCTCTTTTATCGCTTGGCCAAAATGAGCGACACCTTGCGTACGGCTAAACTACCGTCCGAATTGCTAACCCAAAAAGAACGTCTTATAAAAGTGCGTATTGGGAATCCGATCTCAGTAAAAGATCAGCAGGAACACGAAAGTCTGGAGAACTTTACGGAATTCCTCCGCAGAAAAACATATGTATTGGCGAATCCTTTTCAGAAGAAAACGCTAATAGAAAGTATTCCAAAAACCTTAAAAATACCAAAGCCACCTAAAAAGATCGCTGGCCCGGCCTCTACAGAAGCTATGGCCAAAGAGGTCGCTCAGCTCACGGCAGACGATAAACGCTTGTTGCAGAGTAAGAACTACGAGGTATTTTTAGCGCAGGCAGAGAGTATCCCGAACATTTTGCAAGAGATAGGACGCCTTAGAGAGATCACTTTTAGAGAGATCGGGGAGGGCACCAATAACTCTACGGACTTGGATAAGTTTGACAGTTATTACCACCATATGTTCTTGTGGGATAACGATCAGCAGAAGCTAGTCGGTGCCTACCGCATGGGCTTGGGCTCTAAGATATTTGCAGAATACGGGATAGATGGCTTCTACCTGCAAGACCTCTTCCGTTTTGAACCAGAACTCTACCCGATGATGAGCAAGTCCATAGAAATGGGGCGTGCTTTCATTATAAAAGAGTACCAGCAAAAGCCAATGCCGCTCTTTTTGCTTTGGAAAGGGATAGTGCATACCACACTGCGTTTCCCGGAGCATCGTTATTTGATCGGCGGGGTTAGTATTAGTAATAAATTCTCTGATTTCTCCAAGTCGCTCATGATCGAGTTTATGAAATCGAACTATTACGACCCTTACGTGGCCCAGTATATCAATCCTAAAAAGGAATACAAGGTCAAGCTCAAAGATGCTGATAAGGACTTTATCTTCGATGAGACCGAAGCCGATCTGAACAAATTCGACAAGCTTATCGATGAGGTAGAACCGGGAAGTTTGCGATTGCCGGTGCTTATTAAAAAGTACATCAAGCAGAACGCCAAGGTGGTTGCCTTTAATGTAGACCCGCTGTTCAATAATGCCGTAGACGGGCTCATGTATATTCGAATCGCTGATCTGCCAGAAAGTACAGTAAAACCTGTTATGGAAGAGTTTCAAGCCGAGCTTGAAAAGAAGTACGGCTTGCGTTCGGAAGAAGAATAAACTGCTATAGCGGAAAAACCGCTAGAGGCTCTGCAATATTATACCCTTTGTTTATTACAGTTTTAAATGCTTCGGATTCATTTTGGAGCAGGGGATTGGTATGGTTAAAGTGAATAAAATAGACCTTGGCTCTTGTGGCTTGGTCTAAAGTATCAAACAAGGCCATACTTTCCTGTACAGAGGGATGTGGAATCTGACTCATATCCCGACCACCCAATTCGTCTCCGCTATAAAAGGTCGCGTCTAAAAAAGCGTAATCTACTTGCTTGACCCATTCAACTATAGACTGCTCCCACAAATGCCATTTGTCTATATCTGGGATGAATAAGGCAGATTTATTTGGCCCCTCAATGAAATAGCCAACAGTCTCGGAATACTCATCTCTATGGGGCACTTGCAGGGCGCTTACCCTAAGCTCCGAAGTCAATACAACTGCAGCGCTGTCAAGAGCCTTAAGTTCCACATTGTTGTTTTCTACCAAAGCACTCCAAGGAGCATTAGTTTTTAAAAAGTCCTGCATACGTGGCATGGTATACAAGGGGACACTTTTGGTGGAGGCAGCTTCCTTTCCTAGGTTGAGTAGGCCTGCGTAATGACCCATATGAGCGTGAGTTAAGAATATTCCCGCAGGAGTTGCCGGGCTACCCGCATTGGCCTTTTGCAACCAGGCCAATTGTTTGCTTATATCTGGAGTTGCTTCAAAAAGGTAGTTGGCTTGTGACTTCGGATCTATTAAGCCAAGACTAACCACAGCATCTAAAGGGTCTGGATTGGCTATTTTTTGTGCACAGCAAGATTTTTCACAGCCCAATTGCGGCGCGCCTGCGTCTTGCAGGTGTCCCAAGATCATGATGGCGGCCTGGTCCACAGCGGGAATCTCTATGCTATCTGCTGGGGCAGTGTTCTCGGCTTGCTTACATCCGCAGAGAAACAAAGAAAAAGAAAGGAAATAGAAAAACTTCATGCCTCAAGATAAGGCATTGTTTTAAAAGTGATCTGCAGCAAAGGCCGAAACGTAATCGCGGATCTCATCGCGGGCCTTGTCAAATGCTGCCATGGTGTCTTCTTCGGAGCCGACAAATTTAGAAGGGTCGTAAAAATTGTGATGCAATCTTTTGGCATTTGGCGCTGCAATAAAAGGGCAATTCTCGTAGGCGTGGTCGCAAACGGTAATAATATAATCCCAGTTAATACCATGATATTCGTCTACGTGATTGGAGGTGTGCCCTGTAATGTCAATGCCTGCACGCGCCATGGTGGCCACTGCCCCAGGGTTGAGCCCGTGGGTTTCTATACCCGCGCTGTACACCTGCGCCTTATCTGCCAGGGTTTTATTTAAAAAGCCATGAGCCATTTGCGATCTGCAACTATTGCCTGTGCATAAAACCAGGATATTTTTCATCTAGTCTATGTTATATCGTTTCTGTGTTCTAATAAAATATTGTCGTGCCATTTACCGTCTCGCTGGGCGATTCTTTCCCGCACACCCACTTGACGGAATCCGCATTGTTCGTGCAAATAAATACTGTGTCTGTTCTGGGCAAAAATACTAGCCTGGAGCGTCCAAAAACCAGCATTCTTACTAGCGATGACCAAGTGCTCTAGCAGTTTTCTGCCCACACCTTTACTGCGATAGTTTGCGGCGATGTAAATGGTGCTTTCTGCTACGCCGCGATACACTTCTCGCTTGGAAGCAGGGCTTAAGGCGCACCACCCAATTACCTCGCCATCTATCATGGCTACAAAGCGACAGGTTTTAAGGAATTTCTTCTTGAATTTCTTCCAATCGGGCACACTGGTCTCAAAAGTGGCAATACCCGTATCCAGACCGTCTTGGTAGATACGGGCTACCTCTTTGTAGTGTTTTTTCTTAAGTGCGCGAATTTCCATGACCTAACAACATCCACTCCCTGGACTGCAATTAGCTGCAGACACTTCGGCGGGCTCTGGCACACCACAAACATCTTTGGCTTTGCAATCTGTGGGTGCTACCGTTAATTTAAGAAGGAGCTGATTCTCCTTGATTTCGTAATCGTTAACAAATAGTTGCGCGGTGTGAAAAAGCGAGTTGCCGTATTCAAATCGCACAACAGCCTTTGTATCGTAAGCTCGCATACTGCCCACTTTCTTTAAGATTCCAAGGGCTTTATAAGCGCTCATGTATTCTGTTTTTCCTAATTCTTCTGGGCTTTCCCAAAGTTGGATCACAGTCTCGTTCCAGGCGTCGGCGCGAGCGCCGCAATCTACAGCGTCGATGACCACGTGTTTAACCTCTGTGATGTGATAGTTGGCGCCAACCAATTGGCCAGGGCTGTATTCAAAGAGCAGGGCGGCGTTTTTGTGCTGCTCTAGCAGTGTAAATAATTCTGATGTGTTCATATTTATATTATTAACAGCATTTGGCTTCCGTAGCTTCAAAGAATTCTTGAAAGAGTTCTTTTAGCAAAGTAAGTCTAGCCTTGTTGATAGTGTAATACTGACTCTTACCCTCGAATCGACTTTTTAGTAAGCCTGATTTTTTGATCACCTGCAAGTGTTGCGAGGTGGTTGGCTGAGACAGTCTGATCTTTTCCGCAATGTCTTTACATAAGCAGCCTTCACAGTCTCCTATATAATTAAGGATAGATATTCTTGCCGGATGCGAGATCACCTTGGCAAGGTCCGCTAGCTGATTGGTCTTTACAGAATGTATATGTCTTTTAGATGTTCCCATAATGTTATATTGCAATATTACGATAATATATCATAAAAACAATGCCTTTCGTTGAAAAAGGCATTGAGATTAAAAATAGATTAGAACCAAGGGCGCTTGTTTTCCTGATAGGTGTGATAGAATTCTGCGTCGGATTTGGTGAGGTAGATAATACCCTCGACTACAGTGATTACCCATATGGCCCAAGTCAACAGACCAAAAGAAATTACTCCCAGCACTAAGGTTCCTATAAGTAGCATGAGTCCTTCTTTGTTGTATCCGAGTACAAATTTATGCAGCCCTATACCGCCAAATACAAGGGCAAGTATACCAGCTAAGACACGCTTGTTGCTTTTGGACTCTTGTAATTCGTTCCAGCTTTCTTTTATGTTCTTCGCAGCTTCTTCTGCGGCATCGCCTGCTTTAGAGGCAGCCTCTTTCGCCTTTTCTGCGGCATTTTCGAAACCGTCAAAGATGTCGTCTGACTTTTTGTTTTCTGATTCGCTCATAATAGTGGTTGCTTTATCTAAAATTAGCAATTTTAAAGAAAAGCACTATCTATAGGTTCCCAAAGTTCAATCTTGTTTCCTTCATTGTCTAAGATCCAGCCAAACTTGCCGTAATCGTAAGTTTCCATTTCACCCACTACAGTAACGCCTTCTTCTTTTAGGGTCTTTAAAAGATTTTCCAGATCCGCAACACGGAAATTCATCATAAACTGTTTTTCACTGGGTTTAAAATATTGGGTGTCTTCTTTAAAAGGACTCCACTGCGTGCTGCAATCATTACCCTCTTTGTCTTTCCACCAAAAGGTACAGCCGTAGTCGTCGGTGTTTAAACCTAGGTGTTCGCGATACCATTGTTTAACAGCTTGTGGATCTTTGGTCTTAAAGAAGAATCCACCTAGGCCAGTTACTCGTTTTTCCATTTTAAGCTTTTCGTTTTAAAATTAATGCAGAGATCAGGGTAATGATCGCTCCTACAAACATGGCAATAAAGAACATCAGAACACCGAGCATTGGAGTGCTCCAGACTTCGGCTTCCACGCCTTGGGCTTGCATTTCCTTGGCGTAGTTTGTAGCCCAATCCGGATCAATGATACCGGTATAGATCATATCTGCGACAGCTATACCGAAAGATCCCATAGCACTTATACCCAGGCCTACCAAGACTGCGTTTCCAAAGCTTACACTACCATCATTGACACGGTCGCGATAGGCTTTGATTCCAAAATAGACCATAGAGAGTGCTATAATGATTCCGGCGTACCCTAGAATTTGACTGTTGCCTATTTCGAACTGTAGGGAAAGTAATAGGCTGATTCCAAAAAGGATCAAACCGGCAATTAGCGATCTGATTCCGTACTTAATAATTGTTGGTTTCATCTATTTAAAAATTTTTATTTTTTAGATAATCAAGCAAATAAAAATTATCTGCATAGATCAACCGCTTCGCTTTCGCACAAAAAATTTAATTATTCCAGCGGGTATACTAGTAATTAAATTTGTTTGTGCTCATTTCATGTTAGTTGATTTTAATGTTTGAACCTTAAATGCTTTCTTAAGAAAAGCGTGATTCAAAACTAGCGAGCCGGCTTCATTTACGACTCATACTAAAGTACCAAATTCGTATTTGATAGTATTGTAAGACTCCTACTTTGGTAGGATGCGTAGCTGCTGAGCCCTTGTGAGCGCTTCTGTTCTGCGTTTCGCATCAAGTTTAACCAGCAAGTTGGAAACATGGGTTTTTACCGTACTTTCTGAGACGAATAGGCGTTGACCAATCTCTTTGTTTGACAATCCATCGGATAAGGCTTCCAATACTTCTAACTCTCTTTTGCTGATTCCCAACTGCTCGATCTTCTGCAGATCTTGCTGCCAAGGTTCCTCTTTAGGCTTCGGACTTGAATAACGAGACACCCAAATGCCGATTCCGAGAAAGACCAAAGCGAGCAGGGCCAGTATCCATTCTGCTTTGTAATCGCTACTCACCCAAAGTAATTTGCTGGTTTGAAAGAGCAACATCAGCAAGATCACAATGGCGCCGAAAACAAGGATTATGCGTTTCATCTTTACTTAGGCCGGAAATTCATTCAGTATCTTATCGACTATGGTTTGGGCCAGTTTTTCTAAACTTTCAACCGTCCAACCTGCAATGTGCGGACTCAAAATCACTTGATCCATCTGCAAGAGTTCGGCCAATGCTGGGGGCATACTATCTGCTTCGAACAAAGATTCAAATGAACTCTTTTCGTATTCCAATACGTCTAAACCAGCACCGAGAACTTTGCCGTTCTTAAGGGCCTGAACCAGATCTGCTGTCACTACCGATTTACCTCGCGCCGTATTGATCAGAAAAAAGGGTTTGGCAAAAGCATTAATGAAATCTGTATTGACCATCTTATTGGTTAGCGGTGTCCATGGGGTGTGTAGACTTAGCACATCTACTTCTTGTTGCAAGGTTTTTAGATCCACCTGCTCGGCATTGGCATCGCCCACATTAGGTAGAATATCATAACACAAAACCCGACAGTCGAACCCGCGAAGCTTTCTTGCAAAAGCTTTGCCCATATTGCCATATCCTATAATGCCCACAGTGCGATAGTCCAGTTCTAAGCCGCGATTGGCCTCTCTGTTCCATTGCCCTTGTTTTATCTGCTGATGCGCAGCAAAGAGTTTGTTTAAAAGTGCTAGCAGCATCCCTAGGGCATGTTCACCTACAGCATTGCGGTTGCCTTCTGGTGCCGAGAAGAGTTTAATACCTCTAGCCTGTGCATAGTCCAGATCTATACTCTCCATACCCGCGCCAACACGAGCTACAAACTTCAATTGTTTAGCGGCTTGGAGGAACTCGCGATCTACAGTGATACGACTTCGTAGCACCACGCCATCAAACTGTTCAATAACTGCTAGGGTCTTTGCTCTGTCATAATTGAAACCTTCGACATTCTCGTGCCCTGCCGCATTTAGCTGGGCTATTAGCAAAGGATGATTCTTGTCTAGATGAAGAATTTTCAAAGCTTAGATCTTAGGGTACGAGGTTTGGGTCTTTTCGTGAACGACCTCCCCGGTGTGTTTGGTACTCAGTTTTTCAAACAGTAGCAATTGAACTTCTTGTCCGTCTATGGTCTTGGGGCAGTGTTCTACGCCTTTAGGTACTACAATGATCTCGCCTTCTTGGACAGTTTCTACTCGGTCTCTAAAGTGCATCTTAAGGGTGCCTTTTTGCACGTAGAATAATTCGTCTTCGTCTTGGTGAGCATGCCAAACAAATTCTCCGCTTATCTTGGCCAAAAGCACTTGCATGTCATCTACAACGGCAATTTGATGCGGATGCCAATGATCACTGAATTTACCGAGCTTTTCTTTTATGTTGATAGGCTTACTCATCCACAAACAAATTACAAATTTCCTCTGGAATAGCTGTTGGTTTCTTGCTGTCTGCTCTGAGTAGGCACCACAAGGTTTTCGCTTGAACCAACAACTTTCCGCTGTTCTGGTTATAGATCTCGTACTGTCTTTCCGATCGGACACCAGCATTACTCGAAACCCAAGTCTTAAGACACAATTGATCTCCAAGAACTGCCTGCGCTTTGTACTGGATCTCGTGTTTGAGCACGAACCAAACGTATTCATTCAGCAGCTGGTTTGTGGCATTGCGAGACCAGTGCTTTTCTGCAGCCTCTAAACACCATTCGAGATAAACGAGATTATTTACGTGATTTTGCGCATCGATATGTTCTGATGCTACGGTAACCGTGAATTCAAAAACCTGAGGTTTCAAAACTGAAGGATAAGCTTGGAAAGATAAAAGAACAAAAAGATACCAAAGATGTCATTACTCGTGGTAATGAAAGGGCCTGTGGCTATTGCAGGGTCAATGCCGCGCTTGTCTAAAATGATGGGTACAAAGGTTCCAATAAGGGCTGCAATGATGATCACCGAAAGCATAGAAACGGCAATGGTTAGACTAAAGGCGGTAGAATAACCCATAATTGCACCAAAGACCATAACCAAAGCTCCTAAAGCAATTCCGTTGATAAGGCTTAGGCCTACTTCTTTTAAAAGTCGACTCCACAAACTCCCTTTTACAATATCATTGGCCAAACCTTGTACGATGATCGCACTTGATTGTACTCCTACGTTTCCGGCCATCGCCGCAATAAGTGGCGTAAAGAAGAACAAGGCTTTCACTTGTGGGTCTGCCATAAGGTCTTCAAAATCCTCTAAGATGAAAACCGAAGCCAACCCCCCAAATAAGCCTAAAACCAACCAAGGTAAACGGGCTTTGGTGAGTTCTAAAATAGAGTCATCGGCTTCTACTTCTTGGGTAATACCTGCCGCCAACTGGTAGTCTTTTTCGGCTTCCAGTTTTATAAAATCTACAATATCATCAATGGTGATTCTTCCGAGTAATTTGTGATCTTCATCGACCACTGGAATGGCTTCCAGGTCGTATTTGTTCATAATACGCGCCACTTCTTCTCCGGTGCGATCTACAAAGACAAAATCTACTCTGGGAATATAAATATCGCTGATCTTGGCTTTTTCTGGAGCCGTCAACAGATCTTTTAAAGAAAGTCGCCCAATGAGTTTTTCGTTCTTGTCCACCACGTAAATGGAATGTACTCGGGTCACATTCTTAGCCTGTCTACGCATTTCTCTAACACAGCCTGCAATGGTCCAGGTGTCTTTTACACGAACCAATTCCTTGGCCATAAGACCTCCGGCACTGTTCTCGTCATAAGAGAGAAGTTCACGGATCTCTTGAGCGTGCTTCTCGTCTTTGATCTCGTCGATCACCTCTTCTACAATGGCGTCATCGAGTTCTGCGATTACGTCGGCTGCGTCATCAGTGTCCATCTCCTCGAGCTCCTCGGCGATCTCCTTGGGCGAGAGTTTGTCCAGTAGGTCTTCACGCAGATCCTCGTCCAACTCCATAAGGGCGTCAGAAGTAGTTTCTGAATCTAAAAGTCGGAGTAGGTAAGTAGCGTCCTCCAGATCTAAGGCGTCCAGAACCTCAGCGATATCCGCATAGTGGAAATCACTCATCAATTCAAGGAGTTGAGTATCTTGGGTTGCGGCTATGTGCTCTTGAACCTGGTCGATTAACTCATCAGAGATCTGAAAGGCCATCTTGCGCTATTTTTTGAGTGAGTTCGACAAATTCCGAAACTGACAGGCGTTCCGGACGAAGCTCAAAGATAGCATCTTCTTTCAACTTATCGGACAAATCAAAGGATTTTAAGCTGTTGCGAAGGGTTTTACGACGCTGGTTAAAGGCTGTCTTTACGACTTTGAAAAACAAGGTTTCGTCGCAGGCCAATTTGTAATCAGGTTTACGTCGCATGCGCAATACGCCGCTATCTACTTTAGGAGGCGGATTGAATACACCCGGTGGCACCGTAAAAAGATATTCGGTTTCGTAAAAAGCCTGAGCGAGTACGGAGAGAATACCGTAGGTCTTATTCCCCGGACCTTGGCAAATTCTTTGCGCTACTTCTTTTTGAAACATACCCGAAAATTCGAGTACCTGATCGCGATGCTCTAGGGCTTTGAATACGATCTGCGAAGAGATATTATAAGGGAAGTTCCCAATAATGCCAATTTGGGCGTCTCCAAAATAAGTAGCCAGTTCTGCCTTTAAAAAATCGGCCTCAACTACCTTTAGATTAGCTTGCAAAAAGGAGGCATTCAAGTATTCGATAGACTCCGTATCGACGTCCATCGCGGTGATGGGTTTTCCGGTTGCTACCAAGAACTCGGTCAGTACTCCTGTTCCAGGGCCTATCTCCAAAGCCAGATCAAATCCATCGAAGGAGAGGGTCTCACTGATCTTTCTAGCAATGTTCTTGTCTACCAAGAAATGCTGGCCAAGATGCTTCTTAGGTCTAACCGGACCACTCATCAGTGTTCGCTTACTATTTCCAATTCTGTTCTAAAGGCTACAAATTTACCTTCAAAAGGTTTGCTTTGCGCCCGCATACGCTCCGCATCTTCCGTATAATAACGCTTAAGGGTTTCCGCGCTGTCTGCGGTGTATTGCACCGAGTAAGTGATACCGCCCATTTCTTCTTCTACCATAACGCGGGTCATAAGGGCTTTGGTGAATTTTCCAGTGGCAAGCATTTCCGGAATATGCTCTTCGCGCATCCAGTGGAGCCATTGCTGCTGAATGGATTCGTCTATATTGATGGTAACGTTGTAGATGATCATAGGGTAGACGCCTTAATTTATGGTGTCGCCACGCAAACTGCGGTAGCGCTTTCTTGCGTCTACAAAGTAAATACTATCTGAGAAATTAAAGACGATCTGCTCGTAAAATTCCTTGGCCTTTTCGGGTAGCGCCAATTGCTTTTCGTAGAGTTGTCCGAGCAGAAAATAGGCATCGTCCGCTAAAATATCTTCTTTGAATAATGCAATGATGGTCTTGTAATCGGCTTCTGCCTTTTCATAGACTCCTAAGGCTGTATATAGTTTAGCGCGCCTTAGTAAGGCCTCGTCCTCTATGGCTTCTCCTTTGTGGTTTTCTAAAATCTCGCTCAGTAAACGCACCGCTTCGTTATTTTTATTCTGAAGGCTCAAAAGGTCGGCCTTGGCGAATTTGCGCAGAGCGGTCTGGGTGCTGTCTTCTACAGAATTGTCGCTAATAAGTAAACTGAGTTCCATGGCATCATTGGCTATGAGTTGCGAAGTGGACTTTTTAAGTACGTCCAATTGTATCTGAGACCATTTGAAATCGCCTTTGAAGTAACTAGTTCGCGCCACCTTAAAACGAGCCTCTTGAGCTAGGATATTCCCTTGAACCTGCTTTTGTATTTGCGAATAATAGATCAAAGCCTGATTGAATTTTTGCGTGTAAACGAGTATGTCTGCGAGTTTCATGCGCACTCGAGCCTTTTCAAAACGGTTGAGGTCTGTGTCGGCCAAAACCTTGAGGTTCAAAATCGCGGTTTCAGGTTGCTGTTGTTTAAAGGCGATAAAGTCGTTATAGGCGATCTGAAGCGCGTATGTGCGTGTGCTTAGACCGTATTTCTCAAAAACCTTATCGAATTCTTGATTTACCTTTTTTAAGTCGGATACTGTTTTGACAATTACCCCTAAGCGTTTTTCTTCTGCGTCGAGTTGCTCTTCTAAAATAGCGCTGTTGGCTATGATATATTCCAAGATCTCCAAGGAGATATCGTACTCTCCTTCTTCTTCTGTAATACCTGCCAATAATGAAAGATGCTCTAAAGTTTCGCCTTTGCGCTTATATATTGCCTTTTCCTGATTAAAGGATTTGCGAAACTCTTTTTGCTGCACATAGAGCCAACTCAAGAGTTCATTGTACATCAAGTTCGGGTCTTGCTGAATCCGCTTTATCAGGGTTTTTCTAAAGACCACATTGGCCTGGTTGGCAGGGTCTTCTGTGATGAACTGGGTGAGACTTCTTTTGGTGTAAGAGCCGTAACCCGGTTTGGATTCCATAAGGTTCAAATAGGCATCGAACATCTTTTCGTAGTTCTGCAATTCTCCGTAAATGCGAGAAAGCTGCAGGTAAAAATCTGCATTTGGGTTGAGCTCCATGCCCTTTTCATAAGACTTAACAGCCCATTCTAAGAGTCCGTAGCGATCAAAAGTGTCTCCAATGAATCGCGCGTAATTGGGTTGCAAGGCAAGTTCGTCTACTGCCAGCTGGTAAAAGGCCTTGGCCTCCTCCGGTCGGTTTTGCAATTCGAAATTGTATCCAATGTCTACTGATAGCTGCGGATAAGGGCCATAAGCTTCTGCACGGCCGGCAAGCAAAGTTCCGGCTGTCTCATAATTTTCCAACTGCTGATGGGTAGCCACAAGCGCCTTAAAAATATCGAGTCTTCTGGGGTTCTTGTCGTACAAGGTCTGATAGATTCTCAGGGCCTTGTCGTATTTGCCTTCGTCAAAATAAGTTTTGGCCAAGGCATCGTTCTGCCCAAAACTAGCAAGGGGCAGTACAAACAGCAGTATGAACAAGTAATTGCGCACTTTTGTAAAGATATCAATTGAGTTCTTAAAGCCGCGTTAAGGATGCCAAATAAATTAATAGCAGCCCAGGGTGAGATCGGCTTTAAACTCATCCACCTACTTCAAAAAGCAAGCCAGAATGTTTATTGGATCGTGTCGAATCCGCAGTAAGGAACTAAGACCTCAGGGATCTTTATCCCATCTTCGGTCTGATAATTCTCAAGGATACTCGCCAAAATACGCGGTAAGGCCAAGGCACTACCGTTAAGCGTATGGGCCAATTCGTTCTTGCCTTCGGCATTTTTAAAACGCAATTTCATGCGGTTGCTCTGAAAGGTCTCGAAATTCGAGACAGAAGACACCTCCAACCAACGATCTTGGGCGGTAGAGAATACCTCGAAATCGTAAGTTAGGGCACTGGCAAAGGTCAGATCCCCTCCGCAGAGTCTAAGAATGCGATACGGGAGACCAAGTTCTTCTAAGAGCACCTTTACATGAGCAAGCATTTCTTCTAAGGCCTGGTAAGAACGATCTGGATGTTCTATGCGAACAATCTCCACTTTGTCAAACTGATGCAGGCGATTCAAACCTCTAACATGGGCGCCATAAGATCCGGCTTCGCGTCTAAAGCAAGGGGTATAACCCGTACAGGCTATAGGCAGGTCCTTGGCATTGAGCAAGTCGCCTCTAAACAAGTTGGTCACAGGCACTTCTGCCGTTGGGATCAAATACAGATTGTCTCCTGTAACGTGATACATTTGTCCTTCTTTATCGGGCAAACTTCCCGTTCCAATACCCGAAGCTTCGTTTACCAAGTGAGGCACCTGGTATTCGGTATAACCGGCTTCTATATTCTTGTCTAAGAAATAACTGATAAGCGCACGCTGCAAACGAGCTCCTTTGCCAATATAGACCGGAAATCCGGCTCCTGTTACTTTGTTTCCGAGTTCAAAGTCTATCAGATTGTATTTTTTGGCTAACTCCCAGTGAGGAAGCGCTCCTTCGTGTAAGCTAGGAATGGTCCCATGACGCTCGGTCTCTACATTGTCTTCATCACTGCTACCTTCTGGCACCGCTTCGTTGGGAATATTGGGAAGCGTAAACAGCAATTCCTGCAGCTTATCTGCCGCGGTGTTGAGTTGTTCTTGTAGTGTTTTAGACTGCTCCTTGAGTCCGGCGGTTTTTTCTTTTAACAGGTTGGCTTTTTGTACTTCGCCACTTTTGAACAACTGCCCGATCTCTTTAGAAAAAGTGTTGGATTGGGCCAGAGTTTCATCCAGCTCAGCCTGCGTTTTTCTGCGGAGCTCATCGGCTTTTAGCACTTCTTCTATAATGGGCATAGCGTCCAAACCGCGTTTGGCCAAGGCTTTGGCAAAGCGGTCTTTGTGTTCGCGAATTTCACTAACCTGTAACATGAGTTCTGTTTGAATTAGGCCCCAAATTTAAACATTACGGCCTAGTTATCACAGCGGAAACGCTAAATAATACGGGCTATTTACTGGTCTTGTAGCAAGGAGTTTATTGCTCGCTTGGAGTGGGTCTGGGCTGGGTAAAATTCTCTGGTGCGGGCAAAATCCAAGGATTGTGTTTAATGTGGTCCCAAGATACTGCTGCTAGGTCTACCTTCTCATCGATTAGCAGATGGTAATCACCGGCATTGACTTTAATGCGTACCGTGGCATAGACCTCCACATCTTTGCCCTTATCTTTTTCTATCTGATGGATGCGTTGCGCAAGTTGCCAAATAAAGTCGGGCTTGGTCCTGAAAGAGCGGTATTGTTTTTTACTCAGCAGGTCTTTGTAGTTGTAGGCGATTTTCTTTTTGTTCGGATCGGCCTTATCGACAATATAGTAAATGACCCGCCCGGATTTGGTCCGCAGCATCATCCGCCAAGAGAGTCGATGACCTTCTTCTGTCCACAAAACAGGCTCAGCAATAAACCAATGTCTTAAAGGCAATGCAAATTGAATTATCAGATAGACGGCCAAAGCAGTTGTGGTAAAGGCAGCAGTTTTTGGAAGTCTTACCTCGTTGCCTTGGTAAACATCTTCTTTGGGCATGAATCGTTTTACCAGCGTTTCGCTAGAGAAAAAGAAGAGGGCAAAAGCGATTGACATATACGGGAAGATCCCAATGTGAAATACTGCGGAATTGAACAGGTGAAAGAACAGCGATAAGCCAAAGGCCAACCAACGGGTCTTGCGCCAGAGGTACATCGGAATCACCAAAAGGTCAAAGAGAATTCCAAAATAAGCCATGCCTAAATGAACCCAAGGCAGTTGTAAAAAATCGCCAATGAGCCAATAATGCGCCTTGCCTCGCATAAAGATCCGAGTCACTGTTCCGTCTAACCAGTCGGGATAAATTTTTGCGACAGCCGCGTAGGTAAATACAATTAAGAGCTGGCCAACAACTAAGACAGATACCCAACGGGGCATGCTTATACTTTTGCGCTGCGGATTCAACTTGGCGTCTAAAGACATTCTGCCTGCAGCGGGTAACAAGACCATCATCCAAGTAAGCAGCATCATTAAATAATAATGATTGTTATAAGACGATTTTTGCATCAGGTAGACACAGGTCCACATCAAGGCGTAGCCAGCCATGCTCCAGCGGTATTTGTAGCCGAGCATAACGAGAATTCCAAAGACACCCATCACCGCAAAGTAGATATACATACCGTTTCCGGGCAGGGGTTGTAAGAAATCGAATCCGATAAAATTGAAAGTGAACTCCGGTTCTACCAAAGTTCTTTTAACCCAGCCAGTAGCTATAGCTCCGTAAGCTTCGACTGCGAGTAAGAACCCGAAGGCAATGCGAAACAAGACCAGTCCGGCATTGTCTACACGTGTAAAAAGGTAGTTATTGACGCGATCTAACATAGGCCTTTGCAATTTTCTGATCTTCCGCTATGGCTGCGATAAGTTCGGCAGTAGATCCGAAACGTTGCTCGTCGCGTATGCGCGAGAGCAATTCGATCTGCAGTTTACGCCCATAAAGGTCGCCGTCAAAGTCCATAAAATAGGTCTCTATGCTGGTAGTTTCGCCGCCAACAGTAGGGTTGGTTCCTATGTTCATAAGCCCGTAAACAGAAGTGTCGTCTATTTCGCTCTTTACGATATAAACCCCATTTTTAGGGATGAGTTTGTAGTTTTCTTCCACCTCCAAATTGGCCGTAGGGTAACCCAAGGTTCTCCCCAGACCACGTCCTTTGGTGATAGTGCCTGTAAGTGTGAAGGGATCGACCAAGTAGGTGTTTGCTGTGTCCAGATCGCCGTCTAAAAGTGCTTTTCTGATCTTGGTAGAACTCACGGTTATCTCGTCAACCTCTTGAGCACTTACCTCTTCAACTTCGAAGCCAAACTCTTGACCAAATCTTCTGAGGTCTTTTACATCGGCGCGTCTATTGCGTCCGAAGCGATGATCATAGCCTATGATCACTTTTTTAGCCTGAAGCTGATTGACCAAGATCTGTTGTACAAAATCTTCTGCGCTCATACGCGAAAAAGACTTGGTAAAAGGTTCTATGACCAAATGGTCAATGCCAACGCTTTCAAGTAATTGTTGGCGTTCTGCTATGGTTTGAATGAGTTTGATGTCCACATCCGGTTGTAAGACCATTCGCGGATGCGGAAACATAGTAAAGATCACAGACTCGCAACCCATAGCTCTTGCGCCGTCGGTGAGTCTTTTAAGCAATACTCTGTGCCCGGCATGTACGCCGTCAAAGGTCCCTATGGTAACTACCGTTTGGGTCTGTCCTTCAAAATCGCTTGCCGAGGCGTAGGTTTGCATCTTATTTACCGTTAAAGTTGTTCATGGTGTGATCCATTCCCGCGAGGGCAAAGGATTCTATCGCATCAGCGCTAATGGGTAAGCGCTCTTTAAGTGCGTTTTGTTCGTCTTCGGTCCACTCGCTGAGCACATAATCCACTTGTCTGCCCTTAGAAAATTTATCACTGATCCCAAATCGGAATCGGTTGTAAGAGGTAGTATTTAGCGTGGCTTGAATGTCTTTAAGACCGTTGTGACCTCCGTCTGACCCTTTTTTCTTTAATCGGATGCTACCAAAAGGCAGGTTTAAATCGTCGGTAATGACCAATAGATTCTCTAGAGGAACCTTTTCCTGTTTGAGCCAATAGCTCACCGCCTTGCCGCTTAGATTCATATAGGTGCTCGGTTTGAGCAAGATCAGTTGACGGCCCTTGATGCGGAACTTGGCAATATCACCTAATTTCTTAGACTCGAAAGTGGCCTCATGTCTGAGCGCCAGGGCATCTGCAACCGCAAAGCCAATATTGTGTCTGGTGTTGTCGTATTTGGGTCCAATATTACCCAAACCCACAATTAGAAATTTCTTCATGGGATCTTGCTCGGGCTCGCTAGGAGCGTCTAATCCAAAAAGTCGCTTTAAAAATGCGAGCATCCTTTTTTTTGTAAAAATAAAAAGAGTCCGCTTAAATTGATAACCAAGCGGACTCTTTTATATGTTCGTGAACTAGAAGATCTATTCTTCGGCAGGAGCTTCTGCAGGAGCATCTGCTGCTTCCGCACCTTCTTCTGCGTCTTCATCTTCGTCTTCGTCCGCTTCGTCAACAGCGTTACGAGAAGTTCTCACCTGTACAACAACAGTGTTGTCTGGGTGCATGATGGTGTAAGCATCGTCTGTCAATGCAGTAACATAAAGCTTGTTACCAATACGCAACTCAGTGATGTCTGCCTCGATATAATCTGGCAAGTTAGCTGGGATAGCTTTCACACGAAGTTTACGGTTTACAAAACGAAGTACCCCTCCATTACGTACACCACGAGAGTTACCTACCAGACGTACAGGAATATTCATAGTGATTTCCTTGTCGTCGAAGATCTGGTAAAAATCGATGTGCAGGATACGATCAGTTACCGGGTGGAACTGAATGTCTTGCAATACAGCATTGATGTTTGTGCCGTCTTCTAGCGCAATCACAACTGTGTGTACGTCTGGAGTGTACACCAAGTCTTTGAACGCTAATTCTGGCGCTGAAAAGTGAATCGGTGTTTCTCCTCCGTATACTACGCAGGGAACCTTTCCAGCATTACGTAAGGCTTTGGTAGCTACCTTGCCCACGCTTTCTCTTTGAGATCCGTTAATTGTAATTGACTTCATTTACTTAAAAATTTTGTGCTCCTGAAATGAACTTCGCAAAAATTTTCTGCGTAAATCAACCGCTTCGCTTTCGCGCAAAAAATTTACATTTTTTCAGTTGACAAGCAGAAAAAATAAATTTATTTCCGCTCATTTCATTTGCAATTATTTGCATGTGGTTAACCACGATAAGTGGAAAACGGCTGCAAATATCCCAAATTTTTTTGGTAGCTGAAAGTAAATCCGACTTTTTTTACAATGCCTTAAAGGCTTATTCTCTGCGGATTACATCAAGAATTTAGAACTGATAGAACTGTTGGTGTTCACACTTTGCATTACAGAGGCAAAAAGTGGCGCACAACTCAACACACGAAGCTTTGGAGATTGCTGTCTGAGTGGAATAGTGTCGGTTACGATAAGTTCTTCCAATTGTGAGTTCTCTAAACGCTCATAGGCCTGTCCGGAAAGGATAGGGTGAGTACAGATAGCTCTTACACTTTTGGCGCCGCGTTCCATCATAAGATCGGCAGCTTTGGTGAGGGTTCCGGCAGTGTCTACCATATCGTCTACCAAGACTACATTCTTGCCTTCTACATTACCTATGAGTTCCATGTGAGAGATCACATTGGCCTTGGCGCGTTGCTTGTAGCAGATCACTACATCACTTTCTAGGGCTTTAGAATAGGCGTAGGCTCGTTTAGAACCTCCCATATCTGGAGAAGCAATAGTAAGCTCGTCTAAGTTGAGCTGTTTTAAATAGGGTAAAAAGATGGTCGAGGCAAAAAGGTGATCCACTGGTTTTTCAAAGAACCCTTGGATCTGGTCTGCGTGGAGGTCCATGGTAATGATACGCGTTGCCCCAGCAGCCTCCAACATTTTAGCCACCATTTTAGCCGCGATAGGAACTCTCGGCTTGTCTTTTCTGTCTTGACGTGCCCAACCAAAGTAAGGAAGTACAGCCGTGATATGTCTTGCAGAAGCGCGTTTTGCAGCGTCACACGTGAGCAGCATTTCCATCAGGTGGTCCGAAGGTGGAAAAGTAGAGCCGATTATAAATACACGTGCTCCGCGAACCGATTCCTCAAAAGAGGGTTGAAACTCCCCATCTGAATAGGTGGAGGTGATCACATTCCCTAATGGCTCGCCAAATTGCTCGGCAATTTTTTCAGCGAGTTCTTGACTTTGTTTACAAGCAAAAATCTTGGGTTGAGGAACAGCTCCAGGCATATTTTTGTGGGTGTATTAGTTGGTGGTCACAAAGGTAAAAAAATCACAAAATCATCCCGAATATTTTTAGCCCTAATATTTGGCAATTAATTGAACATTTTATGTATTTTTGCCGTCCCGATAAGCCTTGGTGGCGGAATTGGTAGACGCGCTGGATTCAAAATCCAGTTCTTTCGGGAGTGTGGGTTCGATTCCCACCCAAGGTACAATGAACCACAAAAAATGTGGAAATTCGAGCGAGCTTCAAAAAAGAAGCTCGCTTCTTTTTTGGAGTAATGCGATGTGTTTCCTTTTGTGGTTCTCAACAGTGCCGTGAAGGGAACAACCGCTTCGCGGTTGAATCCCACTGAGCGGTGCTGTTGTTGGAACATTTGTGAAACAAATGAATCCCACAAAGCGAGTGTTGATGCCTCGCAAAACAATCCCAAAACAAGCTGTTGTTTACAATTCTGTTTTCCGCTAACTTCACTCCATGCATATCATTGAACAACTCATTGAAGGTTCAGGTTCTTTCAGTCCAATAAACTATGTTGAAGACGACGAAAGATTTGATCAAATCGGTCGGCTTTCTGCCGATAGTCTCAATGTTCCTTCTGACAAACTAGTGATTTTAGAACCTTTTGAGAATGATTACTATTATCTGTGGCAGGCTCAAGCTTTAGAATCGGGTGCTTTTTATCTCTTTATATCAAATAAGTATTTCGAAGATTTAGAGCATCGGGAGCAAACTTTAGAACAAGTGCAAAACAATATAAAGATTTGTAGGTCTTGAACCCCACCCCGCGCCAAGGATTGAGCGGCCTGTTTAAGCTATCCCGCCTATGGCGGGAAGCGAGTAGCGAAAGCCTGGTCGTGCAGCGACCATGGTCTGCTGCACGGGGCGCCCAAAAAACCAAACATTACAGAATAAAGCTATTGTCAAAAATGGCAAGCGTGCTCAACACAATTAACAGAAGTTTATCAGCTAATGGCAAAACCTTAACGCCTAAGGGTGGTATCTTTATTGAAAATCAATTTGTTATGAAATATTTGTTGTTGGGGTTGCTGTTATGCCTGCCCAATTTGAGTTTAGCACAAAGGGAACTTTCCATGAGTGAAGTGACTAGCAAACGCGAACTCCCTATGAGTGCGACCTACGGGAATTCCGATTCTGGCATGTATCGATATTATGCTAAAGGAGAAAAAGAACCATTTACCGGTATTCTATTTGGTAGGTATGAAAATGGTCAATTGTCTTCTTGGCAAGAATATGTTGATGGTCTGGGGCAAGGCAGATGGATCAATTACTACGAGAACGGAAACAAAAAAGAAGAAGGTACTTACAATCAAAATAGAGTAGAAGGCCCAATTAAGAAATACAATCAGGACGGAACCCTTGCAGCTGTTGGAACCTATAAAAACTGGCGCATTCGTACTGGAGAATGGACCTTCTATAAAACCGATGGAACGATAGATTACCTTAAAGACTACGGAGACAAGGGCAGTATAGAAGAGGTTAAACAGTACTACAAACGCGGCGAAATTCCTTATAGCTGGTATGCGAGCATACTAAAAGAAAACGGATTCTCTTTAGAATAAAACTCAAAAGCCCAGCGACGCTGCGGCCAACATAGCATTTGCGAAGTTGGCATGCGAGTGAGGAGTTGTAACCAAGAGCGCGGTCGTGCAGCGACTATGGTCTGCTACACGGGGCGTCCAAATAATTAAAAATTTGAAACTCGACCTTATAGCTTCTCTATGATCTGATTTATCAGATCTGTTGAGGCACTGTAATCCACGCCCGTTTGTTTGCCGATCTCTATGGCGTCTTTAGCGCGCTTTAAGGCTTCGGTGTACTTTCCTGTTTTAAAGAGTAGTGCCGCATGGGTGTCTACGTTGTGGTAGTTCTCATCTAAAGCTATAGATCTGTTTACCCAACCAATGGCTTCTTGTAATTTGGCCTGATCATTTACGTTTTCATAATAACTCCACGCCAGACTGTTCAGATCGCTTGAATTATTCCAGATAAAACCAATGTCGTTTATGCGCCCAGATTCAACCAATTTGTAGGGCGTGATCTGGAAGCTGACCAAGGCATCGCTTATGTAACCGTTTATCATATAAATAACTAGCGGAGCAGAGGAGACATTAAAGATATTGTCGAGTCCTCGGGAGCTGCCACCAAGATTGGCGTGAAAGTTTAGAGATTTGGTCCAATTGCGGTGGTAACCCTTGTTGAGCACACCGTCACGACGGTCTTTTGCGTCTACGTTTATGGTAATGAGATTGAGCATAGACAAATCACAGCTGTGGTATCGGTTTATCAAATCGATACAAGGCGCGCACCATTCTCCGCTCCAAGTGATTATTAGGGTGGGAATACTTCTGTCTAAATTGTATTCTGAATACAGATCACTGATGGCTACGGTCTTGTTGGTATTCAGGTCGGTAATGTTTGCGTCTATTTGCGCAATAGTACTTGAGGTAAGTGCAATAAAAAGAACGAGGAGTAATTGTTTGATTTTCATAGGGATGGTTATGCGTTAGTTTTTTGTTTGGTTTGACGATCCTATTTGTGAGATTTTTACCAATAAACTCAACAGCAAAGAATCAGCACTGAAAATATAAATAATTTCAGTGTGCTCTACAAATGAGTTACAGGCCGTTAGGCTGTCCGAGCAAATTGTTATCTTGTAGCTATGTCGATCTATCAGCAGCATTTAGAGAACTACAAGGCTACCAAGTTTGCCAATCGCGGGCAACTGGATACTATTATGGCGGTGAAACATCATATTGACAAGCACTATCAAGAAGAGCTGAATTTAGATGTGCTGTCTACAGAAGGGTTTGTGTCCAAATTCCATATGTTGCGACTTTTTAAAAAGTATCACGGACAAACTCCGAGTCAATATTTAACGGACAAACGCTTGGAAAAAGCAAAAGAACTGCTCAAAAGTGGAGCTTCGGTAACCGAGACATGTTTTGCAGTTGGCTTTAAATCTTTAGGGTCTTTCAGCGCACTTTTTAAACGTAGGAACAGCATTAGTCCGAAGGAATTTCAAAAAAGAGCAATTTTAAAGAAGTAATTGTATTGCCGATTCTAGAATTTGCAGTCCAACTAAAAAGACCACCAGATGAAAGTAACCGTAATAAGTATTCCAGTAAGAGATCAGCAAAAGGCCTTAGAATTCTATACCCAGAAGCTAGGGTTCATTAAAAAACTCGACATTCCACTCAACGAAACAGACAGGTGGTTGACCTTGGTGTCGCCAGAAGATCAGGACGGGGTTCAGCTGGTGTTGGAACCAGCTCCGGTTCATTTTGAACCAAGCCGTGTATACCAAGATGCGCTTATGGATGCCGGTTATCCCTACACCCAGTTCGACGTTGAGAACGTACAAGAAGAGTATGATCGCTTGTTGGGCTTAGATGTTGAATTCAGTGTGGCGCCTACCGAGATGGGCACGGTGAAGATTGCGGTGTTTAACGATACCTGCGGTAATAATATTCAGTTGGTGGAATACTTGTGATATTCTTTGCTGCCGGGATTGGCTCACTATTGCTATCTTTAGATTCGCAAAAATCCTGTGACCAAGCCGCAATGAACAAAAACTACTTTAGAAAGCTCTGGTATTCCCTCTCCGCTAAACAACGCTTTTGGGTTCGTTATCTGTATTATCTCCCAGCCGACCTTTGGGATAGAATAAAAGGCAAACGCAATAAATACGTGCCGCCCAGAGGAGCTATCTATACCGGATCTGCAGCTGGAGCCGAAAAGTTCTTAGCCAGCAGTAAGCATCAATTGGAATTGCTAAAGAGCGAGCTCGATCTGCGTCCGGACGATCATGTGCTCGATATTGGCAGTGGCATTGGCCGCACCGCGATCTCATTGGTAGAATACCTTTCTGCTCAGGCGCGTTACGAAGGATTTGACGTGGTTAAAAGCGGTGTAGATTGGTGTAATAAAAAAATTGGCCGCGACTTTCCGAATTTCAATTTTACCTATGTGCCCTTGTTCAACGATTTGTACAACAATTCTAAGGCCAAGGCGACAGATTTCGAGTTTCCGTACAAGTCCGAGGAGTTTGACAAGGTTTATTCCTTCTCTGTCTTTACCCACATGATGGTAGATGAGATTGGACATTATTTAAAAGAGATCCAACGGGTTATGAAACACGACGGTTCGGCGCTTTCTACTTTTTTTCTTTACGATGAGACCGATGAGGATCAGATCGCTACTCAAGGTTTCGGATTCCCGGTTAAAGGCGATGGATTCAGACTGATGAACAGTAAAGTGACCAGTGGAAATATCGCCATCCACAAAGAAAAATTAAACCAAATGATGGCCGCAGCAGGCTTGGAGGTTACACGAATAGCCGACGGTTTTTGGAAAGGAGCCCAAGGGGCCAAAGAATATCAAGACATAGTGGTCTTTAAAAAGAAGTAGCATGAAATCAAAAGAACTAGCAGATCGATTGCGGGAGGTGATTTTAAATGGCACTTGGGTTGCTAATACCAACTTTAAAGATCAAATTCAGGACATGGATTTTCAAGGTGCGAATCTCAGCTTGGCCGGGCGCAATTCCATAGGCTTGCTGGCTCAGCATATCCATTATTATATAGCGGGGGTACTCGAGGCATTCCAATCCGGACAGTTGACCATACGCGACAAATTCAGTTTTGATTTCTCGCCATTTGAGTCGCAGCAGCAGTGGAAGGACTTTCAAGAAAGTTTTTGGAAAGACACGGAGGCATTGGCCCAAATAATTCAGGCCATGCCGGATGCAGATCTCGGGGAAGCTTTTATCGATCCGAAATACGGGCATATGCAACGTAATATAGACGGACTTATAGAGCACAGTTATTATCACTTAGGACAGGTAGCCCTCTTAAAGAAGATGATCGCCCAACAGAACGGAGTAGAATAAGACTTATGGCAACCATTGCTCATTTTATCAGTCAAATGCAAGAGATCCAAGCCGGCAAGCCATGGATAGGCCGTAGTTATGAGCGTAAGTTGGCCAAGGTGGACCCATCTTTGGTCTTTGTACGTCCAACTCCTAAATTAAAAAGTATAGCGGCTTTGATATCACATCTTACCCTATGGCGAGAAGAAGCGGTGCTCAAAATTAAGACCGGTCAAGGAAGTAAAACAGATGCTTGTATAGAGAATTGGTTGCCAGACAAGGAGCTCCAAGCCCAAGGCTGGAATTCTATATGGACGGCCTATCAGCAGAGTTTTACTGATCTGATAAGCTCCCTTAAGGACAAGGAAGATTCCTTTTTGCAACAGACCTATTACGACACGGATTTTAAGGGCGAATATACTTATCAATGGTTGTTGGACGGTATCTTACAACACGATGTGTACCATTTGGGGCAGCTCGGACTGATCATCAAACATTTAAGATCCTAGTGTCCTAAAATCAAATTGCCAAATGGGCTTAAGTATTTATGCTTAAGTTTATGGAACGAGAATAACTAAAAACACCTATGAAACTTACACTACATATCAGCTTAATTACGGTCGCATTATGTTTTGTCACTTCCTGTAGCTCTGATCCTTGCGATGACGGATACTCTCCGGTAGAAGATAACGGAACTACCATTTGTTTGCCCGATTACGTTGTTGGTTTGGAGCGCAATATGACTTCCAAGACCAAGTTCTTTCACCGCCAACACGGGGTGATCACTTACGATAATGGAACATGGACCAATCAATTTGGAGAAAATATAACCACCCTATTGAAAGCCCAATGAGAAGAAATTTTTTAGCTGTTTTTGCCTTGGCATTTCTGGTGATGCTAGGGGCGTGTAAGAACGAAGACAAATCCTCTGAAACATCGCTGACCGACAAGCCAAGCGCGAGCTCTGAACTGCTAGCCATGGTCATGATAGACGGAAAATACGGTTATATCGATACCTTGGGCGGCTTTGTAATTGAGCCGAAATATCCGCTGGCCCGTTCCTTTTCCAATGGCTTTGCCTGTGTAAATATTGACGGAATACGTACCGACTTGATAAACGGAGCGGTTGGGGGAGAATATATTTTTATAGATCCCGCCGGAACTGTGCAGTTTGGCGAAAAGACCTTTAGTCAACCAACTTCTTTTTACGAAGGTTATGCACCCGTTCGTATGCCCGATGATAAGGTTGGGTTTATAGACACCTCTGGAACCCTTGTGGCGGAAGGTTTTGACGCTATGATGCCTTTTAGCGAAGGTTTGGCAGCCGCTCTGGATCTGGAAAATGAAACCATTGGTTATGTCGATACCAAAGGAGATTGGAAGATCAAATTACACGTAGACTACACCTTGGGCGATTTTCACCAAGGCAGGACCTTTTTTATGAAAGATCAGAAATACGGTTTTATAAATAGTAGTGGTCAAGAAGTGGTGCCGGCAACCTACGAAGGCACCTATGACTATTACGAGGGTTTGGCTGCTTATTTACAAGACGATATGTTCGGGTTCTTAGACCTTGAGGGTGCTGTAGCTATTCCTAATATTTACGAAGATGTAGCCGATTTTTCAGAAGGACTGTGCGCTGTACAAAAAGACGGAAAGTGGGGATTTATAAATAAGCAAAATGAGGTGGTGATTCCTTTTCAATATCCCGCTGTACGTAGTTTTAATGAGGGTGTTGCTGCCGTTCAACTAGACGGTAAGGTAGGGTTTATCACTGCGGATGGAAACTGGCTGGTAGAACCCAAATACGGCAATGCGCTAGACTTTAAAAATGGTTTCGCTATAGTGCAGAGCGATTTAAAGCTTGGTTATATCAATCGTGAAGGCGTAGAGGTAATTAGTCCGCGTTTTGAACGTGCTGATAATTTTGTCAATCCGCAGGAATCAAATCCCATCTTAAAGGTCAATTGATCTTGAATATAGCTTTCGGCTACTTGCGAAGACTTGGTCAATTAGGGTTTCGTGGTCATTGAAATCCCACAAATTCTGGTTTTCATCGAGGCGCTAAAAACAGTAACTTAGGGCGTCTGTAGAATTTTATAAACTGGTTTCAAAATATGAGCTCTAAGATTTACGATTTCAAGAATTTTAAAGGAGATTTCACTGGCGGATTGGTTGCTGGAGTAGTTGCACTTCCATTGGCTTTGGCTTTTGGTGTGCAATCTGGTATGGGTGCTACCGCAGGTTTATATGGCGCCATAGCCGTGGGTATTTTCGCGGCCCTTTTTGGAGGAACCCAAACCCAAGCTAGTGGCCCAACAGGTCCTATGACGGTGGTTTCCGCAGCTTTAGTGGCAGCGGCTATTCAGCTAAACGGTAGTTTAGAAGCCGCTATGCCTATCATACTCTTGGCCTTTATAGTCGGAGGCTTGCTGCAAGTCGTTTTTGGCTTTTTGAATATCGCTAGTTATGTAAAATATTTTCCCTATCCCGTGGTTTCTGGTTTTATGAGTGGGGTGGGCCTAATTATCATTATACTCCAAATATTCCCTTTTGCCGGGCTGGGATCTTCTAAGTCGACCTTAGCGGTGATTCAGGATCTGCCAAGATTGTTTTCCGAAGCCAACCTACAAGCATTAATGCTCGGTGGAATCACTATAGCGGTTTACTATTTATTTCCTAAGATCACAAAGGCCATACCTAGTGCCTTAGTGGCGCTTATAGTTGCAACTTTGATCGCTTATTTTGGACAGATGGATGTTCCGGTGATTGGTGAGATCCCCTCTGGCTTGCCGTCTATCAAAATTGCAGGAATTCTGGAAGTAGATGCTTCAGCCTACGGACTTATTATGGAGTACGCGGTAGTACTGGCAGTATTGGGAAGTATAGATTCCCTGCTTACCTCTGTTATTGCAGACAATATGACCAAGACCAAGCACAATTCTAACAGAGAGCTCATTGGACAGGGAATTGGAAATATGATAGCGGGAGTTATTGGAGGTATTCCAGGAGCGGGAGCTACCAAAGGAACAGTAGTCAATATCAACGCCGGAGGAAAGACTCGCTTGTCCGGCACGCTTCACGGTTTATTCTTGTTAGCGGTCTTACTCGGACTTGGAAAATTGGCGGCCCATATTCCACTTTGTGTTTTGGCAGGATTGCTCATTCCTATTGGCTTTAAAATTGTAGACTTAAAAGGGCTCAAACATCTTAGAAAAGTACCCAGAGCAGATGCTGTGGTACTGATCTTAGTGCTGTTGATCACTACTTTTGGTAGCCTTATTTACGCTGTAGGCGCCGGGGTGGCTTTGGCTTGTTTGTTATTTATGAAAAAGTCAGGCGACCTGTCCGAACAGGGTATGGAAGTTGGCAATATAGCAGATATAGACGGCTCTAAACCTTGGCAAGATGAGGTTGAGTTTTACGAAAAGTACAAGGACAGAGTGATCATTAAACACCTCTATGGTCCGCTGTTCTTTGGTTTTACTTCTTATTTCAAAGATCAGATAAAAGGTTTGCCCGGGGAGATCGATGCAGTGATCTTTAGAATGGATAGAGTTCCTTATGTGGATCAGTCGGGCTTATACGCTTTAGAAGATATCATCTTTGATCTGAGAGAACAAGGTATCGAGGTGTTATTGGTAGGGTTGCAGGAACAGCCCTGCGATATGTTGAAGGCGGTAGATATTATCCCTGACCTAGTTCCGGAAGATGATCTCTATGCCGACATAGACGATAGCTTCGACTATTTGAGAACCAAGCTTAAAAATAGTAAGGCTTAAGCCTAAGCGAGGCCTATTTAGACTTTTAGCGCTGGGAGAAAAAGTTGTACCTTGAGAACAACTAACGCAGCCCAATTGAGTACTTCTCCTTTAATTTTACTTCACGGAGCTTTGGGGTCTACGCAGCAATTGCAAAGGCTCAAGACAGTTCTGTCGGAAGATTTTAAGACCTATAGCTTCAACTTTGAAGGTCATGGCGGACGTCCATCTAAAGGTAATTTTAGCATGGATGTGTTTGCGGCGAATATTCATGAATTTATGGATGACCAGCAAATAGATTCAGCGTATTTCTTCGGATATAGTATGGGTGGATACGCGGCTTTAAAATTTGCAGCAACTCATCCGCAGCGAGTAAAAAAAATAGTGACCTATGGCACTAAGTTCAACTGGACGCCAGAATCGGCAGGACGAGAAGTCAAACAATTGGATCCGCAGAAAATCTTAGAAAAAGTACCACGGTTCGCGAATTATCTGGAACAATTACACGCTCCAAATGATTGGAAGGAGCTGCTCAAACGTACTGCAGACATGATGATAGACTTGGGTACAGGTAAGGCGTTTACTTCTGCCCAATTGCAAGCAATAAAAACCCCAGTTCTTATTAGTATCGGTGACTGTGATAATATGGTTTCCGTATCAGAGTCAGAGACTGCAGTTGCAAGTTTAAGTTTTGGGCAGCTAAAGCTCGTTGAGCAAGGGGTGCATCCCTTGGAGAAAAATAGCGCTGAACAACTGGCTCAAAACATCATTACATTTATAAATTCAAGCAACTAAATAATATCATATGATCATTTACGGAAGCAAAGCTGTGCATTTAAACAGTGCCAAACCTGCAACAGGAAACTGTCCAAATTGCGATGCGACAGGCAGTATTACTTTAAACGTTTACCGAAGACACGCCCATATATTCTGGATACCGCTTTTTCCAATGGGAAAGTTGGGTAGAGGCCATTGTGAAAACTGCAATACCGAGTTCAAACCTAAAAAACTCAACGAGTCTCACAAGCAGGCTTATACCAGGCTCAAGAGTGACAGCCGAGGGCCACTTTGGCAATGGGCAGGTTTAGCCATTTTTGTGGCCTTTGTTATTGCTGCGGTCTTTGCCAGTCAAGCAAACGACAAACGAGAACTGGAATACTTGGCATCGCCTCAGGTTGGTGATATTTATGAATATAAGGTTGGATATGGCAGCTACACCACTTTTAAAGTAGTTGAGGTGACAGCAGACAGTCTGTTTATAATGGATAATCTCTACGAGGTAAATAAGTCCTCTGGTATCTATAAGATCGATAAAGAAGAGAACTATACCGAGCCCGTTTATGGAGTGGGTAGACAGGACATAAAGGACATGCACACGGCCGGAGATGTACTTGGAATAAATCGCTAATGCTCTAGACAAAATAACTCATGGAAGAATCGCAGGAACATATAGAAGCAGCAACCAGACTTAAATATTCTGGCATAGATGACCGAGTAAAGGCCACTGTATTCGACAGTTTATTTATGATAGTTATGATATATCTCTGCAGTGAGATCTTAGGAAGTTTTGAGCAGGTGGCTACCTGGGTTCGCGTGTCCTTATTCTTCGCGATTTTTGTTTTTTACGAACCCTTTTTTGTCAGTCAGTTTGGAGGCACTATGGGGCATGCGCGTTTTAATCTTAAGGTGCGATCTGAAAACCATCCGAAGCAAAAAATCAACTTTCTGGCAGCTTGCATTCGATTTTTGATCAAATACGGCCTGGGCTGGTTGTCGCTCATTACTATGGGTTTCTCAGAAAAGAAAATGGCCATCCACGATGGAATAGTAGGCTCCGTAGTGTTGATAGACGCAGATTCAGATGAATAACATAAACACCACTTTCCTGCTGTTGGCCTTATTGGCCGAGATCATCGGGACAGTCGGTGGCTTTGGTTCTTCGGTATTTTTTGTGCCGATAGGTAATTTTTACTTTGACTTTTATTCGGTTCTTGGCCTTACTGCTTTGTTTCATCTCTCTAGCAATCTGAGTAAGATATTCTTGTTCAAAAAAGGCCTGGATAAACGCTTGCTACTCTATATAGGCCTGCCGTCTGTGCTTTTTGTGATCTTGGGTGGGGTATTGTCCAAATATTTCGAGTCTGCTTATCTGGAGGTGGTTTTGGGCGTGTTTTTGATCTTGTTGAGTGTGTTTTTTTTGCTGCGGAGCGGCTTTGCGGTAAAAGACAGCAATAAAAACGCTGTGATCGGAGGTTCGCTCTCTGGATTTTCTGCGGGTCTGTTAGGTACGGGAGGCGCTATACGCGGCTTGACCATGGCGGCCTTTAACTTAGAAAAAAGTGTTTTTGTAGCCACCTCTGCCTTTATCGATTTTATGATCGATTTTTCCCGAACCTTTGTTTATTACAACAACGGCTATATTCACAAACACGACTTAAAATACGTTCCTTTCCTACTGGTAATAGGCTTGGTAGGTTCTTATATTGGGAAAAGGATACTGGATAAAATACCGCAAGGAAAGTTCAGAAAACTTTCCTTGCTGTTTATTTTAATCATTGGTCTTGCGACCTTGTTGAATTTGCTCTTAGATTCCGGCGCGCAAAACTAGATCTACACCCATAAATGGAGCAGCGTCGAATTCTCTGTTGAGTCTGTTTCTGTCGTCTCCGCCAACCTGAAAGGTTAGAATTTGAGCTCCTACAGTATCTCCTTGCAGATATACGCCGTAGTCTGTGGTATCGTATCCGATCTTGGCTCTGGCCAATAGCGTTCCGTTGAACAGACTCACTCCTGCATACAAGTTGAAGCGGATAGACTCTTCTTGTACATAGAACCCATCGGCATTACCAGAAAGGTCGTAAGCTTTTACAGAGGTCAATAAGTTGGCTCCTACGCTAAAGATATCAGAGATCGCATAGTTAGCCTCAGAACGAATCGGGAAAACCGCATTTACATAGAACTTGCGGTTTGGGGATTTGTACCACATACCCACAAGCGGAGTAATAATGGTCCCGAAGTTTTCAGAAGACACATAACTACCGAATTTCCAACCTTTACGTCCAGAGATCTTTTTTTCGAATAGGGCAAGTCCTCCAAACTGGAAGGCATCGCCACCCAGATCGTCAAAATCCGAAGCGTATTTAGGAAGCAAAACATAGGTTCCGCTCCATCCGTTACCGTGATCTAGCTTAACTCCGAGGTTAAGACGGGTCATCACTAAATTGGTGCGGAAATCATCGTCGTGTACTAAACTCAAACGGGTGTTCTCATACGTAAAACCAGCGATAAAGATCGTTTTAGGTGTAGCAGGGATCACAAAATAGGTTTCTAAATTGGCGTTACCAACCTCAGTTTCATCATCATTGTCAATATTTCCTAGCGTGGCTCGGTTGTACTGAAACTTTACAATATCCGTGTAATCCTGTGCATAAGAAAGGGTGGCAAACCCAATAAAAAAGGCCAAAAGAACTAATTTCTTCATATTGTGGTGGTCTGTATTAAGTTAGATTTATAGTGTATAGATAAAGCGGAAGGTAATAAATCTTGGCTGAATAAACGTCTCTGAACTAAAAACAGACACATTATTTGCACTATTTCGCACCTGTGAATCTATGTTTAAAATATTCGTGGCGCGGATTTTATATTCCCATTTCGAGTCGCGATTCTTTCTGTATGAGAGCGTTGCGTTCCAATTTTGAAAAGATTGAGTGTCACCGTTGTCCAGTTCTTGAACTGTATAGGCATAATCTGTTCTAAAGGTCACCGATTTCCAAATATAAGCGTCGAACTCAAAGGTAGGGGCATTGGTAATGAAAGTCGTCTCGCGGTCTCCCTGGTTGTTGTTGGTCACACTGTAGCGATAGCTCAACGAGATATTAGGCGCTATCTTAAAATTAGTGCGTAGGCCAGGCGTGTAGGTTTGTGTAAAGCCTTCGTTTATAGAGCGCTGTCCTTGAATGAACTGATTGATCTTGCTGTAGTTGTAGCGCACATTCACGCTGGCCCTCACCTTACCAAAAGTTCGCTGTACCCGACCAAAGAGGCTGGCAGTTTCATCGGCAAAGGCGGAATTGAAAAAGCTGCTGGTACGGATCACATTGTCAAAGTTGGTCAGACTGCGAATCTGATCGATGTTTTTGGTGTAAGCTGCTCTTGCAAATACATTGGTATAATTGAACAAGTTAAAACTACTGTAGAACAAGCTCACATTATGCGCCAAGGCATTTTGCAATTCTGGCTCTCCGAAGGAAATATTGTTGATACTATTGAACACCAATCCTTGAGCCAAACGCGTAACATCTGTAAACTGATTGCGCATTTCGTAACGGAAGGTGAGTTGCTCGCTCTTCTTGAACTGTATACGCGTTTCAAAGTCTGGCAATAGTCTAAAGAAGTTGTCTTTGAATTCTTCTCCAGATTGCGTGTTATTGTTGCCGTAGGCATGCAATGAAAATCCAGGAGTAACCGTAAACTTTCCCCATTTAGCACGGTAATGCACCCCCAAGTAGATATCGCTAAAATTGTATTCGGTGTCGTTGGTGTCCTGCCCATCGTTTATTGTTGGAGTCGGGTCAAAGCGGCTGCCGTCTTCTAAGAATTGAAAGATGTCCGAATTGAACTGTTGGTTGCTCAAAATAGTTCCCAAAGTAAAATTCAGATTACTGCGTTGGTTAATAATAAAATAATGATCCAACTTAGCGTCCAGTTGGTTGGACTTGATGCGTCGGTTTTGCCCCAGATTGTAAAAGTCCAGGCTTGTATTTAGCCCTAGCGCCTCCGCAGTATTATCAAAAGCATCGGGGCCGTCAGGGTCGTTGACCAAAACAGCATTGTAGAACGGATCTTCATTGCGCAACAAATGCGTAGCCTCAAAGGCAAAGATGTTGCGCTCGTTCAGCGTGTAGTAATAGTTTAAATTCTGATTGATGCTATAGGGAGTCACTTCATCTAATTGCTCGGTATTGCCAATTACAGAGGAGAATTGATTCTGATCTTGACTGTCTCTAGAGATCCTTCCCAAAACATCATAATCCATTTGGTTGTTGAGGTTGGGTTGGTATTTAAGGCTGAGTTTCACTAGCCCTTGATCCGAACGCTCTCTGCTGCGTTGCTCTGTGGCTTCGTCAGGAATTCCAAGTTCCGGATCTGTATATTGAACAAAACTGGTTTCTCTAGATAAGATTCTACTTGAATTAAAGATCGCAAAACCACTCAGATCTAAAGTGGACTTTGGCGAATAACTAAAATTCATAGAGCCCAATTGGCTTTCAATTTCCAAGGCATTGGCTTGACTGGTCAAAAAATTCAGGCTGTTATCTCCCAAATTAATGTCGGTTCCGCTGCTGCGGCTCGGCGCTTGAAAACCTCCGCCAAAACCGCGAATATCACGACGGGTCAAAGCAACCTCGCCTGTGTTGTTTAGATCTCCAATGAAGTTAAGACTGTATTTCGGGCTGTAGTAGAACAGTTTGGGTTGTAAAAGATAGAGTTCGTCATCTGGCGAAGAACCACCACCAGCGGTAACTGTACCAAACCAGAAGTTTTCTTTCCCTTCTTTGAGTTTGATGTTAATGGCTACGTTGTCTTGGTTGTTACGCACGCCACTGAGTTGGCCGACTTCTGCGTAATTTCTAAGCACCTGAACCTTAGATACGGCATTGGATGGAATGTTTTCTGTTGCCAACTTGGTGTCGCCGTCAAAGAAATCTTTCCCGTTGACCATGAGCTTATTCACCACTTTGCCTTCTACCTCGATCTGCCCATCTTCATTGATCTCCACACCCGGAAGGTTTTCCAATACATCGCCCAGCTTGCGTTCTGTGCCGGTATTGAAAGAATCTGCATTGTAAACCAAGGTATCGCCTTTAACGGTTACTGGCATCTCATAGACGAGTTCCACTGCATCTAAGGCGTTGTCTGGTGCAAGTTTAAAATCTTTGCTCAGATCGGTGTCGGTAGTGGTAAGTAGCTCCTCGTAGGTCTTAAATCCGATATAACTCACCTGTAATTTGTATCGGGTATTGCTGTTTAGTTCGAGCTTGTATTTGCCTTCTTGATTGGTAATTCCGTACGACTCTAAAGCATTGGTAGAATCGTTAATAGCGACAACATTGGCTAGTTCTAGCGGCACATCCAAGCTGTCTTTGACCACACCTTGCATTTGTACTTGAGCATTCAGGCTGGCCGCGGCCAGTAGGGCCAAAAAGAGTATTTTTTTCATCGGATGCTAATAACTGATGGCGTCTTAGTTTCTTCTGCGACCTCTGTTGTCTCGCATTTCCATCATTTTCTTGCGGATGGTTTGTTGATAATCACTCTTGGTGATCTCCTTGCCCTTGTCTGGTGCTTCAATAGTGACGGTTTCCGCAGGATTCAAAACCACTTTAGAACACAACATGGTCGTATTACCAGCACTTACTTCTAAAATCAACCCGGGCAAGCCCCAGTACTCTGCAGGTCCATGACTAACAGGGATCTGCAGGGTGTACCAAGCCTCTATGTCGGTTGTGGGCACAACGGGGTTTCCGGCCTCGTCGGTTTGTTGTTCTGCTCTAAGATCACTCCACTCGAAATTATACCAAGTGAGTTCTTTGGTAGGCACAGTAGCTGTGGCTTTAAAGCACATATATTGACCGATCATCTTGGAGTCGCCTTCCATCTTCCAATTAATCTCTGCCAGCTTATCTTTTACCAAAAACTTTTTGCCGTAGAATTCTTGCTCCTGGATGAGTTGGTTCTGTTTAACGTTCTTGTATTGCTCTCCTCTGGCAAAATTGCTGCCCCAAGTGTCTGTGGCTCCAGACATGGCGTCGATCTGATCTTCTTCGTTAAAGACAGACTCCTCCTTATTAAAGTCTAGGATATAGGTTTTCTCTAAACGATTCTTTAAACGGGCATATACTTGTTTCTTTTCAGCTTCACTTAAGCGAGCTCCCCATTGGCCTAGATCCATAGTGGATTTAGAAAAATAAAAGGCTTGACCTTGAAAATCTTGGGTTGCCGGTTTAAAGGAAACTAGGATCGCAAAAACAAGTGAAAGCAGTGTGAACTTGATCGTTTTCATGAGTATGTTGGTTGTTATTGGTCTAATTACGTTTAACGAAAATAGGTAAACATTAAACAAAATAAAGGATTTTGTAAAAACATTAACATCAAAACCGGATCTGACCTCTGGCTAAAGCCATTTATAAGCGCACCGAGTTCGGAAATTCTCATTAACTTGAACCAACTCAAAAAAGTATGCGCCACAAGATTATTTTAATGCTGTTGGGATTAATGTTCTCTCAGCTAATCACAGCTCAGAATCCCTTGCGATTCCAGGGCTCGATAGATGTGTTTAAGAAGATGGAAGTTCCTTCGGGGGATGTCACCGTGATAACCGGGAGTTCCAGTGTACGGTTTTGGACTAATGTCGCTGTGGATTGCGCAGATGAGCGTATTGTAAACACGGGCTTTGGAGGTTCTGAAGCTAGTGATCTTCTCTACCATTTGGATGCCGCCGTTTTGCGTTTTAGGCCTAAAAAGGTCTTTATTTACGAAGGCGATAACGATATTAATTCTGGTAAGACTCCGGAGTCAACCTTAAAGACAATGAGTCAGATCGTCGGGAAAATTTTAACCAGCCTACCAGGGGTCGAAATCTTTATTATTGGGGCAAAACCGAGCCCGTCGCGTTGGCAACATCAGCTGGCCTATTTAGAACTCAACCGATTATTAAAATCCTATTGTGCAGCTATGGAACAGGTCGATTATATAGATGTTTGGTTCCCGATGCTCAACCAAAAGGGCAAACCCAAACCTGAGATCTTTGTTGCAGACAGTCTGCATATGAATCCGAAAGGATATGCCATTTGGACGGAGGCTGTTTGTCCGAGTATGCAATAATACTAAACCATGAACCGCAAAGAATTTATTCAATTAAGTGCCACAGCAAGTGTAGCTGCCATACTCCCTTGGAGTTGTGCAGGTTTTGGCGCAGATAATAAGTACAAATTAGGCTACCAAGTGTATTCCATTCGCGATAGAATGGTCAATGACCCTGTGGGAACCTTAAAGGAGCTTAAGGCCATGGGTTATGAGGACTTTGAAACCTATGGTTTTGACGCAGACACCAACAAGATATACGGCTATACGCCTCAAGATTTCAAGGCGATCCTCAATGAGATGGAGCTAACTGTAAGTAGCGGACACTATGGGCTTTCTGCTTTTATGGAGGCTTCGGATGATGAACTGCGTCGCTATGTAGATGCCTGCATCAGCGCCGCTTCGGTTATGGACAACAAATACATCACTTGGCCTTTTATAGAAGAACCTTACAGGAACCTGGACGGTTACAGCCTGCTTGCTAAAAAGTTGAAGCTCATTGGGCAGCAGATCAGCGAGACCGATCTGGGATTTGCCTTTCACAACCACGGCTACGAATTTGCCGATCTGGGCAATGGACTAACCGGTTACGATATAATCGCAGACCGTACCGATCCGCAGCAAGTAAAATTCCAAATGGATATGTATTGGGTAATGCATCAAGGCAAGACCACTCCCAAGGAATTAGTGGCAAAGTATCCCGGGCGTTATGTGATGTGGCATATTAAGGACATGCATAAGGTGAGTAGAGATTATACCGAGTTAGGGAACGGTTCTATCAACTATCACGAGATCTTGCCAGACCCGGTGTCTTCTGGTTTGGAGTATTTCTACATTGAACAGGGTGGGAATTTCACAGAGAATTCCACGGCGAGTGCTGCCGCGAGCGCCGCTTATTTTAAAAAGGAGCTACAGCAGTATTTTTAGTTATTGTTTTACGAACCGTTCGGTTACACTGCCATTTTCATCGCTTAGCTGAACAAAATAAATTCCTGCTGGTAGACCAGATATGTCAAGCCGATTTATTACTTCATCACGACGAATTAATTTGCTATCGGCGCTGTATAGGTTCATTTGAAAATTCCTTGAGGTCGGATTATATATGTACAGGACATCTTGGGCATTGCCATAAAAGAAGACTTCAGACAATCGATTCGCCCTTACACCCAATCCAGATGATAGATAATGCACAACATCGCCATCGGGTTTATAAATACTTAAGCCATAGCCGTCGGGATCATCAACTATAGAGATAATGTATTCTAAGGGTTCGTCTACTGAGTCAAAGAAGAATCCGAAGTAGTGAAACTCAAAGATATTATTCTCTTTCAGGCTGCAATCTACAAGCGTTGACGCCATATTAAAGAACGTCACCTGCGAATCGCCGACAAAGCTTGCATCTGCCACAAAAGCGTTACAAACATGAGTTATCATATCATGTGGTGCAGCGGGCTCTCCAAAATTTAAGGGTATAAAGGCAACTTCTGAATTGCTAGGAGGGAAGTAGTGTTCTCCCAGGTGAATCATTTCGATTAAAATCCAATCTTCCTCCAGTAAAATAGGATCTTGAGCTTGCAGCTCACTCAGAGACATACTTATGAGACCCAAAAAGAGCAGTAGTTTAATTTTCATAGTTAGTTTTATTCTAATTTAATGAAAATAAAGCGTTTAAAAGCTTTTTTACCATTTCTAGTTTTAAATCTTAAAGAAGGATTAAACTGCAAGAGCAACTCTGCGATTTGTAGTAACTTTACCCAAAACCCCAGTTATGTCAGATTTTTGGCTCTATCTCCAATTGGGTTTCAATCATGTTTTAGATTGGAACGGCTATGACCATTTGCTCTTCTTAGTGGTCTTGGTATCGGTTTACGAATTTACCGATTGGAAAAAGGTCGTGGGTCTGGTCACCACTTTCACCCTAGGACATATGATCTCTTTGGTAGCTGCTACTTTCGGATGGGTGACGGTTTCACCTACCGCGGTTGAGTTTCTCATTCCGGTGACTATTCTGGCCACTGCCATATACCATTTACTCAAGACCAGAAAGACTGGTGCGGAACTGTCCATTTACGGTACTTATTTCATGACGCTTTTCTTCGGATTGATACACGGTCTTGGTTTTGCAAGTTTTTTCAGAAGTTTGGACGAAAGCGCTGCCTTACCACTTTTTGAATTCGCTCTAGGAATTGAATTGGCGCAACTTTTGATCGTCCTAATTGCCCTAGTTGTTGGATTTGTTGCCAAGAACATTTTAAAGACCAGTTCCAGAGATTGGACCATAGCCATTTGCTGCATTACCATCGGAATGTTGGTTACTATGCTTGCAGAAACTTGGCCTTTCTAAGTCTGAATTGGCAGTTTTTTGACAAACTTTGTAATAAGATTAACAGCCAGCAGTTTAATAGAGGAGCGGAGTTCAATTATCTTCGTTTTGAATTGGCTATCTTGCTTTGACTATGAGTAAATCTGCAAAACAACACAAATACGATGTCGCCTACTTGCGCATGGCCTACGAATGGGCCAAGCTCTCTTATTGCAAGCGCAAACAGGTCGGAGCTTTGATAGTTAAAGATAAGATGATCATATCTGACGGCTATAACGGAACCCCAACAGGTTTTGAGAACTTTTGCGAAGACGAAGAAGGTTATACCAAATGGTATGTGCTACATGCAGAGGCCAATGCCATTTCTAAGGTGGCCGGAAGTACCCAAAGTTGTAAAGGAGCAACACTTTATATCACCTTGTCGCCTTGTAAGGAATGCAGTAAGTTGATCCATCAGGCAGGAATAACCCGTCTGGTCTATAATATTGCATACAAGGATACCAGCGGCTTAGATTTCTTAGAACGCGCTGGTGTGGAAATTACCCAAGTGACCAGCCTAGACGATCTGTAATGAACAAGACCAAGATCTATATCCCGCTCATTGTTGGCAGCTGTTTGGCTGTGGGCACCTTTATTGGGGCCAAACTGAACTTTCAGGATGGTGGCGAGCAGATCTTTGCCAAGAACTCCAAGAAGGACAAACTCAACCGCCTGATAGACTACATTGACTACGAATACGTAGATCAGGTGAATACAGACAGTATAGTAGATGTGACCGTAAACGGTATTCTAGAGAATCTAGATCCGCATTCGGTTTATATCCCGGTGGACGCTTACGAAGATGCGGCCAATGATATGCGCGGCAATTTTGTGGGTATAGGGGTCAACTTTTACGTTTACAACGATACCATTGCGATAATTAATCCTATAGAAGGCGGACCTGCCTACGAGGCCGGTATTCGCGGAGGAGATCGTATAGTTGCTGCGAATGATGTAGTACTTGATGGTTCGGAGATCTCCAGAGACAGCATAGTGTCCTTTTTAAAAGGTAACCGCAACTCCAAGGTGAAGCTCAGTGTTTACCGACGCGGAGAGTCAGAACTATTGGATTTTACAGTTCGCCGAAAGGAAGTGCCCTTAGTTAGTGTGGAAGCCTCATATCTTATCGATGAGACCACAGGATATATTAAAGTGAATCGCTTTGCCGAAACCACCTACGAAGAGTTCAAAGAAGCCTTAGACGATCTTAAGGACGAGGGTATGGAAACCTTGATATTGGACCTCAGAAACAACCCTGGAGGATACATAAATGCTGCCAATAAGATCTTAGATGAGTTTCTGGAAGATGATAAACTTATGCTCATCACCAAAAATAAAAAAGGAGACGAAGACCTTACTTTCGCCACCGGACGAGGAGATTTTGAAGACGGCAAGATCTACGTGCTGATCAATGAGAACTCCGCATCTGCTTCAGAGATCGTGGCGGGAGCATTACAGGACAATGATCACGGGACCATTGTAGGTCGCCGGTCTTATGGTAAAGGCTTGGTGCAACGTGAGATGTCTTTGGGAGATGGCAGTGCCGTTCGCTTGACCATAGCCCGTTATTATACGCCCACAGGTAGGTCTATTCAGCGCTCTTACGCCAACGGTCTGGACGATTATTTTAGTGAATACCAGAACCGATACGAGAACGGAGAATTGCGTTCTGTAGATAGTATCAAGGTTTCAGATTCCTTAAAATTCGTCACACCAGAAGGGCGGGTGGTCTATGGTGGTGGAGGAATTACTCCGGATGTGTTTGTGCCAAAAGACACCAGCATTGCCAACGAGACCTTAGAGTATGTAATGTCTACCGGTTATATGAACTATTTTGTTTTTGAGCAGTTGGAGACTTCCAGAGCACAATTTGACGGAATGGACTTTGAGACCTTTATGAACGAATATGAGGTTTCAGATGAGTTGGCCAACGCCTTTATAAATTACAACGAGCGTTTCAAGTCGCCCAGCCTCGATTTGGCATCGCATTTTGACACGCTGAAATTGGCTATCAAACAAACCTTGGCAGATCAGCTCTATGGGACCAATCAGGCGCAACAGGTGGCCAATGCCCAAGACGCAATGATACAACGTGTATTAGATCTGGAACGCGCCAAGCTTAACCCGGTTCGCGACTAGGACCCGCGCTTTTTCTCTTCGATCTTTTTAGAGAGCAACAAGATCAGCAATAAAATAATGGCACTCAGCCCCGCTAAAATAAGCGATAAGGCTGTTTTGCTATTGCCTTCGAACAAGGCGTCAAAATTGAGTTGCGTGGCGTTGTAGATCATAAGAGCAAAAGCTCCTACCATTAATATATAGATGAAAATTTTCATTCGATTTCTCTTTGGTTAAGCAAACAGTTCTTGAATGTTGGAGGTGAACAGTTTTACAGCGATCGCTAGCAAAATTACACCAAAAACCTTTCTAATAATCCCGATTCCGTTCTTCCCTAAGAAGCGTTGCAAACGCGCTGAGGTTTTAAGTACTATATAAATGACCAAAGTATTGATCACAATCGCGATGATAATGTTCTCTATGTGATATTCTGCGCGTAAAGACAGTAGGGTGGTCAAACTACCCGGGCCGGCTAGCATTGGGAATGCCAGCGGGAAAATAGAGGCGAGTTCCGGTGCGCTTCCGTCGTCTTTAAAAAGAGTAACGCCTAAGATCATCTCTAAAGCGATAAAGAACAGAATAAAAGCCCCGGCAACTGCAAATTCATTGACATTGATCCCGATGAGCTTTAAAATACTCTCTCCCAAAAACAAAAAGAAGACCATCACTGCGGCGGCAATGATCGATGCTTTTTCGGAGTGTATATGTCCGGCTCGCTCGCGCAAGGATATAACAATAGGAATGTTTCCGATAATATCAATTACCGCAAATAAAACCATGGTGGCGGTGAAGATCTCTTTAGTATTGAACTCCATAACTGCTTGATTTTGGGGGCAAAATTAGGCAATCTTAACAGCACTACCTGCTAATTCTCTGTTTTATTTGTGGGCGATTTGACACAAAGCAAATATCTTTGCCCCGTGATTCAACTCGGTAAAACCATAGTATCTACAGATCTTATTGAAAAAGAGTTCGTCTGTAATTTAGGCGCTTGTAAGGGCGAGTGTTGTATAGCCGGAGAGGCCGGAGCACCATTATCTAAAGAAGAGACCGAGATCTTAGAAGCGATCTACCCCAAAGTAGCTCCCCATTTGCGTGAAGAAGGCAAAGCAGCCATTGAGGCGCAGGGCACTTGGATAGAATCTGCAGCCGGTGACTTGGAGACCCCATTGGTCAATGGGGCTGAGTGTGCTTATGTGACCTTTAAAGAAGGAGGCATTGCCAGTTGCGGAATAGAAGATGCTTACAATGCTGGCGATGTGGATTTCAAAAAACCTATCAGTTGTCATTTGTACCCAGTTCGAGTTACAGACTACAGTGAATTTGCTGCTGTGAATTATCACCGCTGGCCAATTTGCGATACCGCTTGTACTTTAGGAGAACAATTAAAGGTGCCGGTTTACCAGTTTGTAAAAGAGGCTTTGGTTAGAAAATTTGGGCAAGATTGGTTCGACGGATTGGACGCGATTGCTCAAAAGAACCAACCTTGATTCATTTGATTTTTTAGCGAGCGATTTTCTTTCGCAAAATCTGACTTTTTTTGATCGTTTTTTTGTTCAGATAGACTTCTATTTGACGTTACAGCACAAAAAATTTGTTTAAGCCCGCTGTTAAAAATCATGTTACCGAATCCTTAGCAAAATGTTATCACAACCCCTAAAATACTTGGGATTCACAAGGGTTTTAAGAGCTATTAACGACTGATTTTCTGTTTGTTAATAACTTCAACAGTATTTTCATAAATAGCTGATAAAGAAGTGTTTAACAATATTTGTTAACAAAACAATGTGAACACTTTGAATTTTTTGATGTTAAAAACTTTGTTGAAAACCAAGAGGTTAATTCGCCAGATTTCGTTTTAAAATTTTTCATATTTGTTAGTCCCGAGTAGCGAGAAATTTATCGAATTTTTAAAAAAACAACGGACAATGAGCGCAGTAGAACCGATTTTAGCAGAGAACAAAGACCGATTCGTAATCTTCCCAATTCAACACCACGATATTTGGGATTGGTACAAGAAATCTGAGGCCAGTTTTTGGACGGCAGAAGAGATTGACTTGCACCAAGATCTTACAGATTGGGCAACCAAATTGAATGACGATGAGCGTTACTTCATCAAGCACATTTTGGCCTTCTTTGCCGCTTCTGATGGAATCGTGAACGAAAACCTTGCAGAGAACTTCGTAAATGAGGTTCAATATTCAGAGGCTAAGTTCTTCTACGGTTTCCAGATCATGATGGAAAACATCCACTCGGAAACCTATTCTTTGCTTATTGACACCTACGTGAAGGACGAAAAGGAAAAAGATAAGCTCTTTAAGGCTATCGAAAACTTCCCGGCAATTAAAAAGAAAGCCGACTGGGCATTGAAGTGGATAGAAAGTCCAAGTTTTGCCGAGCGTCTTATCGCTTTTGCTGCTGTAGAAGGAATTTTCTTTTCAGGAGCGTTTTGTTCGATTTTCTGGCTTAAAAAACGTGGCTTGATGCCCGGGCTGACCTTTTCCAACGAACTAATTTCTAGAGATGAAGGTGTTCACTGTGACTTCGCAGTTCACTTGCACAATCACCACCTAGTAAACAAGGTTCCTAAGGAAAGAATTCGTGAGATCATTGTGGATGCACTTACCATTGAGCGTGAATTTATCACCGAGTCTCTACCGGTAAGTTTGATTGGCATGAACGCCAAGCTGATGACCCAGTATTTGGAATTCGTGACCGATCGCCTCTTGGTGGAGTTGGGTTGTGAGAAAGAATACAACACCAGCAATCCTTTTGATTTTATGGATATGATCTCCCTTCAAGGAAAAACAAACTTCTTCGAGAAGCGTGTTTCTGAATACCAGAAGGCGGGAGTTACCAACAAAGACAAAGAATCTAATAAGATTAGTTTCGACGCAGATTTCTAAGATTGCTCCAGGGGCTGCCCCAGGCCCGGAGCGTTTTTAACTATCTGATAATACGCAGGTTACACCTCGCGTACCAACCTACATTATGCTAAAAATTAGGCACTAATTAACTAAAGAACAGTTGTAGATGAATGTAATTAAAAGAGATGGCCGTAAGGAACCCATCATGTTTGACAAGATCACGGCACGCGTAAGAAAGCTTTGCTATGGTCTAAATGAATTAGTAGACCCTGTAAAGGTTGCCATGCGCGTAATTGAAGGTTTGTACGACGGAGTTACCACAAGTGAACTAGACACTTTGGCCGCCGAGATCGCTGCGACCATGACCACTACCCACCCAGATTACGCGAGATTAGCAGCGCGTATTTCGGTTTCCAACCTGCACAAGAACACCAAGAAGACCTTTTCTGAGGTGATGACCGACTTGTATACCTATGTGAACCCACGTACGGGTAAAAAGGCGCCGCTTTTGAGCGACGAGGTTTACGACATAATCATGAAGAACGCCGAAGAGTTAGATTCTACTATCATCTACAACCGTGACTTTGGTTACGACTACTTCGGATTCAAAACCTTAGAGCGTTCTTATCTGTTAAAGCTCAATGGACAGATCGCTGAGCGTCCGCAGCACATGCTTATGCGTGTTTCTGTGGGGATCCATATGGACGACATGGCAGCCGTTAAGGAAACTTACGAGCTAATGAGTAAGAAGTACTTTACCCACGCCACACCTACACTCTTTAATTCCGGTACGCCTAAGCCACAAATGTCATCTTGTTTCCTTCTGGCCATGAAGGACGACAGTATAGACGGCATCTACGACACTTTAAAGCAGACTGCCAAGATCTCGCAATCTGCGGGAGGAATTGGCCTTTCAATTCACAACATTCGCGCTACGGGTTCATACATCTCTGGAACTAACGGTACTTCGAATGGTATTGTCCCTATGCTTCGCGTGTTTAACGACACCGCACGTTATGTAGACCAAGGTGGTGGAAAGCGTAAGGGTTCATTCGCGATCTATGTAGAGCCATGGCATGCAGATATCTTCGATTTCCTAGATCTGAAAAAGAACCATGGTAAAGAAGAGATGCGTGCGCGCGACTTGTTCTACGCCATGTGGATCCCAGACTTGTTCATGAAGCGTGTTCAAGAAGATGCAGAGTGGACTTTAATGTGTCCTAACGAGTGTCCTGGACTCTTCGATTCACACAGTGAGGAATTTGAAAAACTATACTTACAATACGAAGCGGAAGATCGCGGACGCAAGACTATCAAGGCTCGTGAGCTTTGGGAAAAGATCTTGGAATCTCAGATCGAGACGGGTACACCTTATATGTTGTACAAGGATGCGGCCAACCGCAAGTCTAACCAAAAGAATTTGGGAACCATCCGTTCTTCTAACCTTTGTACGGAGATCTTGGAATACACTTCTGCAGACGAAGTTGCTGTGTGTAACTTGGCATCCATTGCCTTGCCAATGTTTGTTAAGAACGGGGCCTTCGATCATAAAGAGCTCTTTAGAATCACCAAGCGTGTGACCAAGAACTTGAACCGAGTGATTGACAGAAACTACTATCCTGTGCCAGAAGCGCGCAACAGTAACTTCCGTCATCGTCCGGTAGGTTTGGGTGTTCAAGGATTGGCAGATACCTTTATCAAATTGCGTTTGCCATTTACAAGCGAGGAGGCCAAAACACTTAACCAAGAGATCTTTGAAACCCTCTATTTCGCGGCGGTAACTGCTTCTATGGAAGAGGCTAAGAAAGACGGGCCATACGAAACTTACAAAGGTTCTCCGATCTCAGAAGGTTTGTTCCAGCACAACCTTTGGAACATCAAAGACGAAGAGCTTAGCGGACGTTGGGATTGGGCCAAGTTGCGCAAGGACATTAAAAAGCACGGAGTTAGAAACTCCCTACTTGTAGCGCCTATGCCAACAGCTTCAACCTCTCAGATCTTAGGGAACAATGAGGCCTTTGAGCCATATACCTCTAACATCTATACCCGTCGGGTATTGTCTGGAGAGTTTATTGTTGTGAACAAGCACCTTTTAGAGGATCTTGTAGCGCTTAACCTTTGGAATGACGATCTTAAAGAAGAGATCATGCGTGCTAACGGATCTATCCAGCACATTGATGTGATCCCTCAGGATCTTAAAGAACTGTATAAGACCGTTTGGGAGCTCAGTATGAAGGACATTATTGATATGTCTCGACACAGAGGATACTTTATCGATCAGTCGCAGTCACTCAACCTGTTTATGGAGAATGCCAATATGGCGAAGCTTACTTCTATGCACTTCTATGCTTGGAAGAGCGGCCTAAAAACAGGAATGTACTACCTACGTACTAAGAGTGCTGTTGATGCCATCAAATTTACCCTTAAGAACACCCAAAAGGAGTCAGTACCCCAACCTCAGGAGGCAGCGGTTGAAACCGTTACTGCCGCGGCTACTGACAAGCCATTGACACCGCAGGAGTTGCGTGAAATGTTGGCCAAGAGTAGAGACGCCGACCAGGACGACGACTGCCTGATGTGTGGTTCTTAAGATTTGTTTTAAGTGTTGATTGAAAAAAAGACTCCTTCGGGGGTCTTTTTTTTGCCTCAGAACTGCTATCTTGAATCACAACAACTAGAATAACTAATCAAAATCCCGCTCCCATTATGGAAGAAATTCTTGAAGAGCAAATCCCAAAATGCCCTAACTGCGCAACCGAGATCAACGGCAACCCTGAATTTTGTGTGCAATGCGGGTTCCCAGTCAATGGAACCGAGAGAGAACAGTCCAAGTTCTACGCAGAACAAGCCATGACCCGTTCTAAGGTAAAAGAGGCGCCCAAACAGATCCGCCAGGCACGAAATACCCTATTCATTGTTGGGGCCTTGCAATTGGCCTTTGGTTTGGTATTGTATTTCATGAATGATGATGTGGCAGAACTCCTAGCAGGAGGGATCATCTTTTTGATCTTTTTAGGCTTGGGCTTCTGGTCTCAAAGCAAGCCTCAAGTAGCCATATTATTGGGTCTTTTGGTTTATTTGTCACTTATCATTCTCTCTGCGATTATCGATCCAAGTACTTTGGCGCGCGGCGTAATTGTAAAAGTGGTGATCATCATCTTTTTGGGCAAGGGACTCAACTCAGCCAGAGAACTCAAAAAACAACAGCAATAGGCGAATTAGTTTGAATGAAAACCTGTAGTAATTGTGCTTTTTTGCTAGGCGATGAAGATAGATTTTGCGGCAATTGCGGCATTTCTGTCAAATTTGAAAACACCAAGCGAAACTTAAAGAGCACCCAACTCATTATTGCTTTTTTTGTGAGTATGTTGGTGCTACACCTGATCAGTAATTTTGCTTATCAGGAGTCTATAGCGTTGTCTACGGAACTCACTTTAGAGTTGATCTTCATTGGAATTACTCTGGGTTTTAGTCTAAGCGATTGGTCTGCTATTAAACCGCTCTACAGTTTTAAGAATTTGGAGTGGAAAGGTCTTGTGACCAGTTTGGTCTTACCTTTAATATCTGTGGTAGTGGTCTATTTTCTGATCTCGGAGGTCAATTTATATCTCTTTGAAGAAGACCCTTCCATTATGGAAGATTACGACTATTATGACAGGCCTTTTCTATGGGCGTTTATCTTTATATCCTTAGTGGCTCCCATATTCGAAGAGCTTGCTTTTAGAGGGTTTCTATACAATCAGATGCGCGATATTGCCAGTGCGCAAACCACCATTTTAGCTACTGGTTTCATGTTCGCCTTGATTCACTTGTCCTTGTTTTCTTTTATTTGGATCTTCCCCTTCGGAATAGCCTTGGGGTATTTGCGCTATAAGTACAAAACACTCTGGTGGGGCATGTTGGTGCATTTTTTACACAACACGGCAGTGCTCGCTATGGACTATCACGAATATTACGGCCAGTGGCCACTATTGGAAACCTACTTTAGTTAGTTTTAAAGCCGGCTGTAAACAAGAAATCGGTGCCGAGGTATTTATCGCCTTTATTGTAGTACCAGGCGCGATCTTTGGGCATCTTTATTCCACCTATTTCTACCTGATCACTCAGTAAAATATATTCTCCAGTGTCCTTGCCTTTATCTGCCGGATCACCTTTGTAAAATTGGTAGACTTCCATGGCATAGGTCTTTGGGTCAAAATAGAAGAACCAAATATCTGTTCCAACAGCTTCGTCATAGGTCACTTTGAGGCGCAAATAATCTTTGCCTTTAAAATTCACTTGCTCAACAACAGGATCTATATAAGTGCCCGGATCTTTGAGCTTCATCGGTAGGCCGTAAAGGTAGGTGTAGTAATTCTTGTATAGTGAAGCCCTTTCGCAACTTAGCTTGTTTTCTTCTAAGTCTGATGGGCTTAGGTCTGTTTTGCCGTTAAGGGCAATGGTGCATTCCCCACTGTCTATCTGATATCGCGTGGTCTTATCGCCTTGAGTTGCCTCAACTTGAAAGTATTCTTGTGGTAGGTTTATCTGGATCTTACTGTTGCGTTTTGGAGCATTCGGAGTTTCCATGCTCACATAAAGTGTTCCATTAAAGGTCTCCCAATTGCCTTGCGGATCGTGATATGCAATGGCGCGTTCTAAGAGCTGTTCCCCGGTCAAATTCTGAGCACAACAGCAGATCGGCAGCAATAAAAAAAGTAAAAATCGCATTAGAGGATCTCTGGTTTCTTAGTGGTTTCCCACTCCTTGTAATACTGCTCTAATACTGTAGCTGTGGTTTCTACGAGGTCTTTACATTCTAGCAGCAAGCTAAAGTAAAGGGTCGTATTTCTGGCACTACTGTCGGGTTGTTTGGTGCGTTGGATCTGCTTTTCGATATCGCTAGAGATGTAAGCATCAAATTCTTGCTTTTCTGCGATAAGATTGGGCAGCTCATCCAAACTCAAGTTGTCGAAGTTTGTTTTCACCTTAGCAAAAAGATCTAGTAGGCGATCTTCGATTTGTTTCAGATCGCGGATCTGATTAAAGGTCAATCCTTGGTGATTGTTCTTCACGTGCTTGTGACTGGTCTTAGCGATAAAACCAATGGACTGAACAAAATCTTCTAAAGAATCCTGAACCATAAGATAAAAGCGCGTCGCACCGGCAGAATTGCCATCAAGGCCTTTAATATAAAAGAAGATATGGTTCTTCAGGTCGTCCATCTCGTCGGAGAGGCTCTCCGCATCGTTGCGCGCCTTTTTAAGATCTTTCAAATTCTGTCTGGCCAAACCATCGAGGGCTTTGGTCAAGATCTTAGAACCGCGTTTCATTACGGTGGAGACATTGTTTGAACTCTCTTCAATTACGCCTTTAACAGAAGTGCTTTCTGCCATTTTGAACTCTAATTCCTCTCGGATCTCTTTGGTATTGCGGCTGGTTCGCATATACGATCTGGCAATGAGTATTAGCGCTAAAATTAGTAGAGTAACTAAAGCTGCCCATTCGAAATAGAAGATCAAAGCAGCCATAATAGCAGCAGCGAAGAAGGCAGTAATTGCCGTCATAAACCAACCAGCGATCACATTGATCACTCCGGCAACGCGGTAAACGGCAGAGTCGCTTCCCCAAGCACGGTCGGCCAATGAGGTTCCCATAGCTACCATAAAGGTCACGTAAGTGGTAGATAACGGAAGTTTGTATCCTGTAGCGATAGAAATCAAGACAGAGGCAACTACCAAGTTAATTGCAGCGCGCACCATGTCGAAAGCTGGTGCGTCCTTGTCTAAGATCTTACTCTTTACTGTAGGAGCAAATCTTTTGCTGATAGATTCTTTGGCCGCTGTTGGAAGCGCCATGGTAAATCCGCGGTTAAGGCCAATGGCCAAGCGGACTAAATTCTGAGAAAGCCAATTCGGTTGGAAACGTTCTTTAACTTCATCCTGACGAGAAAGGTCTACCGAGGTCTTAACCACGCGTCGGGCCTTTTCGCTAAACCATAGGGTCAATACCATAATGATCCCTGCGAGTAAAAGTAGTAGCGGTTCTGTACGTACCGCTTGCGATAGGCTCTTCATGGCAAAGGCATCCGGCGCTATACCAGAATTCACCCAGCTCAAATAAGATTCATAAGCAGCCATTGGCACCCCGATAAAGTTCACCAGATCATTCCCCGCAAAGGCCATGGCCAAGGCGAAGGTTCCCAATACAATGATGAATTTATAGATGTTTACTTTAAAGAATCTGGTAATTACAAAAGAGACCAAAGTCCAAAAAACCGCATTGGCTCCAATAAACTGGTAGAGGTTGGTCTGTGCCCAAGCATTAAAGGATTCTGGCAATAATTCGGCTCCTTTCAATCCTTTTACGATGATGAAGTAGGCGATAGAAGTTGTAGCCAATCCACCAAAAATTGCCGCTGCCCAAGTGGGTCGCTTTTCAAAGTCGAAAGAGAGCAGAAAACGAGTTACAAATTGAACTAGCGCACCTATGGTAAATGCAATGGCTACAGAAAGCAGTATGCCCAAAATAATGGTCGTGGCTTTGTCAGAAGCTATATAATTGCTTAGCGAAGAGAGGTCCTCTCCAGATCTACTGATCTTAATTAGCGACATACATACCGCAGCTCCTAAAAGTTCGAAAACAATAGATACTGTGGTCGAGGTGGGCAACCCAAGGGTGTTGAAAAAGTCCAACAAGAGTATGTCTGTGATCATCACGGCCATAAAAATGACCATGATCTCGTTAAAGTAGAACTCTCCGGGGACAAAAATACCTTTCCGCGCAACCTCCATCATCCCGCTAGAAGACAATGCCCCAAAGGCAATACCTACACTGGCAACGATCATAATGGTCTTAAAGGAAATGGCCTTAGATCCTATGGCGGAATTGAGAAAGTTTACGGCATCGTTACTAACACCTACTACCAGATCTGCGATGGCTAGCACGGCCAAAGCGATCAGCATGAATAAATAAATATCGCCCATAAGGTCTATCGCTAATAGAAAACAAAAATGAAATTTATTTTAGAATCAAATGTTACGCAAATGTTATGAGTGTGATCTGTAGCCACTAATGCGCATTTATTTAAGCCCGCTAACGGTGGGGAGGCTTGTGGAAGTGATCCAATGTTATCAAAAATAGAATATTATAAAAAACTGAAATACAGTGAAATAGCGTTCTAATGTTATCTAAATGTTACGTAAATGTTGCGCGGGAGTAAAAAATATGTTATGTTTGTAAGGTAATAATTAATAAGTAAAGCCCTGAGATATGAAAAAGATTGCCCTCATGTTAGTTTTAGTGTTCCTTGGGACAAACGTATTTGCTCAAGCAACTACCAAAAATATTTACAAAGAAAAGAACGGTCTTATTGAAGCTACCTTGTTTCACGATAATGGCGAGATCGCTCAAACCGGCTTCTATACCAAAGAAGGAAAACTTCACGGCGAGTGGATCAGTTTTGATGCAGATGGAAACAAAACCGCTATTGCTCAATACAATAAAGGACAACGTGTTGGCACTTGGATGTTCTACCAAGGCGACACCCTAAAAGAAGTGACCTATTCGAACAATGCTATCGCACAAGTTAACACTTGGACCATGCAAGACACTCGTGTAGTGACCACCAATTAAGTTCGATCTTAAAACAGTTAATAAAAAAGGCTCCCAGAGGGAGCCTTTTTATATCATTCAATTTGCAATTGTTTACTCACGGGTCCAACCTGCACCCCAGGTGGCGAAGTCAGTTCCGGTTCCGTTACCGTCTCCTGAAAGGAAATCAGCATCGGTCCAAGCAAATCCTGTGTCGTTTTTGATCTTTAGACCTACATTGTTGAAAGTAACATCTACAGCAGCTAGGGTTCCGTCTAGTACTCCTTGTCCTGTTGGGTTATCTCCGTCGTCACCGTCTAGATCGAAACCTTCGTCAAAGTCATTGATTACCCAGTTGGTGAAGATCCCTTGCGTACCTGCACGTAGACGAACAGCCTCTCCCAGAGTCCCAGCGTCACCGTCTATAGTTACGTTAGTTACATCAGGAGCAGAGAAGTATCCACCTTCGTTAGAGAAGTCTGTGTTGTAACCGTCACACTCAAAAGCTTTATCGTGGCTAGCCAAGTGCTTCACGTATACATCAGTCAAAGATCCGATGAATCCTTCTGTCCAGTCGATAGAGTCATCTTCAGATCCTACAACGGCCAAGTGACTTGCGTTTACAGTTCCTCCGAAGAATTCGAATCCGTCATCAGATCCAATGTACACTTGTACATAGTCCATAGTTGTTCCAGAACCAACTCCGTAAAGAGATACTCCGTTAAGTTCAGAGTTACCGTCAATCGCACCACCGGCAAATTCTACACGTACATAACGCAATACTCCAGAGTTGTCATCGGCAACATCTCCGCCGTAAGAAAGACCACCAACCTCAGTAGTTGAAGTGTCAGTAGATCCATCAGGAGTTGAGTTGATCGGTGCACGTCCGCAGATCACAATTCCACCCCAGTCTCCAGAACCTGGAGTTGAAGAGTTAGAAGTAAATACGATAGGAGCATCTGCAGTACCGTCTGCCATGATCATACCTCCTTGTAGAATAGCTACATAAGCGTTAACTCCAACAGGAAGCGCTTCGATAGTCATACCCGCAGGGATAGTTAGGGTAGCACCTTCTGCGATAAGTACAGGTCCGGTGATCACATAGTTCTTACCTTCTTCTAGAGTTAGGTCAGAAGTGTAAACACCGCTAAGGTTAACAGTATCACTAGTGTCTCCACCACCAGTGGTAGTGTTGTTGTTAGTTACACTGTTGTCTTCGATAATGATAGTTGCAGTATCATCACTCTCACAAGCTGTGAAGCCAAGAGCTAGAACACTGATTATGGTTAAAAATTTGGTTTTCATCGATTTGAAAGTTTAGAGTAATAAGATTATTATAGTTTGTATTTTAATGAGATTCCTACGTTTACACCGCGCTTGAATTCAAGCAAGGTTACGTCACCCGCAGCATTCACCAGACCAAAAGGTTCTAGCAATACACTACTCGCAGCTCCGGTACCTTCACGAACAAGAGTTACGTCTGGGTTTAAGATGTTTCCAACACTAAGGTTAGCTTCAAAGTGCTCTCCAAATGCATTTCTCCACACAAAGTTTAATGATGGCACACCTTTTTCGATCATATTTCCAAGGTCTCCACTTCCCAATGCAAAAATGCGGTCTGAGAAATAAGAGAAAGTGGTAGTCAGTTTTGGCTTGTAGTTTCCAAAAGTTGGTGAGTAGTTTACATCTGCGTTCATGATGAACTCAGAAGCACCTTGCAATTCAGACTCCGTGCGATCGCCAAAGGAAGTTCCAAAGGTGAAACCTTCTGAGGTCTGTACCGCTTTTAAGTCCTGATTGGTATTGTTATAGGCAAAGTTACCTCCAATGCTCAAAAGCGCATCGTCTTCTTCGTCTAATAAAATGTTCTTTCTGAACTCCAATTCTGCTCCGAATACGGTAGCTTCTTCACCAGTTCTAAAGAAACGCTGGTTACCCGTAGCATCTGTTGCAACAACTCGGTTTACCGGATCTTGGATAGACTTGTAGAATACCCCAACAGCGATAAGTTCGCTACGTGTTGGGAACCATTCGAATTTCATATCCGCGTTAAAGATCTCAGAGTATGCAACTCCAGTTCCGTCTGTTTTGCCCAAAAGGTCAGGGTTACCACCTACACGTTGGGTTACCCCTTCGTATACAAAGTTGGCCACCTCTTTGAATTCTGGGAAAGAAGCCGTTTGGCTAGCTGCCGCACGCAGGTTCATATTTTCGTTCACCGCGTATTTAACGTTCAAACTTGGGAACAAGAGGTTCTCTTTTGCAGAACGCTCTCCAGTATCAGTAGGTACAGGGTTAATAACGTCATATACAATAGACTGCTCCCAGTTCTCCAGTCGAAGACCAGGTACGATCAACCAGTCTCCCAATTGAATGTCGGCTGTGATCAATCCGGCGTGGATGTCCAAGTTTCCTTGGTAAGTGTTTTCATAGAGCTGCGGACGGTTTACTAAATCCACCAAACCATCAAGTCCAGCGGGTTGTCTAGCTACATTTAGGTTCCAAAGTCCTTCGCCGTCAGGAATATTGATGTTGCTTACATTAAAGAACCCGTTCAAGCTGTTCACATCTGTCACAGGGTTGTTCAATTTGTCTAAGATCTCGTATCCGTATCTCCAGTTGTTAAAACGACGCTCTTTGGTCCGGCCGTTATAACCCATGGTGATATTTACATTGTCATTTACCTTGTAGTTCAGGTTGAAGTAGCTGTTAAGCTCGTCGTCTTCGATACTCTGAAAATAACGCTGGTTGTCAAAGGCTATGTTGTCGTAAAAGATCGGGTTGGTGTTTGGGTCGGTATCTAAAGTGAACTGATAGTCTTCTAAAGTGATACGCTTTCTGTCCGGCTCGTCAGACAATACCTTGTTGAAACCAAAGCCCCAGTCTAGCAACCATCTAGTTTCTCCATCGTCATTGATCTCATCTCCAAATTTGTGAGTACCATTAATTTGGTTCACAAAGATCATCTCTTGGTTGAACTGAACGTTCATCTGGTAGAAACCACCGTCACCGTTTCCAGAGAAACCGTCTCGGTTGAATCCATTACCGCCAATTCCGTAGTAACTCACCTCGTCAGAAGAAGTGTTAGAGAATAAGGAGGTCAATTTAAGTTTGTGACCGCTCTTGTTGTTGTAAAGCACAGAAGCCATCAGCGCAGTGTTGGTGTCGTAATCGTACCATTCTGCTTCTGGGAAACGCACTTTTACGTCGTTGGTAAAGTCTACCGCTGGGCCGTTCAAGTATTCAAAACTGTTGCTAAAAACAGCCGTTCCGAAGAAACTCAAACGCTGATTGTCGTCTATATTGAAAGAGTAACCTCCTTCTAAGCTTCCAGAGAAAGGCACATTGGTCTCTGCAGCCTGCGGATCAACACCGTGAGAGAGTACCACCGCAAAAGGGTCGTTGTCATAACGGTTGTAAAATCCGAAGAGACTAGGGCCTTCTGAGCGTACAAAATCCTCTCCAATAGCTTGAGAATTGAATCCGGAGTTGATAGAAACATTAAAATAACCAGGACCACTGTATTCCTTAGAAACGATGTTTACGTTACCGGCACTAAAGTCTCCGAAGAAATAACTGTTATAAGCTTTAGAAACGCCTACGCTTTCAATTACTTCTGATGGGAATAGGTCTAGGTTGATGTTCTTTTTGTTTACATCGTTGGACGGCAGTGAAAGTCCGTTCATGGTGGTGTTTTGGTAACGGTCACCTAACCCACGAACAAAGACATCACTACTTCCTTGTTGCTGTGAAATACCCGAGATCTGAGCTACAGCTTCTGCGGCATTGTCTACCCCTTTTCTGGCTAATTCTTGGGCACCAATACTCTGAATAATAGTCGTTGCTTTCTTTTGTTCGATTAAAAGAGCAACTTCGCTTTCTCTTTTTCTTGTTGTTGTGATAACTACCTGCTCTAGCGCTGCTGCACTGGCTCCCATAGGAACATTTAAGGTAGTTACTTTACCGCCTTCTATAGTAACGTCAAACTCTAGGGTCTCATAACCTACATAACTGAACTGAACGGTGTAAGCTCCTGGTTCTAGGTCAGCAAGCTCGTAAAGTCCGTCAATATCAGAAGTGGTTCCTTTAGAAGTCCCTTTAATAATAACGTTAGCGAATGGAAGGGGTTCGTTGTTAAAATCCTTATCAGTAAGCTGTCCAACTACTGATCCGGTCTGTGCTATTGTGATAGTGGTAAATAGCAGTAAAAATATCGAGGTAATTTGTTTCATTACACTAGTAAAATTTCTTGGCACAAAGAAACTGTGGCTTTGTAAAGGTGGCGTTAACCACCTTTTAAATATGTGCTACAAAAGCGTTAGCCAAATGTTACCGGATTCATTAAAACTGAACTTCTTGTTTACGATTAATTAACCTTGCAATTTGCTTATCTTTCGGAGGTCAAATTTTACCGATGAACTGGGAACAACTACTGTCATTAAAACGTTACGGAGATACCAACAAACGCCTCAGAATAGAACAAGATCCAACCCGCTTGGGCTTTGAGGTAGATTACGACCGCATCATATTCTCTGCGCCTTTTAGAAGCTTGCAAGACAAGACGCAGGTAATTCCCATGTCTAAGACCGATTTTGTCCACACCCGCTTGACCCATTCGCTTGAAGTTTCTGTGGTTGGGCGTTCCCTTGGGCGTTTGGCCGGGAAGGCGCTTTTAGAGAAATATCCGGCCTTAGAAAAGGTGCACGGTTATACATTTAATGACTTCGGAGCCATTGTAGCTGCAGCAGCCCTGGCACACGATATTGGGAATCCGCCTTTTGGACATTCCGGAGAGAAGGCCATAGGCGAGTTCTTCTCCGTTGGAGACGGGCTTAAGTATAAAGAGGAGCTCACTCCCAAACAGTACCAAGACCTGATCGATTTTGAAGGCAATGCCAACGGCTTTAGAATCATAACCGAAGATTTTCCGGGCCAGGAGGGAGGTCTTAGGCTTTCCTATGCCACTTTGGGCGCTTTTATGAAATACCCCAAAGAGTCGCTTCCTAAAAAACCAACCAAACAGATCAGCGATAAAAAATATGGTGTATTCCAATCCGATCTTGAGGTCTTTAAAGACCTCACCCAGACTTTAGGGCTGATCGCTAAGGAGGGCAAAGATCTTAGATTCCACCGTCACCCTTTGGCCTTTTTGGTAGAAGCTGCGGATGATATCTGTTATACCATCATCGATTTTGAAGACGGGATCAATCTGGGCCTTATCGAAGAAGAAATGGCTTTGGAGCTGCTCATTAATCTGGTTAAGGACAATATTCAGACCACTAAATACGCTGCATTGCAGTCTACTTCGCGTCGCTTGGCTTATTTGCGGGCCTTGGCTATAAACACTTTGATCAGCGAAGCTGTTGCGGTTTTCTTGGCCAATGAAGAAGCCATTATGAAAGGGCAATTCCACCACGGACTCTTGGACAAAAGCAAGTACGAGGCTCAGATAGCAGACATCATCGACATCAGCATAAAAAAGGTATATCGCAGCGATGAGGTAGTAGGTAAAGAGATCATGGGCTATTCCATTCTCAATACCTTGTTGCAAAAGTATACGGCTGCATTGGTTCGCGATATGAAAGGACAATGCACCAATTATGACAAACTTTTACTGAAAGGCCTAAAGGCAGAGCACGACTATGCCAATAAGGATCTTTACGAAAGACTGCTCTTGGCGTGTTCTTACGTTGCATCCCTCACAGACGGAAACGCCCACAATCAGTTTAAAAAAATGACCGGAAACGGTTCATTCTAAACTGTTTGACAGATGGGGTTCTAATCCGTATATTTATAAACTGTTTCTGCCAAGAAACAACTGAAAAGCTAAAATTTAAAAAAAATGAAAAAGAAACTACTTGTGGTAGGAGCAATAGCCGTAGCCGGTTTGGCCTGGTATGCTACTACAAATGGCTCGTCAGATGGTCAAGAGATCTCGCAAGAAATTCAAGAGTTGCGCAAGCAGCATCAAGATTTTCTGTTGAATCACCCGTTTAACGAGACCATGAACCTGGAAAAGCAAGAGCGCCGCGCTCTTGGTTTGCCGCCAAATGCTTACAACGAACAAGATTTCCTATACACCATGGATCCGGCTCTTGGATATCCGGTTCCAGAACGTATGTTCCGCACTTACGATCAATTGGTAGATCAATTTGGAGCCGATCGTTCTCCTGGTAGCGCCTCGGACAACGCTTGGGAAGAACGCGGACCATTCAACATATCTGGCCGTGTACGCATGATCCTTTGGGATCCAAACGACTCAGAAGCTAAACGCGCCTTTGCTGGTGGAGTTAGCGGGGGTCTTTACGTGAACCAAGACGTAACCAATGGTGCCAGCGACTGGGAATTGGTTTCTGGGGTGCCTGGTAATATTGCCGTGTCCTCTATGACGGTAGATCCTACCAACACTCAGGTCATGTATATTGGTACCGGAGAGCAATACACCCAAGGTGCTGCCAATGGAAACGGTATTTATAAATCAACAGACGGCGGGCAGAACTGGGTAAGACTCAATGTTCCTCTTGCTGGCGGTGGAGACACTACAGCTGGCGGGAACGATCTGCGTTCCGGACTCTTTTATGTAAATGATATTGTCGCTTGGGAAGACCCAGATGGCGATGTACATATTTATGCAGGCGTAGGTTCTGCCGGATATGTCGGATCCGGAGGTGGAGGTTCGTCCAGCCCGGTTAATATTTTAGGACTTCAGAATGCAGGGCTTTATGAGTCTACCGACAACGGTGCCACTTGGTCTCGTGTTGAGCAGTCTGTTTTCGAGTACTCTTATTTTGGAAATACATTTTACGGTATTCCCAATGATTTTGAGGTTGCTGCAGATGGTAAATTATACTTCGGAGGAATTCGCTCTGGCTTTACCAATGCAGGTTTAGGCGGACGTATCTTCGCTACCGCAGATGGCGACACTTGGAGCTTAGAGACTATTCTAACGGCTTCTAACAGAACGCAAATTGCCGTTTCGGGTACAGATCCAAACAAAATGTATGCTGTGGCGCAAGGGCTTACAGGGACTACTCCTGTTCGCATCTTCCAAACTACAGATGCCTGGGCTACTTTTACAACTACCAATTTGCCAAACGATGCAGACCTTGGGATCCCAGCCAACGACTACACTCGTGGTCAATCGTTCTACGATCTGATGCTAGCTGTTGACCCAACCGACGACGATATCATTTACGTTGGAGGTATCGACATGCACCGTTCTACAGACGGAGGTAACTCTTGGGAGCAGATCTCTAAATGGTCTAACAACCCGAACTTGAATACCCTATCGGTGCCGTTTGTACATGCCGATATTCATGAAATGCAATTCCGTCCTGGATTCCCTAACGAGTCTTTGACCGGAACCGATGGTGGTACCTATTATGCCAATTCATTGAGCACGGCAGCCGGGAATACCGGAGCTATTTTACCGCGTTTGCGCAACCTGAATGTAACTCAGTTCTACTACGGAACCATCAGTTCGGATGACGCTACTGGCGACGATCTTGCCGGAGGTACCCAAGACAACGGGACTTTGTTTAGAGACAATGCTGCTGCGGGAACAGGAAGCTTTATCGATCGTTTGGGAGGAGACGGAGGATATACCGAGTACGACGATGTGCCAGATTATATCATCACCACTTTCCCAGGAAACTCGCACATCTATATTCGTATTCCTTTTACAGGAGCAGGATATCAGATCGATAGTGGAGAAGGGGTGTTTATCAATCAAGCAGATCTTGACAAGAACCTCGATATCCTTTATTCGAACGGGCAAACCGGAGGAAACGAGCTTATCAAGCGTTATGTGTTGAGTACAACAAGTGCGGTTACTACAAACCTAGATAATGCGCTCATAGACAACTCACCTCCAACTGCTTTTAAGGTTTCTCCATTTACGACAACTTCAACTACTTTGTTCGTGGGAACTGCCACTGGTAAAGTATTGCGTTTGGACGATGCAGATACGACCCCAGTTTGGAATGAGATCACTGGTCCAGGATTTGTAGGTAGTGTTTCAGATATCGAGTTTGGACAGTCAGAAGACGAACTCTTTGTGACCTTCCACAACTATGGCGTGAACAGTGTTTGGTATTCTCCGGATGCGGGAGTTACTTGGGAGAACAAAGAAGGTAATTTACCAGACATTCCTGTAAAGTGTATTCTTCAGAACCCATTGGCACCTCAAGAGGTGATCATTGGAACAGAATTGGGAATCTGGTCTACAGACGATATCACGGCCGCCAGCCCGGATTGGTTCCCATCAGACAATGGAATGATGGACATTCGCGTATTAGACCTTGACCTTAGAGCATCAGACAATATGATCTTGGCCTCTACACACGGTCGCGGTATGTTTACCAATAAATTCTCAACCCTATCTACTAACGAGTTCACCAGTCCACTAGATGCTGTGGTGGTTTACCCTACAGTTTCTAACGGCTTGTTCAGCTTAGAGAGCAACACGGCCTTAGGCGAAACAAGCTTAACGGTTTACGGTATGGACGGACGTTTGCTAGATCAGAAGAACGTGACGATCAACGCCGGATCTCCGCTAACTATGGATTACCAGGGCTTGTCTTCTGGGATGTACTTCATTAAGGTAGCGTCGCAAGGACAATCAAGCACGAAGCGATTCATTATTCGCTAATTCGTGTCGAACTATATTTAAAAAGGAGCCTTTAACGGGCTCCTTTTTTTATGCTTTTTTAGAGGTAATTCGCTATGACGGCTTTGATAGAATCGCTGTCGTATCCGGAGGCAGCTTTCAATTCGGGAATACTTCCGTGGTCTGGGAATACCCCTTGCACGCCTAGAGATTCTATGGTGATCTTTGCGTTTTTAAATGCGGCATATTCGGTTACTGCGGAGCCAAATCCACCGGCAACCACCCCATCTTCTACAGTAATCACTGTCTCGTAATTCTCAAAGACCATATCTAGCATATGATGATCCAATGGTGCTAAGAACTGCAGGTCATAAACACTCACTTGGTGTTTTAGCTGTTTGGTAGCTTTTAGTACATCGGTCAAAACGGTTCCCAAGCTAAGTACAGCCACTTTGCTGCCCGATTGTATGGTTTTCCCTAGTCCGAGATGTATTTTCTTTACTGGCGATCGCCAGTCAATGACCTGCCCGCGCCCGCGCGGATAACGTATAGCGATAGGGTTCTCTAAGCCTTGGGTGGCGGTATACATGATGTTGCGCAGATCGGCCTCATTGGCCGGGGCATAGATCATAAGATTTGGAATACATCGCAGATACGCAAGATCAAAGATCCCGTGATGCGTCGGACCATCTTCTCCAACTATGCCCGCGCGATCCAAACAAAAGATAACCGGTAGCTTTTGCAAACATACATCGTGTATCACCTGATCATAAGCTCGCTGTAGAAAAGTAGAATAGATGTTGCAAAACACCTTATAACCTTGAGTCGCCAGCCCCGCGGCAAAGGTTACGGCATGCTGTTCTGCTATTCCCACATCGAAAGCTCTTTTCGGAAAAGCTTCCATCATATACTTTAAAGAACTCCCTGTAGGCATAGCGGGTGTTATACCAATGATCTTCGGATCTTCTTTAGCAAGTTCTACCAAGGTGTGTCCAAAGACATCTTGAAATTTTGGAGGTAGTTTTTCTGCGGATTTTGGCAAGAGCTCTCCTGTCTTACGGTCAAATTTTCCCGGAGCGTGATAGGTTACCTGATCGGCTTCGGCTTGTGCCAAACCTTTCCCCTTTTTGGTAATGACATGTAATAGCTTTGGACCTTTAACGCCTTTGAGTTCCTCAAATGCCTCGATCAAAGCTTGGAAATCATGACCATCGATAGGGCCCTTATAGGTAAAATTAAGGGCTTCGAATATGTTGTCTTGTTCTGGAGTGTTGCTCAAAGTGGCTTTTAGCAAATATTCTTTCAGCGCACCTACAGAAGGGTCTATCCCGATAGCGTTATCGTTTAAGATCACTAAAAGATTAGCATCGGTAACTCCGGCATGGTTTAAACCTTCGAACGCCATACCGCTGGCTATCGAAGCATCGCCAATAACAACTATATGTTCTCGGTTGAGGTTCCCAGCTAAATTGCTGCCAATGGCCATGCCCAGTGCCGCAGAGATTCCTGTGCTGCTATGGCCTACACCAAATGTATCATAGGGACTTTCTTCGCGTTTGGGAAAGCCGCTTATCCCACCCAGCTGTCTGTTAGTGTGGAAATTATCGCGTCTGCCCGTTAAGATCTTGTGTCCGTAAGCCTGGTGTCCAACATCCCACACCAATTGATCATCTGGAGTATTAAAACAATAGTGTAGGGCAATGGTAAGTTCTACAACCCCCAAGCTCGCCCCAAGGTGTCCGGCCTTAGCCGCTACCACATCTAAAATGAAATCGCGGAGTTCCGCTGCCAATTGAGGCAGTTGTTGTTCCTCTAATTTTCTGAGGTCATTAGGAGAATCTATATGTTGCAGCAGTTTTGCTTCCACAGTTACAAAAATAAGAAAGCTCCCAGAGCTGCTGCTCGGAATTGCGGTGAAATCGTATTTTTGCTTCCATGTTACAACCTTTTGACGATACCTATTTCATGAAAAAAGCCTTGCAGGAGGCTCAGGAGGCCTATCGTCAAGGAGAAATTCCTGTTGGAGCCGTAGTGGTCGCGGGAGGAACAATTATTGCCAGAGCGCACAACCTCACCGAAACGCTTACCGATGTAACTGCCCACGCGGAGATGCAGGCCATCACAGCTGCCGCCAATTATCTCGGAGGCAAATACCTGCACGATTGTACCCTTTACGTTACCTTAGAACCCTGTCAAATGTGTGGTGGGGCATTGTATTGGAGTCAGATATCTCGAATTGTTTATGGGGCTCGCGATATGGAGCGAGGTTGCATCAACCTAAATACAAAGTTGCATCCCAAGACTAAAATCACTGGAGGTATCTTAGAAGAAGAGGCCGCTAGCTTAATGAAGCAGTTCTTTATAGAAAAGCGAAACTTGAATTGATTACTCTTCCTCGTCCCCGTGTTGATAACGACGCATGCGTTTTATATTTTCTTCGCTGAGCATATAACGCGATAGATCCCTTCCGTTGTAACGAGAATAAATAAACAGCGGCATAAGTACAAAGAAGCCCACCACCAATCCGCAGCCAATCAACAGATCACCAAAACTAGGATCGTCTGTTTTAAAATAGAAGCCAGTGGCAATGGTCGCCACAACAGCCAACAAGAGTATGCGCTGAAAAAGCACCATTTTTTTTGCTTATTCCGGTAAGTTTAGTGCAAGGCAAAGCTCGTCCAATTGCTCTTGGTCTATAGGCGCAGGAGCATCGATCATTACATCGCGGCCAGAGTTGTTCTTCGGGAACGCAATGAAATCACGAATGGTCTCTTGCCCACCTAAAATAGAAACCAAACGGTCCAGTCCAAATGCGATACCTCCGTGTGGTGGGGCACCGTATTCAAAGGCATTCATTAGAAACCCGAACTGAGCCTTGGCCTCCTCTGGAGTGAATCCTAAGTAATCGAACATCATGGCTTGAGTCGCTTTGTCGTGGATTCTGATAGAACCTCCACCGATCTCGTTTCCGTTCAGCACTAAGTCATAGGCGTTCGCTTTTACCGCACCCGGATCTGTTTTAAGCAGTTCTATCTGCTCTGGTTTAGGCGATGTAAACGGGTGGTGCATGGCGTGGTAGCGCTCGGTGTCCTCATCCCATTCCAAAAGCGGGAAGTCTACCACCCAAAGTGGCGCAAATTCGTCGGCTTTGCGCAATCCAAGGCGCTCTGCCAACTCCATACGCAAGGCACTCATTTGTGCTCTTGTGGTATTGATGTCTCCAGAAAGCACGCAGATTAGGTCTCCTGCTTTGGCTCCCGTGCGTGCTGCCCAAGCCGCCAAGTCGTCTTGATCGTAGAACTTATCTACAGACGATTTGAAGCTACCGTCTTCGTTACAGCGCACATAGACCATTCCTTTAGCGCCAATTTGCGGACGCTTTACCCAATCGATCAATTTGTCGATCTCCTTTCTAGTAAATGTATTGGCTCCCGGAACGGCAATACCTACTACCAATTCTGCAGTGTTGAATACGTTAAAATCCTTGTGTTGGGCAATATCGTTGAGCTCGCCAAATTCCATTCCGAAGCGAATGTCTGGCTTGTCATTTCCGTAACGTTTCATGGCCTCGTCAAAGGTCATACGTGGAAAATCGCCTACGGTAACTCCATTGATCTCTTTCAGCAGGTGACGGGTCAAGCCTTCGAAGGTATTTAGAATGTCCTCTTGGGTTACAAAAGACATTTCACAGTCAATTTGAGTGAACTCCGGTTGGCGGTCTGCGCGCAGGTCCTCATCTCTAAAACACTTCACAATCTGGAAGTATTTGTCTAATCCACTTACCATAAGCAATTGCTTAAAGGTCTGCGGAGATTGTGGTAAGGCGTAGAATTGCCCTTCGTTCATGCGACTAGGCACTACAAAGTCACGAGCACCTTCTGGAGTCGATTTAATGAGGTAAGGAGTTTCTACCTCAACAAAATCTTGTGCAGAAAGATAGGTACGAACCGCATTGGTCACCTTGTGGCGAAATACCAAATTATTTTTCACAGGATTTCTGCGGATGTCCAAGTAGCGATACTTCATGCGCAGGTCTTCACCGCCATCGGTCTCGTCCTCTATGGTGAATGGAGGCGTTTTAGCCGTGTTCAAGATGGTCATTTCTGCTACCAAGATCTCGATGTCTCCGGTAGGCATGTCCGGGTTCTTGCTTTCTCTTTCGATCACTGTTCCTTTGATCTGTACCACAAACTCGCGGCCCAAGGTTCTGGAACTTTCCATTAGTGCTGCCGAACTGCGCTCCTGATCAAAGATGAGCTGCGTGATTCCGTAGCGGTCACGTAAATCTGCCCAAACCATGAATCCCTTGTCTCTGATCTTTTGGATCCATCCGGCCAAAACAACTTCTTCTCCAATGTGTTGCGCGCGCAAGTCGCCGCATCTGTGTGATCTGTACATTGCTTAAAATTTTGCGCTGCAAAGTTAAGAAGATTAGCCACAATCTAGCGGCTTAAGGCAACAAAAAAGCCGAACAACACTTCTGCTGTTCGGCTTTATAAAAGTTATTGGGAGAACTCCTTATGCTGCAGGGTCTACAGCTACGGATTCGGCTCCAGATTTTCTTCCACTTCTCCAATCGGCAAGTCTTGTTTTGATGCGGTACACTATATAGAAAAGCAGTGGTACAATGATCAAGGTCAAGAAGGTCGCGATGATAAGGCCATAAATAACGGCCCAAGCCAAAGGTCCCCAGAAGATCACATTATCACCTCCTAAGTAGAAGTTCGCATCGAAATTGGCAAAAAGGTTAAAGAAATCAATGTTCACCCCAATGGCCAAAGGAATAAGTCCTAGTACCGTCGTGATAGCCGTTAAAATCACCGGACGCAAACGCGCGCGGCCTCCTTGAACTATCAGCTCTTGTACTTCTTGCTTAGACAACATTTCATGATCCTCTAGGTCTTTTTCAACCATTTTACGATCTATCAAGAGTTGGGTGTAGTCCAAGAGTACCACCCCGTTATTCACAACGATTCCCGCCAGGGAGATGATTCCCATCATGGTCATCATGATAACAAAGGAGGCTCCGGTAATTAAGATACCACCAAATACACCTATAAAACTCAAAAAGATAGCGATCATGATGATCGTCGGTTTAGAGATAGAGCTGAACTGGAAAATCAACAAGAGCATGATCAGTCCCAATCCTGCCAAGAAGGCAAAATTCAAGAATGCTTGTTGTTTCGCTTGTTCTTCTAACTGACCCGTAAAGTCGATCTTGATGTTCTTAGGAATCTCTGCCTCTAAGAAACTTGCGCTCTGCGTTTGGATCTCACCTACCACTGCTCCTGCATCGACAAAGCCTGGCGCTAGGGCAGAGTAAACAGTTACGACACGTTTAGAATCCTTGTGCTTAATAGCGCTAAAGGAAGAGGTGTTGCGTTGCTGGGCAACAGCAGAAACCGGGATCTCCTTGATTCGGCCAGTGCTTTGATCTCTAAAGGTGATGTTTTGATCAAACAGCGCAGAGGTATTGTAGCGATCGTTCTTGTCAAAACGCACATAGATGTCATAATCCTCCCCATCTTTCTTGTATACACCTGCCTTCTCTCCAAAGAGCGAACGCCTGAGCTGGTTTCCGACCAAGCCTACGGCAACACCTAGTTCTCCTGCTTTTTCACGGTCTACCGCAACTTGCATAGAAGGTTTGCCTTTGTTCACATCGATCTTGAGCTCATCAATACCGGCTATGTTCTTGGTATTGATATAAGTGCGCAGTTTTTCTGCAGCTGCAATAAGCTCTTCGTAGTCATTCCCTTCTAGTTCAATGTTGATCGGGTAACCAGCAGGTGGCCCTACGGCATCTTTCTCCACCGAAATGGAAACTCCAGGATAACGTCCTTTAAGTGCCTCTTGTACTTTTTTACGTAATGCTTCGGAGTCTTTATCGCGACGAAACTTATACTCTCGCATGGTCGCCGTTATCTTACCACGGTGAGGCATCTCGGCGCTACTACCACCATCGGTATTTGGATTACCAGCGCCTTCCCCAACTTGTGATACCGCAGATTCAACCAAGAAGTTGTAATCACCGTCTTGGTACTCGTCTGCATTAACGGTTTGGTAGACCACTTTTTCAATGTCTTTGGTAATGGCATTGGTCTTGTCAATGTCGGTACCTTCAGGGTATTCGATATAGACGATGATCTGGTTAGGCGTGTTGTCTGGGAAGAATTCCACCGCAGTACGACCACTACCAATAGAGGCTCCGAAGCCCATAAAAGTGAGGAACAATAATGCGAAGATTCCAACAACGAACACCACAGGTTTTCTGCCGCGAAGTGCCCAAGCTAGGAAATTCTGGTACTTGCGCTCCAACCATTTTAAGAAGGTACGCTGAAAACCATTGGCAGCTCCTTTAAGCACATATCGATACACCCAAAACATAGCTGCTGTAAAGATCATAAGGGTTCCAAATCCTTTGATAGGAGGTGCTGTAAAATAGATCAACAGTCCTAGCGGAACCATAATGGCGCTCAAACGGATCAGTTGTTTGCGGCTCAGCTGACGCTCGCCAACTTCCATGAACTTAGATACCAACATGGAGTTGATGAAGATTGCCACGAATAAGGACGATCCTAAAACCACAGAAAGCGTAATCGGGAAGTAGATCATGAATTCTCCCATGATCCCGGGCCAAGTTCCAAGCGGAACAAAAGCTGCAACCGTTGTAGCGGTAGAAATAATGATCGGGAAAGCGATCTCTCCAATTCCTTTCTTGGCTGCTTGAATTCTGGACATGCCTTCTTCGTCCATCAGTCGGTATACGTTCTCAACAACTACAATACCGTTGTCAACCAGCATTCCCAAGCCCATAATAAGGGCAAAGAGGATCATGGTATTCATGGTATAGCCTAAGGCCGATAAGATCATAAAGGACATGAACATCGACATTGGGATAGCGAATCCAACGAAAAGCGCGTTCCTAAATCCTAAGAAGAACATCAGTACACCAACCACGAGAATGATTCCGAAGATGATGTTGTTCACCAGGTCGCTAACTTGATTTACCGTTTTTTCAGATTGGTCATTAGACTTGGAGATGGTTACATCTTGAGGAATTATGGTTTCCCCTTTCTCAACACGCTCCAGAATGGCATCGACCTGCTCTACAGCAGCGATCATATTCTTTCCAGAACGCTTTTTTACATCTAACATAACCACGTTCTCACCAAAATCTCTGGCATAAGTGGTCTTGTCTTCTTCTTTAAAACGAACATCGGCAATGTCGCTCAAGTAAACGGGATTTCCGCCTTCTGATTTTACGACAAAATTGCGCAGTTGTCCCGGGTCATCTATTTCACCAAGTATACGTATAGTGCGTCGTTGTCCACTGGTAACCATGTTTCCAGCAGACATGGTCATATTACCATTTCTGATGGAGTTGATCACGTCGTCAAAACTCACTTTGGCAGCCATCATTTTGTAGATGTCCACGCCAACTTCTACTTCTTTGTCTTGAGCTCCGCGGATATCTGCTGCTTTGATCTGCTTGATATCCTCTATCTCATCCTGTAGGTATTCTGCATATTCCTTGAGCTTCTCTACAGTGTAATTTCCTTTGAGGTTTACATTCAAGATCGGCATCTCTTCGGATAAACTCAGGTCAAAGACATTGGGTTCTACCTTGGCGCCGTTAAAAGTAGGCCAGTCTTCATTGGCAACCTCGCTGTCTACCTCGTCCTTTACTTTTTGCTTGGCGAGCTCAACCTCAATATCCTCTTCAAATTCTACAGTGATGATCCCGTAGTCCTCTTGAGAAGTAGAGAGGTATTCTACCACTCCAGAAATGTTCTTGATCTTGTCTTCTAGCGGATCAATGATAAGGCGCTCAATATCTTCTGCGGTATTCCCCGGGTAAGGCACAGAGATGTAGATCTTAGTTTCGTTCACCTCCGGAAAGTTCTCCCGAGGCATGCTGTTGTAGGCCATTCCTCCTAAGACGAGGAAAATACCGATCATCACATAGATGATGGTTGGGTTATCTATGGCCCAACTGGAGAGTTTAAACTCCTTGTCGACTTGTTTTTTCTTTTTGGCCCCCATCTTATTGATTTTCTAGTGTTCTTACTTTCTGGTTGTTCTGCACGGTACGAGCCCCTTCGATGACCAAAGCGTCGTCTACGGCCAAACCGTTTTTGATCTCCACTACATCGCCTTGCGCAAGTCCGGTCTCTATATTCTTGCGAACAGCAATGTTTCCGGTTCCATCTTCCTTGGGTTGCATGGTGTAGACATACTGATCGCCGTTAGCATCTTCTGAGATCACGTTAAGCGGTATCAAAATAGCGTCTTCTGCAGTGTAATCATTGATCTTAAGACGGGCGTTGAGGTTGGGTTTTACCTCAGCATCCTTAGGCACATTCACCTCAATTCTAAAGGTGCGGTTGTCTGGATTGATATAGTTTCCGGTCTGTGCTACGGTAGAGGTAACCGTCTTGCCCAAAACAGGGAAGAAGATCTCTACTTCTTTGCCAGTGGTCACTGAGGTCAAATAACGCTCCGGGATCTGTGCCTCAATATACATATCGCCCAAATTCACCACACGGAACAAACCTTGCCCCGGCGCTACTACAGTTCCTTGATCGGTGATCACCTCGTCCACTATTCCGGAAAAAGGAGCTGTTACGTTGGTCTTAGCCAATTGTTGCTTGAGCTGGTTCACTGCATTTTGGCTAGACTCGTAATTGGTCTTGGCCTGCAAGTATTGGATCTCGGAACCTATCTTTTGGTCCCACAAACGCTGCTGGCGCTCAAAGGTTGTTTTGGCCAATTGCGCTTGAACTTCCAATTGGCTGAGTTGGCTAGATAGTCCACCATCGTCGATCTTGCCTAAGATCTGCCCTTTGCGAACGCGTTGTCCTTCTTTGACATAAACACGAGTCAGGGTTCCTTGATATTCCGGATATACGATGACATTCTCGTTGGTCTTTACATCGCCTTGAATCTCTATATAATGCTTGAACAAAGTGTCTTTTACAGTTTGAACAGAGATCAAAGCTCCTTGGTCTGGCTCCAATTTTTGAATAGCAGCATCGAGACTTTGTATCTGCGTAGTCAGGGATTTTTGATCTTCATTTAGCGCGTCGCGGCGCTCGCGAAGCTTGCTAAGATCGCCTTCTTCTATGAGGTCGGCTACAGGGACCTCGCTTTTATTTCCATCACCACAGCTGACCACCAAAAGTGCGCTTAGTATTACTGTTAGGAATTTTAGTTTCTGGGTCATCTGAGTATTTTTTAGTTGTTATTTATGATGTTCGAATTGCTGATAGTGTCCAGCTCCGCCTTGCTGTTTATCACATTGAGCATGGCATTGAAATACTGTTGCTGGGCACTGTATAATTGCAGTTGTGCTTGTCTGAGATCAAAGCTAGAGGAGATCCCTTCGTCAAACTTGATCTGATTCTTCCTTTCTATGCGCTCGGCGAGATCTAGATTCTTCTTGGCATTCTCATAAGACTCTACACTGAATTTGTAATTGCTTTTGGCCGTGTCGAATTGCAGTTGAATGTTCTGAACAGTTTCTTTCAATTGGGTCTCCGCTTGATCCAAGGCAATACGCGCTTGTTGGGTTTTTGCTCCGCGATTTCCACTAGAGAAGATCGGGATGTTCATGTTTACTCCAAAAAGCGATTGTTGGAACCAACGCTGATCGGAATCAAAAAAGCTGAACTCGTCACTAAAGGCTTGTGTTCCGTAGTTTACAAAGGCACTTAATTGTGGTAGCGCACGGCTCTTTTCTAATTTAAGTTCTAAGGAGCGCTGTTCGGTCAAGTTGTAAGCTATCTTGTAATCGACGTTCTCTTCCATATTCAGGTTGGTCTCCAATGCGCCGAGTTGAATGTTCTGGTCTGCCAGATCATCTAAGGATTCTGTAAGTGTTACCGGAGTATTCACATCGATCCCTAAGGCTACATTGAACATTTGTCTTGCAATGCTTGCAGTGCGTTCCGCATTAGAGAGTTGGGTGGCGATCTCCAATAAGGTGATCTCTAATTGTTCAACCTCTTCTTGCTCATTAAGCCCATTTTCAAAGATCTTTTGAGCTTCGTAAAGGTTGTTCTCCAACTTTTCTTTATTGCTGCGGAAGATGCTCACCAGTTCGTCTGCAAGCAAAACCGAACCGTATGCATTGATCACTCCGCGACGCACTTCGAGTTGGGTCTTCTCGTTGGCATTTTCAGAGAAATCTAAAAAGGCAAGCGCTGCTTGTAATCCGACGAGATAACTCCCGTCAAAGATCAACTGATTGAGCGTTGCCGTTGCGGTGGCTTGTTGCTGGGTTCCAAATACAATTGGAATAAAGCCTTCTGGCACCGTCGGTTCTCGGTTGGGGGTAATGTCAAAGAAATCTTCTACCGTATTGACCACACTGCTGGTGTTGTCAAAAGCGGCCGCCGGCAATAGTGATACGGGCTGTTTAATAAAGTTCTGATACTGGATATTGGCACTGATTTGTGGCAATCCGGTCGCTGTGGTCTCCCACTTCTGTTTAATAGCTCGCGCGATGTCTCGCCGGGCGTTGATTGCGGTGTAATTGCTGTCTAGTGCAAAGCTTATGGCCTCTTCTAGCGTAAAATCATACGCTCGCTCTTCTTGAGCGGTAGCCTGGCTGAATCCAAACACAATACTGGCTAGGATCAATAATTTTCGCATTATTCGGTGGTGTTTATAAATTGATTGAGTATGTCCATTCCTTGGTCGGTGACAATGGCCCTTAGGTGATATTCCAAATAACTTTCCATCAAATAGTCTTTGGAGTATTGCTCCGGAGGGAAGATTGCCTCGTCTTTCATGCCTGTCATACCATTAAAGTACATTCGGGCAATTAGATCTACGTCGATGCTTGGCCTAAAGAGCCCCATATCGACGCCTTTTTGCAAACTCTCAGACACCGATTGGTGCATCTTGTTGAACTGTGCTCGATGCAAGCGGCTGTAGGTTTGCGGATAATATTTCTTGAGCTGATACTGTGGGGATGCTTTTTCGTTCTTCAGATGATGCATTACGTACATTTTAATGTCGTAAAGCTCTTGGATGGGATTGGCGGATTGCTCACAAATGGTGTCAATGCCATCGCAGATACTGTCGAATAAGAAAAAGGAAACTGCGTCTACCAATTCTGTCTTGTTGGAGAAATGCACGTAGATGGTCTTTTTAGAAATACCCATCGCATTGGCAATATCGTCCATGGTTACGCTTTTAAAACCAAGGGTCATAAAGAGTTCGGCAGCTTTGTTAACTATAGATTCTTTCACTGTTAGGAATACGAAACTGTTTAGTGTTTCGGGGACAAAAATACACTGGAAACTTTAAAAACATTTAAAAGTTTCCTAAGTTTTAAACATTTATTAACATTTGCTTTATCGGTAAAACCTGCAGCAGAAGCTCCTGAATCACAATTTTTTGATAAGACCGCACTAGCAGTGCAACATTTGATTTATTTTTGCTCAATGATTTCTTTGGATCACTACCGCAATGCATTTATGCAGCACCTCGAAGCTGTTGCTAAAGACAGACAACCCGATAATCTTTACGACCCGGTTCGTTATATTTTGACTTTAGGTGGCAAACGCCTGAGACCACTGCTCACCTTGGTGAGTTGTGATTTCTTTGGTCGTCCTTTTGAAGAGGCCATGAACGCCGCGGTTGCCATAGAGGTATTTCACAACTTCTCTTTGGTCCATGACGACATCATGGATCAGGCGCCACTTCGCCGAGGCAAGGCTACAGTGCACACTAAGTGGGATCTCAATACGGGAATTCTTTCGGGTGATGCTATGCTGATCTTGGCCTATCGCTACTTTGAGAATTATCCGCCAGAAGTATTCAGGGAATTGGCCAAGCTATTCAGTCAAACGGCCTTAGAGGTTTGCGAAGGACAACAATACGATATCGATTTTGAGACCCGTACTGATGTTCGTTTGGAGGAGTATATAAAGATGATCGAATTCAAAACGGCTGTGCTCTTGGGTGCTGCCATGAAAATGGGGGCTCAGGTTGCAAAAGCTTCTGATTCCTGTTGTGAATCCATATATCAGTTTGGGAAGAACCTGGGTATCGCATTCCAATTGCAAGATGATTATCTAGACGCCTTTGGCGATCCGGAGACCTTTGGCAAGCAAGTAGGCGGTGATATCTTGTCCAATAAAAAGACCTTTTTATATATTCAGGCCATGGCCAGTGCGAATCCGCAGGAACACAAAGAACTGACCCATTACTTCAGCCTTACCGACATGGAGGACCATAAAAAGGTGGCAGCGGTAAAAGACCTTTTTGAGGCCACGGGAGCGGCAAGCGCTATAAAAGAAGAGATTGCCCGTTATACCGAATTGGCCAATAGCGAACTAGAACGTATCAAGCTCGCTGACGACAAAAAAGAAGCCTTGCGACAGTTTGGTGCCATGCTCATGAAACGATCGGTCTAATTTTTATGCGAAAGCTCAATTAATTCACAGACAGAAGATACCTTTGTATTAATGGATTTGTTGTACTTTTGTACTTCTGTAGAAGCAATTCTGATGTAGTCTCCAAACTATGGACAAATACTCTTTTCTAAACGCAGTCCACACCTCTTATCTGGCATCGCTTTACGATCAGTATTTACAATTTCCTGACAGTGTAGAACCCAGCTGGCGCGCCTTTTTCCAAGGTTTTGATTTTGGAATAGAAAGTGGCTCTCTGGAAGCACTAGGAATTGAAGCTGTTCCGGGCGAACTGATCAAAGAGTTCCGTGTGGTTAATCTGATAGATGGTTATCGCGGCCGTGGACACTTGTTCACACGTACGAACCCTGTGCGCGAACGTCGCAAATACAGTCCAACCCTAGAGCTGTCTAATTTTGATCTATCCGATGAGGATATGGATACAGAGTTCGAAGCCGGTTCTATTCTAGGACTTGGTAAGACCACCTTGCGTCAGATCATTGCTCACTTAGAGGCTATTTATTGCGATTCCATTGGGGTGGAGTATATGTATATCCGCAAGCCCGAAGAGGTAAAATGGATCCAGAATTGGCTGAACAACAACGACAATCACCCAAAATTCTCCGCAGAAGAAAAGAAACATCTGCTTAAAAAATTAAACGAGGCTATCTCCTTTGAATCTTTCTTGCACTCCAAATACGTGGGGCAGAAGCGATTCTCAGTAGAAGGTGTAGATGCCTTGATCCCAGGGTTGGATACGCTTATTGAGCGTGGTGCCGATATGGGAATAGAACAATTTGTCGTTGGAATGGCACACCGTGGCCGCCTAAACGTATTGGCCAATATATTCGGCAAGTCTCCAGAGGATATCTTCAGTGAGTTTGATAGCAAGGAATACGACGAAGAAGAACTCTTTGACGGAGATGTAAAATACCATATGGGATGGACCAGTTTCCGTTCCACAGATCAAGGCAAGCAGATCCGCATGGATCTAGCGCCAAACCCGTCTCACCTGGAAACAGTGAATGCTGTAGTGGAAGGGATTGCTCGTGCCAAGCTTGACAATCAACTGGACGGCAATGAAAAGGCTATTTTGCCTATTCTTATTCACGGAGACGCTGCAATTGCTGGTCAGGGAGTAGTGTACGAAGTTATTCAAATGGCTCAGTTGGACGGTTACCGCACCGGAGGGACCATACATATTGTGGCTAACAACCAGGTTGGGTTTACTACCAACTATTTGGATGCGCGTTCTTCTACCTATTGTACCGATGTTGGGAAAGTGACACTTTCTCCCGTACTACACGTCAATGCAGACGATGTGGAAGCTGTAGCACATGCCTTTACCTTTGCTTTGGAGTATCGCATGCAGTTTGGACGCGATGTGTTCTTAGATGTTCTGGGTTACCGTAAGTACGGCCATAACGAAGGTGATGAACCTAGATTCACTCAGCCTAAATTGTACAAGGCCATCTCCAAACACAAGAATCCGAGAGATATCTATGCCGAACGCCTAATTAATGAAGGTGTGATAGATGAGGATTACGTTAAAAAATTAGAAAGCGACTATAAAAGCGAGCTCGAAGAAGATCTAGAGGCTTCACGTAAACGCGAGAAGACCGTGATCACCGAGATACTTGCAGATGACTGGGAAGATTATATCCTAGGAGATATAGACGATATAAAGCGACCGGTAAACACCAGTTTTAACCAAGAGATCTTAGACAGCCTGGCAACGGGAATCTCGCAATTACCGGAAGACAAGAAATTCATGCGCAAGATCCAGCGTATCGTAGAGGATCGCAAAAAGCGATACTTTGAAGGCGATAACTTGGATTGGGCCATGGGAGAACTATTGGCCTACGCTACACTGATGCACGAAGGCTTCAACGTTCGTATTACTGGACAAGATGTAGAGCGTGGAACATTCTCGCACCGTCACGCAGTGATCAAGACCGAAGACGATGCGGAAGAGATCAACTTGCACAACGATCTGGATACAGAAGGGAAGATGTATATCTACAATTCCTTGCTGTCTGAATATGGCGTTGTTGGGTTTGATTATGGTTATGCTATGGCAGCGCCGCGAACCCTTACTATTTGGGAAGCTCAATTTGGAGATTTCTCCAACGGCGCCCAGATCATGTTAGATCAGTACATCTCTGCTGCGGAGGCGAAGTGGAAAACTCAGAACGGCTTGGTGATGTTGTTGCCTCACGGTTACGAAGGCCAAGGATCTGAGCACAGTAGTGCTCGTATGGAACGTTATCTGCAGCTTTGTTCGCGTCAGAATATGATCGTTGCCGATGTAACTACTCCGGCGAACCTCTTCCACCTGTTGAGACGTCATATGAAGTGGAATTTTAGAAAACCACTAATTGTTTTCACCCCAAAGAGTCTGTTGCGTCATCCTAAAGTAGTTTCTACTAAAGAAGAATTGGCAACAGGTAGTTTCCAAACCGTGATAGACGATCCGCAGGCCGATAAGAAGAAGATCAAATCGTTGGTGTTCTGTACCGGAAAATTCTATTATGATCTGGACGAATACCGTGAAGAGCAAGGCAGAGACGATGTGGCTTTGGTTAGACTTGAGCAGTTGTTCCCATTGCCTACAGAAGAACTTAAAGAGATCATAGACAGCTACCCTAATGTTACCGATTATGTCTGGGCACAAGAAGAGCCTAGAAATATGGGAGCTTGGGGCTTTATGCTTATGAATTTTGATCTGGTAAAACTCCGTGTTGCATCGCGTCACGTTTATAGCGCGCCTGCAGCAGGAAGCAGTACCCGATCTAAAGCAAGACACAAACGCGTTATCGAATCGGTTTTCGAAACGCCAGAATCATAAATTACTAACAAGGAAAAAACGACCAGAATGTTAGAAATGAAAGTACCCTCACCGGGGGAATCGATCACAGAAGTAGAAATCGCTCAATGGTTGGTAGAAACCGGAGATTGGGTAGAGAAAGATCAGGCTATCGCAGAAGTAGATAGTGATAAAGCCACTTTGGAACTTCCGGCAGAAGCCAGTGGAATCATTACCCTGAAAGCCGAAGAAGGAGACGCAGTACAGGTAGGTGAGGTGGTTTGCCTTATCGACACCGAAGCTGATAAGCCAGAAGGTGCTGGCAGTTCGGATGCTGATGCCAAGAAAGAAGAGGCTCCAAAACAAGAAAAGAAAGAGGCGAAAAAGGAAACTTCTAGCGAGAGTAAAACCTACGCTACCGGAACTCCATCGCCAGCGGCAAAAAAGATACTCGATGAAAAAGGTATCGATGCCAAAGATGTAAAAGGAACTGGTCGCGACGGACGTATAACCAAGGACGATGCTGTCAACGCGAAACCATCTATGGGATCGCCAGGGCAAGGGTCTCGAGGCAGCGAGCGCAAAAAGCTATCCATGCTTCGTAGACGCGTGGCCGAACGTTTGGTTTCTGCCAAGAACGAGACAGCTATGCTAACCACCTTTAACGAAGTGGACATGTCTCCGATCTTCGCCTTGCGCAAAGAATACAAGGAAACTTTTAAAGCTAAGCACGGAGTGAGTTTAGGGTTTATGTCGTTTTTCACCCTAGCCGTTGTTCGCGCTTTGGAATTGTATCCGGATGTGAATTCAATGATAGACGGTGACTACAAGATCACCTATGACTTTAAAGATATCTCTATTGCGGTTTCTGGCCCTAAAGGCCTAATGGTTCCTGTTATTAGAAATGCAGAGAATCTGAGTTTTAGAGGTGTTGAGGCTGAGGTAAAGCGTCTAGCTATTCGCGCGCGTGATGGTGAGATCACTGTAGACGAAATGACTGGAGGTACCTTTACCATTTCTAATGGAGGTGTTTTTGGAAGTATGCTTTCTACACCGATCATCAACCCACCGCAAAGCGGAATCTTAGGGATGCACAATATTGTGGAGCGTCCGGTTGCTGTAGACGGGAAAGTAGAGATCAGACCAATTATGTATGTGGCCTTATCTTACGATCACCGCATTATTGACGGCCGTGAATCAGTTGGTTTCTTGGTAGCTGTAAAAGAAGCATTGGAGAACCCGACCGAATTACTCATGGACGGCAATCCGAAAAAAGCTTTAGAGCTCTAATTAGCAGTTATTTAAAGAATTGAAAGGCCCAGTATGGGCCTTTTTTTATGCCCTGCCACAACGTTTAACTATACAACGCCACAACAAAGGTTCTTTTGTAATAGATCTTAAATTCTGATAATCAATTATATAGGTTATTAATACAGTTCTGATTTTCTTGTACAGTTTGTATGTATGAAATGGCGGTATAACTCAATAGGAGAGTTGTACATTGACTGTAGAATTAAATAACATGAGATTAACTACACTTTTTTACACCTTATTATTTTCTGCTGCTAGCCTAGCACAGATCAACCCTATAGATTTTGAACCAGCCACTGGCGTGGGTGGAGATTGGACTTGGACAGTCTTTGAGAACGACGATAATCCTCCTTTAGAAATAGTGGTAAACCCATTTATTGAAGGGATTAACACCTCCCAAACCGTTGCCAAGTTTACCGCTCGCGTAACTGGGGCGCCCTTTGCAGGTTGCGAAACCATGCACGGATCAGATATAGGCACTTTTACCTTGAGTCCAGAGAATGCTTTTGTCTCCATTATGGTTTACAAAACCGTGATAAGCGATGTGGGTATTAAGTTTGCCACACCAGAGGGAGCTTCGACCGGCGAGATCAAGATCGCCAATTCGGTGGTTAACCAATGGGAACGTCTTGTCTTTGATTTTACAGGAGTCATTGATGCACCGTCGTCTACTGGAATTGATCAGCTGATCGTTTTTCCAGACTTTCAAACCCGAAGCACTGAGAATGTCATTTACTTTGACAATATCGTATTTGGCGATAGCAGTTTGAGTGTGGATGAACCTGGTAGTGTTATAAAAGTAACAGCCATACCGAACCCAAGTGCTGCTATTACTAAGATAGAATGTGGGGAGGTGATCAACTCCTTAGAAGTATACAATTTAATGGGACAAAAGGTCTTTGAGGCGGCTCCTGAGGCCATGAGCTACTGGCTCGATTTAAGCAGATTTAAGTCCGGGGTTTATATTGCTCGAATATTGGGCGATGCAGCTAGCTCTTCGGTGAGAATAGTAAAGTACTAGTATAAAAAAACCCTCCGCTCGGAGGGTTTTTTGTTGGCTAAGACTAATTGATTAGCGTTAGAATGTTAAGGAGTAGTACTACGGAGGAGATCGATAAGATCACCACCATTAGGGTTTTATATTTTCTATAAGATAAGCTGTCTTCCATTTTCGTTTTCTGCAATTTCAAAGCAATAATTTTTGATAACTCAAAGATCGGCAAAATGCGATCCTTAGCCAATACGTATAAATACGTATTTTACCCAGCATAGCTTATTTGAGGGTTTTTCCCCTCGGCTTTATTCTAAAAAGATCTGATGTTTTTTTGCCCAAAGGAGCAGGCTGTTGGTCTTGGGTTCCAGATTGAGTTTGGAGATCATATTAGACCTGTGCTTTTCTACCGTTCGCGGAGATATATACAGCTGATGCGCGATCTCTTTATTGGTCATATCGCGAGCAATAAGCCGGAGTATCTTTACCTCAGATGGTGTGAGATCGTCCAATAGTGTGCAATCTTGAGATTGTTCCAAAAGTCGCGTAATGGTAGGTGAGAAATACGGCTGATCTTCCCCAATATTGCTAAGACAGATCTCGATCTCTTCTAAGGCCAGTTCCTTGAGTATGTAACCAAAGATGTTCAGGTTCTTAGCATTTCTAAACAGTTCTGGTTCCTTGTGCAGGGTTATAATAACGACCTTGGTCTTGAGCCCGTTCTTTTCGCAGGCCTTGGCAATTTCCAAACCTGTCATTCCGGGCATCTCAATGTCTAAGATCGCTACGTCTGGCTCACAATTCAAGATCATTTGGCAAGCTAATTGTCCATCGCCAGCGCTACCAACAATATTGTAGTCGCGCTCCTTTAAATAATCACTCAGTCCTTTAAGAATTAAAGGATGATCATCTGCAATGAATATTCTCAACGACTTGCTCATGAGTTATACAGGAATTGTAAGGTTTAGTTCTGTGCCTTGATCGGCCCGACTGTTAATTTTAAGTACACCATTTAGCGATCTAACGCGCTCTTTGAGTGTTTTAAGACCAATACATCTAACGTCTTTTAGCTTTTCGGGCACATTGAAACCCTTACCGTTGTCTTGTATGCTGATCTTTACTTCGGATCCCAGCTTTTTGATCTGGATCTTAGTCGCCTCTGCTCCGGAGTGTTTCAATACATTATTAAAACTCTCTTGAATGATGCGATATATGTTTAAGGCTTCTTCTTTACTAAATAAGGAGTCTACGTTCTCAATATCCGCAGTAATAAACAAAGCACTGTTTCGATCTATTTGTACCACCATGTTCTCAATGGCTCTGGTGAGCCCCAGTTCCTGCAATTGAAAGGGATGCAAGGCCTGAGATATGGCTCTTACCTCGTCTATAGCCTCTCTTACCTTTTCTTTGTTCTCCTCGTCTCCGGACATGGTTAGACTGTTCTTAATAAGCAACAGATGTTGCCCTAAGCCATCGTGTAGGTCTTTAGAGATTCTCTTGCGCTCTTGTTCTTGCGAAAGCAATAGTTTTTGGGCAAATTTTTGTTGTAGCGCCTGCTTTTCCTTTAGGCCTCGCTGCATAAATACTAAATAGACGATCCCGGTTACCAGTACTCCCGCAATACCGGTAAACAATAACCAACGCTTAAAGGCCAAATTGTCTTTTTCCAACAGGCCGATATTGGCCGTTTGAGCTTGGATCTCGCGTTCCTTTTTTTCGGATTCATACAAGCCTTGGTAGTAGAGCAATAAATTGGTTTTTTGACTGTCAAAAAGCGAGTCTTTTTTAGCCGTGTAGCGCTTGTGGTATTCCAAGCCGAGTTTGGAATTACCCATGGCAGCAGTGATCTCATACATATCGCGCAGCGCATTGACAATCTGTTCTTGATTGCCCAAGGTTTCGGCATCGGCCAGTCGCATTTTAGCAAATTCTAAGGCCTCATTGAGCAAGCCTTTTCTTTTGAGAATAGTGGTTTTGGTTGCGTGGTAATGCGATTCCGTGATCAGGTCTGTAGAGTTCTTTTCTCTGAGCTCCTCTAATAAGCCCAAATGGTAATCGGCTTTTTCCATTTGATTCCGCTCGGCATACTGGGTAGCCAATAAACCGTGAACGGCAAAGAAGTTGCTGATCTTATTCCTAGAGCTATCTAAATATTTAACAGCTTCTAAGAGTTGATTTTGGGCACTCACAAAGTCTCCGATCTTGCGGTCGTCCACAGCTTGGTTGTAGTATTCTGAACTCAAGTGTTCGTAAAGCCCGAGTTCTTTTATCTGTCCAATAAGTTCTGCTCTTTCCAATTGAGCGGTCTCTAAAAAGCCGTGCATACTAAACATGGTGATATTGCCCTGCTTAGCAAAGAGCATGTATTGGTAATCTCCCAGATTCTCAAAATAGCGTGAAGCGGTGTCGTAATCTGCGGAGGCATCGATGAAATTGCCGAGATTGGTATTGGCCTGCCCTCGGAATAAATAGGCATCGGCAACATATAGGGAGTCTTTACCGCTATAGTGTTCTATGGCCATGGTGTAATCTTCTACGGCCTTTTTCTGATCGATCCTAAAATGAGCCCCTCCGCGTTTTAGATACAATCCTCCAACCAAGAAGGTGTCGTCTATTTGGTCTTTATAGGGTAACACACGGTTTATAATCCTTACTGCTTCGTCTGGTCGGTTGGTCACATTTAGTGGATAAGAGATATTCATGGCCTTTTTGGCCATACCGACATAATCTTGCTGTTTCTCCGCTAGGTCGATAAAGATTATACTGTGGTCAATAAAAACCTTATTGTCTCTTCTGTAGCTCAGTGCAAGTATAGAGTCTAAAGCAGTAAGTTTTTCTTGATCGGTTTGGGCAGATGCATAAGCCTGCATATACGGATCCCATGCGTTTTGAGCAAGTAGCGTTGTGCAGCACAGCAGTAAGATGGTTAGGCTTAGGCTTTTCATCAGCCGGGGAATTAATTGGTTGTCAAGGTCTTCAATGTAAAAATTTCTAGCTACATTTTAAAATACATACAATTGCGGCCGTAGTCTATAACAGCTCGGGCTTGTTTTAAAACATCAGCTCCGAGAATTCCAATAATCGGATCTTCTCCTGCCTGTGCTAATCCGGCATTGACATGAGAGAGGTCCATCACTATAAAGGACATATTTGTGCGTTTCCAAGCTCCTAGTTTAAGCGCGTTCCCTTCGCTGATCTGTGTTTGTAGGTCTGAGGCCCCGGCACCTGTGGCCTTGATCTCACTCTCAGAGAACTGCATCTTTAAATTCTCGGCTTCGTCTAAGTTTATACAAGAGGTCGAAGCCCCTGTGTCTACTATTAACCAACAGGTACATCCGTTGATCTTAGCGAGTACTTTGTAATGTAAAGTCAGGGTTTTCTTTAAAGAGAGGCGGGTAAAATCTGCATCTTCCAATAAGCTTCTCAGGCTGCTCAAATCTCAAATTTTGAGCTAAGATAGCTCAATAAAAAGGACTAGCTTTGCAGCCAATGCAATTTATAGATACTCATACCCACCTCTATGTAGCCCATTTTGACGATGATCGTGCAGCTATGGTAGCCCGCGCAACAGCTGCTGGTATCACGGAATTCTACATTCCTGCAATAGACAGTACCTACACCCAGCGGATGTACGAATTGGAGGCAGAATTTCCAGGAAAAATCCGCTTAATGATGGGTTTGCATCCCACCTCGGTTAAAGAGAATTACCAGGAAGAGCTCCAGCATGTATACGAGCAATTTGAAAAGCGAAGTTTTGCTGCAGTGGGGGAGATCGGGATAGATCTTTATTGGGACAAATCAACGCTAGACATACAGATCGAGGCATTTAAAGCTCAAATTCAATTGGCCAAGAAGTTGGATCTACCAATTGTGATCCATTGTCGCGAATCTTTCGATGAGATCTTTGCGGTATTAGAAGAAGAGAAGCACGACCGTTTACGAGGAATTTTCCACTGTTTTACAGGGACGCTAGAACAGGCACATCGTGCCATAGGTTTTGGTATGTTGCTTGGAATAGGCGGGGTGGCTACCTTTAAGAATGGCAAGATAGACAAGTTCTTGGCTGAGATTCCTTTGGAACATTTAGTATTGGAGACCGATTCGCCATATTTAGCACCAGTTCCTCACCGAGGGAAGCGCAATGAGAGTTCTTATTTGCGTTTGGTCAGTGCAAAGTTAGCAGACATTTATGGGGTGAGTGAACAAGAGATCGCAACGCAAACCACGGCCAATGCCAAAAGGCTGTTTGAGAATTCGTAAGTTTATCCTGTGAGCGCAACACCAAAAATATTACTGATCTATACCGGGGGAACCATTGGAATGATGCGGGATTTTGAATCTGGCGCCTTGTCCAATTTCGATTTTGACGCCCTCTTGGATCACATTCCAGAACTCCAGTTGCTTTCTTGTGAAATAGAAACTGTAAGCACCAGCGAGCCCATAGACAGTTCCAATATGAATCCGGAGCATTGGCTGACCTTGGCGCAGATCATAGCCGGGCATTATGACAATTACGACGGCTTTGTTGTCTTGCACGGTAGCGATACTATGGCCTATACGGGTTCTGCCTTGAGCTTTATGTTGCAAGGGCTAAACAAACCTATCATACTCACCGGCTCGCAATTGCCGGTTGGAGATCTGCGAACAGATGCCAAAGAGAATTTGATCACTTCTATAGAGATCGCCTCGGCGCAAAAGGAAGGTCGCCCGCGGGTATGCGAGGTTGGCCTGTATTTTGAGTATAAGCTATTGCGGGCCAATAGATCTACCAAGATCAATGCCGAGCATTTTGAGGCTTTTGCTTCTTTGAACTATCCGTCTCTGGTAGAGAGTGGAGTGCATTTAGAATTCAATGATGCAGCTTTGTTGCCGTATGATAGTAGCGCAACACTAGAAGTTTGCACGGCTCTTGAGCAGCAGATTGCATTGATAAAATTGTTTCCGGGTTTAACTGCGGAGGTATTCGAGGCCATGACGGCTGCTGCTGGTCTAAAGGGAGTCATTATAGAGACCTTTGGCGCTGGAAACGCCCCGACAGCTCCCTGGCTGTTGGATAGCATAAAGCAATTAATTGCCCAAGGGATCCCTGTGGTGAATGTGACGCAATGTTCTGGCGGAAGTGTTGCCATGGGGCAATATGCAACTTCTGTAGGACTCAGGAATGCAGGAGTGATCTCTGGCGGAGACATCACTACCGAGGCCGCTTTGGCTAAGCTGATGTATCTTTTGGGAGCCTGCGTGCCAAGAGAAGAACTCAAATCTAGATTCGAGACGCCGATCTGCGGCGAAATGGACGAATTCTAGGCCTTAAAATAATTCGTAGAACCACAGAATTTTAATATTTTTGCCGTCCGATCTAAAGCATTTGGGTCGACATCAAGCCTGAAGTAGATCGTAGATCACTTCACGAAAATAGAGAGGTGGCCGAGTGGTCGAAGGCGCACGCCTGGAAAGTGTGTATACGCCAAAAGCGTATCGAGGGTTCGAATCCCTTCCTCTCTGCCATAAAGTAGAAAACCCGGATCCTTGAGCAAGCTCATCGGTCCGGGTTTACACTTTACGGCAGGCCAGTATGTGCGAATGACAAAAAATGTCCAAGCTCGCTTGAGCATTTTTTGGAGTTAGTACATACAAGCTGCGGTAGCAGCTGTCTCGCGAAGCGAGGCTTGCCAAGTATTGTCAGTTTTCTACTTATGAACAGCTCTCCCTACGGGATGATTTGCGCAGCAAATCAATCCTATGTCCAAGCTTGCTTGAGCATTTTTTGGAGTGAGTACATACAAGCTGCGGTAGCAGCTGTCTCGCGCCTCGAACTCCGAAGTCTCGACGAAGGAGTTTAGCGAGGCTTGCTAAGTCCTTTTGTTTTCTACTTATGAACAGCTCTCCCATCCGGGATGATTTGCGCAGCAAATCAATCCTTTGTCCAAGCTTACTTGAGCATTTTTTGGAGTGAGTACATACAAGCTGCGGTAGCAGCTGTCTCGCGAAGCGAGGCTTGCTAAGTCCTTTTGTTTTCTACTTATGAACAGCTCTCCCATCCGGGATGATTTGCGCAGCAAATCAATCCTATGTCCAAGCTTACTTGAGCATTTTTTGGAGTGAGTACATACAAGCTGCGGTAGTAGCTGTCTCGCGAAGCGAGGCTTGCTAAGTCCTTTTGTTTTCTACGTATGAACAGCTTTCCCTTCCGGGATCATTTGCTGCCTCCTTCACTGAAGTTTCGGAAGGCCGCGGCAGCAAATGAATCCAAGGTCTAAGCTTACTCAAGCATTTTGGGTTTTGACTTTTATAAAATTGCGCAGCAAATTAATCCTAGTTTCAATTTCCCACAATTTCCCTAAATTGAAATGCTCCCCGCATTTTAGGTTTTAAAATAGAACAGCGATGATTGTTTACCGCTACAGGCCTTTCACACCATATTTAGAAGATGAAATTGCTAATGGTGCAATTTTTTATGGTTCTACCCTAAAGATGAATGACTTTTACGATGGGTTTTTCAGATACACTAGAGAAGGTGATCTAGAAAAGTACTTCGACATTTTCTCAAAAACTGCGGTACAAAGAGCTCAAGAAATTCTTGATGGAAAATTGGGATCGTCTGATCAGGTTGCGAATTTGGAACGCGTTTCTGGTAAAGATCTGGAGCAATGGGCGTGGTGTGTTTTAAATGTTCCAGATTATTTAGAACAAACCAAAACAAACTTAATTGAGAATTTTAAAAATCACCCAGAAAGAGTTCAGGCTGCGGTTGATGTTCAGAATAAAAATGCCGATCTGATTCGTGATAAAGTTTTTATTGCATGTTTCTCTGAAAAAAAGCTGGATATGTCAATGTTTGGTTATTATAGTTCTGATGGTAAAGGTGTGATGATAGCGTATGCTGACGATAATGGCCTAACTAAGCCTATTAATTATGTAGATCGGTTGCCTGAGATAACAATTGACCAAAGCCCAGAAGAAATAGTTAATCTTCAAATCTTCACTAAGCTAAATGATTGGCAACATGAAAAGGAACGGCGTGCATACTTGTACGCTCCGAAAGACCAAAGGAGTACTGATCATGGCTTAATTATGAAACGCATTTACCTTGGTCCGAGAACTGAAAAGGATGCCGCTGAATTAATTAAAACTTGGGCTGCTAAAAGAAATATACCTGTCTCAACACATGAAATGACAGAGAATGGCGAATTCACTTGGATGTAATGATCTCCCCCACGCGAGGGATAGAGCGTCCTGTGTGAGCTCCTGCCAAGAGGCAGAGCGAGTAGCGAAAGCCCGACCCTGACCTCAAGGGCAGGGGCGCGCCCAACATCAACAAGAAAAACTTACCTTTAATTCTGTGGACAAGAAAACATTTAAGATTGCCGTTTATATCGTTTTGGTTATTTCGGTTTCGATCGCGTCTTGCAAAGGGCAGCAAGAATCAAATGCTGGGACGACTGAGGTGCAGCAACAAAAGCCCGTGAAGCAGGCGGCCTACCAATCCAATATTTTCAATCAAAGCCCCTACGGCGTGCCTGTGGACGATTTTGTCGAGATCTTTTACGAAGGGCAAATTGCCCATTGGATACGTTCGATAGCTGTGGATAAGCAAGGCCATGTTTGGATGGGCACCAATCACTATGGCGTGGCGCGTCACGATGGAGCGGTGTTACAATATTTTGATGAGGATGATGGTGTGGGTAATAACAGGATCAATAAGATCTTAGTCGATGCTGCAGGCGATGCTTGGATAGCTACTTCTGGCGGTCTGACGCTTTTTAAAGACAATACTTTTAAGAATTACACCACGGCAGACGGCTTGCCAGACAACGGGGTTTACGGTTTGTATATTGACCCTCAGGAGCGACTTTGGGTCGGGACGGGTAAAGGAGTGGTCTATTTAGAGGACGGAACATTTCACAATTTTGAGGTTCCGAAACCTCAAGTTGCTAACCCTAAACCATCATTGGCTGTAGACGGTGTTGGTGATATTTTTCAAGACCGCGAAGGTAACTTTTGGTTTGCCTTTGACGGTCAAGGCATTACTATTTATGACGGCTCAGCGTTTAGATTCCTTACGGAAGAGAACGGCCTGCAAGACAATTCGGCCGGGGGCTTTTATCAAGACAAGCAAGGTGGAATTTGGATAAGCAGCATGAACGGCGGCATTAGTCGATATGCCAATGGTTCGTTCAAACACTTTACTAAAGAAGGCGCGGTTGCAGGCGTAGAGACCTCTGCAGTTTACGAAGACTCGCAGGGTGATCTGTGGTTTGCTGCGGAGCATCAAGGGGTTTATCGTTACGATGGAGAGACCTTTGAACTCTTTAATGAGCAGGACGGCTTGATCTCACAAGGAATCATCTGTTTCTTGGAAGATAGCCAAGGTCGATTTTGGTTGGGCGGCTGGAAAGGGCTCTTTAGGTTTGACCGAGAAGCGCAGCAGCAAGGCAAGCCCAGTTTTGTTGCTGTGACGCAAGACGGAGGGCCTTGGAACTGATTCCAATACCTTAATACTTAGAGGGGTTGTCTAAGCTTCTAAAATTCCCAATTCTCAAGGGAAATGAACCCTACACTGAGAAGCTGCTAAGAAAAGCCTGTTAATTTTGAAAAAAATCCACGTTTTTAGGGGCTTTACAATGTTATTTATCTTTGTTTGAATAAATATTTTTTTATCTTTAAACCCTTAACTAAAAACAAACTTTTAAGTCGATAGCAATGAAAAAATTATTTTCTATTTTGGCAATTGCCGCCATGGTATGTGTAGGTAGTTTTAGTGCACAAGCTAACTCGTACAATGCCAACAATGTACACGAGGTAATCACCTCAGTATCATCTAACATTATTCAAGATGCAGATGCCGGAGCAGCTGACGAAGCTGAGAGCGCCGGTTTTCACCAAGAGCTTAAAAAGCGTTTCATCGAGGGAGGTCCTGGTTTTATGGGGATCGTACTTCTTTGTTTGATCCTTGGTTTGGCTATTGCCATTGAGCGTATCATTTACCTTAACCTTTCTACTACCAACACTCAGAAGTTGGCAGAAAGCGTTGAAGATGCGCTAAATAGCGGTGGTGTTGAAGCTGCTAAAGAAGTATGCCGTAACACAAAAGGACCTGTAGCATCTATCTACTATCAAGGTCTTGACCGCGCTGACGAAAGCATTGACGCTGCAGAGAAAGCTGTAGTAGCTTACGGAGGTGTTCAAATGGGACAACTAGAAAAGAACGTGTCCTGGATTTCATTGTTTATCGCACTGGCACCGATGCTTGGTTTCATGGGTACAGTAATTGGTATGATTCAGGCCTTCGATAAGATCGAGGCAGCTGGAGACATGCACCCATCATTGGTAGCAGGGGGTATTAAAGTAGCACTTTTGACCACAGTTTTTGGTCTTATTGTTGCGATTATCCTTCAGATCTTCTACAACTACATCATCGCTAAGATCGACAGCATCGTGAACAACATGGAAGATGCATCGATCACTCTTATCGATATGTTAGTTGACTACAAAAACAAGAAGTAATAATCACACCAATTTAAATTATGGGTTTACATAAAATTTTAAAATACGTAGCCTTAGCTCTGGGAGTCGTTGGCCTAATTCTATTAGGACGCGTGATTGCCACAGGAGACGAGGCTATCAAGAGTGACGCTGGCGTACAAGGCAGCGTAGTAGATCCTTTCATGTTCGTAGCATATGTAGTGCTCGCCATTGTATTGGTGTTGGTACTATTCTACGTAGTTAAAGGAATCTTTGCAGGGGATATTAAAAAGACCCTGATTTCAATAGGAGCATTCATTTTGGTTGTAGCCATTTCTTACGGAATTTCAGAAGGAGTTGAGACTCCAATGAAAGACGGTGAGGTGCTTTCTGCTAGCGGTTCACGTTGGGTAGGAGCTGGTCTTAGAACCTTTTACATTCTGGCCTTTGTAGCCATTGGTTCAATGCTCTTTAGCGGAATCAAGAAATTAATTGCTAAATAATTATAAGGTATGGCAAAAAGATCTGCACCCGAAGTAAACGCAGGGTCTATGGCGGACATCGCCTTCCTACTTTTGATCTTCTTCCTGGTTACGACCACGATCGAAGTAGATAGCGGTATCAGTCGTAAATTGCCTCCTATTGAGGACGTTGAAGACCCTCCGATTATTAAGCAAAAGAACATTTTTACTGTTCTTATTAATAAAGACGATTTGCTTCTGGTTGAAGATGAGATCATGGATATTAAAGACCTTAAGGAGGCCGCTATGGCTTTCTTGGACAACGGAGGTGGTACAGGCGAAGAAGGCTGTAACTACTGCCGCGGTAAGAAAGATCCAACATCATCTGACAACCCTGATAAGGCGATCATTTCCTTACAAAATGACCGTTTTACCAGCTATAAAGCTTATATCGCAGTACAGAACGAGTTGGTAGCCGCGTACACCGCGCTTCGTGAGCGTGAGGCCCAACGTCTCTTTGGCAAGAGCTTCATCCAGATGGAGATCGACGTTAAAGACGGAAGTAACTATACTGGTGATAAGGAAAAGCTGAAAGAGCAAATAGAACAAGTAAAGTTGTTGTTTCCACAAAAACTTTCCGAAGCCGAACCAAAAAAGTAGACGTTTAACCCTAAACTCAACAAGACTATGAGTAAATTCAAAAAGAAAAAAGGAGGCGATCTACCGGCAATTTCAACGGCCTCGTTACCGGATATTGTATTTATGCTACTGTTCTTTTTTATGGTGGCTACTGTGATGCGTCAGAACACGCTTAAGATCCAGAACAATTTGCCAACGGCAAACCAACTGGAGAAGCTTGACAAGAAAGACCGTATCATTTATATCTATGCCGGAAAGCCTAGTGAGCGTTATCAGTCCACTTTTGGACAAGAGGCGCGCATTCAGCTGGGAGACAAGTTTGCTGATGTAAAGGATATCAAACTCTATATAGAGTCTGAGCGTGCTAAGAAAAACGAGGCACTGATTCCTTTCTTGACAACAGCACTCAAGGTAGACAGTGAAACCAATATGGGACTGGTTAGTGATATTAAGCAAGAACTGCGTAAAGTAGAAGCTTATAAGATCAACTATACCACGCGTAAAGCGGTGGACCAGGCTCAGGTTTTCGAGAATATGAACTAAAGGTTTTTAGTTAATCTTTAAAACACCTCTGCAATGCGTAGAGGTGTTTTTTTTTAGGTATATTTAATTGGATGATCGCTAGAATTCTCTTTATTGGATGCTTGCTGCTGACCTCTCTCGGAGTTTCCGGGCAAGACCTAGGCCAAACCGAGGCCGTTAAAGACAGTGTGCCTGTAGACGAAAAGTACAGGGAGGACCAATTCTACTTTGGTCTTACTTATAATTTGCTTACCGATACTCCAGCCAATGTTAAGATTAGAGGCTTCTCAGGAGGTGCTCGTTTTGGCTTTGTGCGAGACATGCCTATCAATGCCCAGAGAACCTTAGCCGTTGGTTTGGGAGCAGGCCTTGGGTTTAATCGTTACGGAAACACTTTGTCAATTGCTGAGGATGCCAATGATCAGTTGGTATTACAGGTCTTAGACGAGGAAACCAACTTTGAAAGTAATCGGTTTAGTGTCTATCATGTGGAGGTTCCTTTAGAGTTGCGCTGGCGAAGCAGCACTCCCACTGAGTTCAAATTCTATCGAGTACATACCGGAGTAATATTTAGCTATGCCTATTGGAACAGGGCTACCTTTGTGCAAGACGGCACGCGCTTTACTTTTGACAATTTAGCTCAATTCAATCCGTTTCAGGCAGAAGCTTTCTTGCTACTAGGGTACAATACCATTAATTTTTACGCTGCTTATAATTTCACGGCCTTTTTTGATAGCGAAGCCAAACTAGCAGAAGAACCCGTAAACTTCAGACCCCTTAAACTCGGGATACTCTTTTATTTCTTATAACCAATAACCCAAAAGGATCAACTGGGGCATTAGGCCTAAGAATGCGCCTGCAGCCAATTCTAGAGGCGTATGAGATCGCGTATACAGTCTGGAGCTGGCAACCCAACCGTTTACAAAGAATAGCAAACCTAAAGCCGGTAACAGATTGGTAGCAAAATGCACACTGAGTCCAAAGACAAAAAAGGTTACACCAGAAACTCCCATCATATGTAGGCTGGCTTTGAATTCCAGAACCGTCAACACAAAGGCCGCTAGCGTTGAGAACAACACACCTACAAAGAAAAAGTACAGCTCTGGAGTGTCGTAAGGGTTATAGACCATCTTGAGCACCATGAGCAGCAAAACACATTGGATCATAAGCGGCGCTTTGCGCTCTCTCACGGTTTCTAGCTGCATGGAAGAGATCCAACCCAAATTCCGAAGTAAATAAAAACTCACTATAGGGATACAAACCGTGACTATAAGCAAGGCGACAAGCTTGGTTTGAATGATCTGCGGTTCAAAGAATCGGCGCGTTACAGTGTAATAAACAAAAGCCCCAAGCATTGGCATAAGCAAGGGGTGAAACAAATAGGCCGCTATGCGCAAGAATATTCCCATTAGATCTCTTTGCGTAAACGCGCAACAGGCAGGTCTAATTGTTCTCGGTACTTGGCTACAGTGCGTCTGGCAATAGGATACCCCTTTTCTTTAAGGATCTTAGCCAGTTTATCGTCTGTTAGGGGTTTCTTTTTGTCCTCTTCGGATATGGTGATCTCCAAGATCTTTTTGATCTCCCGAGTTGAGACATCCTCGCCCTGGTCGTTCTTCATCGACTCTGAGAAGAACTCTTTGATCAATTTGGTTCCGTATGGGGTGTCCACATATTTACTATTAGCCACTCGAGATACGGTAGAGACATCCATACCAATGGTGTCTGCAATATCCTTTAAGATCATCGGACGCAGCTTGCGTTCGTCTCCTGTTAGGAAGTATTCGTGCTGATAATGCATAATGGCATTCATGGTCACCAAAAGCGTCTGTTGACGCTGTCTTATGGCCTCAATAAACCACTTAGCGGCATCTAACTTCTGCTTTATAAAGAGCACAGCATCCTTTTGCGACTTGGTCTTTTCCTTAGAGGCCTTATAGCCTTTAAGCATGTCTGAGTATTCCTTGGATACGTGTAGTTCCGGAGCGTTTCTCCCGTTTAAGGTGAGCTCTAATTCTCCATCCACTATACGAATGGTAAAGTCTGGGACCACGTGCTCCACTATACGCGTGCCGGAAGCATAGGTACCACCGGGCTTAGGGTTTAGCCCCTCAATTTCGTGTATGGCTGCGCGAAGTTCATCTTCGGTGATATTGAACTTGTGCTGCAGCTTGCTGTAGTGTTTCTTGCTAAAAAGCTCAAAGGCGTCTTCTATGATGTCTATGGCGAGTTGTACCTCTGCTGTGGGAGACTTGCGTTCTAATTGTAATAAAAGACATTCCTGTAAATTGCGTGCGCCCACTCCAGCCGGATCCAATTGCTGTACAAGTTCCAAGACCTGTTCTATCTTTTCTTCTGTCGTATAGACGTTTTGAGTAAAAGCCAGATCGTCCATAATATCGACTACGGGTCTTCTAATGTATCCGCTTTCGTCTACACTCCCCACCAAGAATTCGGCTATCTCGGCCTGCTCTTCATCTAAACGGAAAGTGTTGAGCTGCGTCATCAAAAACTGTGTAAAAGAAGTTCCAGATGCATAAGGCACTTGTTTGTCCTCATCGTCGCTGCTGTAATTGTTGGCCGAGAGCTTATACGAAGGTATCTCGTCATCGCTCAAATAATCGTCTATGTTAATGTCGGTCTCTATGGTGTCTGCGTCGGACTCGTACTGCTCTTCTCCCTCGTAATTGTCTTCACGCTCCTCGCTGCGGTCTTTACCACCTTCTAGCGCGGGATTCTCTTGCATTTCTTGCGCAATGCGTTGCTCAAAAGCCTGTGTTGGCAGCTGGATAAGCTTCATGAGCTGTATCTGCTGCGGAGACAACTTTTGAGAGAGTTTAAAATTGAGCTGTTGTTTTAACATAAAAACTACTTCTACCTACAAGTTAAAAAAAACGATCTTAATTCTGGCTAAGATCGTTTTTAAGTCTTTGAGAAATTTTATTTAGAATTCGGCATTCTTTGGTGTTCTAGGATAAGGGATTACATCTCTAATGTTCCCCATCCCGGTCACGAATTGTACTAGGCGTTCAAAACCAAGGCCAAATCCGGAGTGTACTGCAGTTCCAAACTTGCGCAGGTCCAAATACCACCAAAGTTCTTTTTCGTCAATACCGAGGTCTGCGATCTTCTTTTTAAGTACATCGTAACGCTCCTCACGTTGCGATCCACCAACTATCTCGCCAATGCCAGGGAAAAGTACATCCATGGCGCGCACGGTCTTTTCATCTTCGTTTAGGCGCATATAGAACGCTTTGATATTGGCTGGGTAATCGAATAAGATCACCGGACACTTAAAGTGCTTCTCTACCAAATAGCGCTCGTGCTCAGACTGCAGGTCTGCACCCCAATCTTCAATAGGATATTGGAATTTCTTCTTTTTGTTAGGCTTGGAATTCTTTAGAATATCTATAGCCTCGGTGTAGCTAACCCTTTTGAATTGGTTGCCCAATACAAAGTCCAATTTTTCGCGAAGCGGCATAGGACTGCGTTGGTCTGCCGGTTTGCTAGCTTCTTCTTTTAAGAGTCTGTCCTCTAAGAAAGCCAAGTCGTCTTGACAATGCTCAACGGCATACTTGATAACGTATTTGATAAAGTCTTCGGCCAAGTCCATATTGCCATCTAAGTCGCAAAAGGCAACTTCCGGCTCTATCATCCAAAACTCCGCCAAGTGACGCGAAGTATTGGAATTCTCTGCTCTAAATGTCGGACCAAACGTATACACTTTGCTTAGGCCCATAGCATAGGTTTCGGCTTCCAACTGACCGCTAACAGTCAGGTTAGATTCCTTGCCAAAAAAGTCTTCTTTATAATCTACAGCGCCGTCTTCGGTAACTGGTGGATTTCGAGGATCTAGGGTAGTTACGCGGAACATTTCTCCGGCTCCTTCTGCATCGCTTCCTGTAATGATAGGCGCGTGCATATAGAAATATCCGTTCTTTTGGAAATATTCATGTACCGCAAAGGCAAGCTTGGAACGCAAGCGCATCACAGCACCAAAGGTGTTGGTACGCACGCGTAAGTGTGCCTGCTCGCGCAGTTTTTCTAAGGTGTGACGCTTTGGAGAGAGTACAGTCAGTTTAACCTCTTCCGGATCGGCATCGCCTAAGATCTCCACTTTAGAAACAGCGACTTCTACAGCCTGGCCGCTTCCTTGGCTTGCAACCAAGTTTCCGGTCACAGCAATAGCAGCACCTGTTGTGATTCGTTTAAGCAATTGCTCATCGAAGTTCTCAAAGTCTACCACACATTGCAAATTCTTGATCGTAGAACCGTCGTTTAAGGCAATAAAACGATTGGAGCGGAAAGATCTCACCCAACCGCGTACAGTAATTTCTTGTAAGGAAGGCTCACTTTGGAGCAATTCTAAAACTTCTTTATAGCTCATAATTTGCGCTTTAACAGGGGCAAAGATAGCCGTTCGTAAAGACACGGACAAGCCCCGTTTTACTTATCCTTTAGGGATTCTATTTCTTCTTTATCCAAGATGATTCTCAAGGATGGTTTTCGCATGGTTTCTTGGTTGGCTATACTGCGTTCCAAAGAAAGTAGCAAAGAGGGGAGTAGCATTAGGTTTGACAGCATGGCAAAGAGCAGGGTGGCAGAAACCAATCCGCCCAAGGCCACAGTACCTCCAAAACTCGAGATCATAAACACCGAGAATCCAAAGAACAGTACAATGGAGGTGTAGAACATACTCACCCCAGTTTCCCGCAATGCAGCATAGACCGATTTGGAGATCTTCCATTTCTTGGCGATGAGTTCCTGCCTGTATTTGGCAAGAAAGTGAATGGTATCATCCACAGAAATACCAAAGGCAATACTAAACACCAAAATAGTGGAAGGTTTAATTGGAATCCCAATAAAGCCCATCATGCCCGCGGTGACTAATAGGGGCAATAGGTTAGGCAGTAGAGACACCAAGATCATTTTTACGCTTCTGAACATCCAAGCCATAAAGATCGCAATTAGCAAAATGGCAAGAGATAAGGAGATGATCAGGTTGCGGACCAAATAGCTGGTTCCTTTTTGAAACACTAAGGCCTTTCCGGTAAGGGTAACGCTGTAGCGTTCTTTCGGAAATATCTTTTCTATCTCTTCTAACAGATCGTCTTCTATTTCGTTCATGCGATCTGTAGGCGTGTCCTTGATAAAAGTGGTAATACGAGCGTATTGACCAGTACTGTCCACATAGCTCTTCATAAGATCGGTGCCATCCGCAGAGTTTTTCGCAAACGAAAGTATAAAGGTCCGTTCTTGCGAATTGGGCAGCTGGTAAAACTCCGGGTTGTTATTGTAATACGCCTGTTTGGAATACTTCACCAAATTCACCACAGAGATCGGATTAGAGAATTCCGGTATGTCTTCGATCACTGTATGGAGCTTGTCCATACGTTTTATGGTCGCCAATTTCATTACCCCTTCCTTGCGTTGGGTATCGATAAGGATCTCCAAAGGCATCAAGCCCTCGTATTCTTTCTCGTAAAAGCGGATGTCCTTAAAGAAGGCTGCGCTTTTAGGCATATCTTCTATGATACTGCCCGATATCTCAATTTTGTAAATTCCAATGATACTCGCCGCCAATAAGATCACCGAAACCGCGTAAATGGCAACCCGGTGATGCTTCACCATGTTTTCCATCCAAGAGACAAAACTGCCTATCCAGCGTTTGTTCAGGTGTTTTAGGTGCTTGTACTTCGGAATGGCCATATAGCTGTACACGATCGGAATAATACACAAACAGAGTATAAAAATGGCGATGATACAAATAGAGGCTACCGTACCAAATTCCTTGAGCAGTTGACTTTTGGTGAGTATAAAAGTGGCAAATCCAGAGGCTGTGGTCACGTTGGTCATTAACGTGGCGTTCCCAACTTTGGTGATAACGCGTTGCAAGGACTTGGCTTGGTTTCCGTGAGATTTTATTTCCTGCTGATATTTATTTATCAGAAAGATACAATTCGGGATACCGATAACGATTATCAGCGGGGGAATCAGTGCTGTAAGCACTGTGATTTCGTAATGCAAGAGCCCGAGAATTCCAAAGGCCCACATCACCCCAATGATCACAGTGATCATAGAGATAAAAGTGGCTCTAAATGATCTGAAGAAAAAGAAAAAGATCAGCGAAGTCACCAAAAGTGCCGCCCCAATGAACAAGCCGATCTCGTCTATGATGTTCTGAGAGTTCAGCGTTCTGATATAGGGCATCCCCGAGGTATAGACATCTATGCCGTAAGTATTCTCAAAGGCTTCGATCTCTGGGATAAGATTCTTGATAATAAAGTCTCTTCGGGCCGGGGTATTGACCAGTTCTTTCTTTAAATAGATCCCGGTTCGAATAGATTGCTTGTTAGGGCTGTAGAGCAAACCTTTATAAAAAGGGAGCTTTTCGAACAATCTGTATTTATACCAAGCCAACTGTTCTGCTGTTGGGACAGAATCTGTAATAAAAGGCTCCAGGTCAAAGCGTTGCTCTTTGTCGTTTTTGTTCAGTACGCGTAAATCTCCAACAGAGAGGGTAAGATCGATCTCTGGATATTGCCCTATTTTTTTAGAGAGGGCATCCCAAGCCAAAAAGTTCTCAGGGGTAAAGATCGCAGTGTCTTTAACACCTATTACGATAAGGTTCCCCTCTTCTCCAAAGGTTTCCAGAAAACTGTTGTAGGCTATATTTACCTCGTGCTTGTCTGGTAGTAGATTGGCCTCGGTATAGGTAAATCGCATGTGTTTCCACTGTAGGGCGAAGAAAACGGTAAGTCCTGCAATGACCACCAACATTAAGAGGCGATTCCTCAAAATGAATCGGGCAACTGCACTCCAAAATCCGATACTGAAAAGTTTATCCACTGCTACGATTTACAATGCGCGCAAAGGTACTAAATTAAAGGCCAAAGCAGGGCTTTTGTCGGGTTAATTAAATACTAAGGTAGAAGGTGAACTTAAAGGAAATGTTATCTTCAAATTCCGGCAAGTGGTAGGCACCGTATCGATAGGCAAAACTCAGTCCAAATCCTGCGAAGATCTTGTTGAGTTCCATGCCGAGTTCATTATAACCATGCTCTAGGGTGTTGAAGTCCAAACCGAGATGTCTTTCGCGTTGGACCAGTGAACCCAAAGCGTGACGACTTATAAAGACAAGCTCTGGTTTTATTCGATCTGAGAAATAAAAACGTCTTAAGGCGTGCCGCAACTGCAGGGAAACCAACTTGTCAGAGAAGAACTCACCAAAATACATGGTTTCAAAACTCTGACGTCCGGCTACAGAAAAGCGTTGTAAAATTCGATCCTTGGTGGGGCTGTTCGGAAAGGCGTGAAAAAGATGCGTGAGCGGAATATCACCTATACCCAATTTACCTTCCAAAAGTATATTTGTGCTTGATAGGTCAGTTCTTTTAATGTAATAATCCAGTTTAAGACCGAGTTTGATGTATTCGAAATCGCCGTCGAAAAAACTCCTCAAACCTTGGGAAACTTGAGCGGTGATCTTTGGAAATCCGTCGAAATACTCGATCTCGCCATCTTCACTCAGAAAGAAATTCGTCTTTGGGCTAAAGCGAAAAGAAGCCGTTGCCTCTGCAATGACGTAATTGGAAAAGATCTCGTTGCCAATTTCAAATTGGTAGTCTTCTATTTGGGTGATGTTGCTGCGAGAGAGTTTGAACTCGGCTAAGATCTTTGGGGTGAGTTGCTGCTGATAGTTTGTAGTCCAAGTTCGGTGCTTATAGAACTGCGAAATATTTACCAAGCGCGGTTCAAAAACATTGTACACCCGAGCGTCGGTCAAGTAAAAGAAACTACCCAGTTCCGCAATGTCGTCTATATAGGTTAGGCTGAGCCAGGACTTGGGTTCTTTTGCCAGTCTAATGCTGCCTCCAAAACTGTACTTCCACGCCTGATCCTTGAATCCGCGGGCAAAATAACCTCCGAATTTTAGACTTTCAAATAGGCGATCGTTGGTGGTTCCACCCATTCCTAATCGGATACCTTCATAGTTGTTGTACTTGATCAGATAACGCAGATCGAAATCGAAGAAGGAGAGAGGGTAGAAGCCCGATTTAAATACCGAAGGCGGTTTTTCTGGGATACTGTCTTGCGTTGTCACAACAGGACGCTGCGCTAGGGCCAGAGAGCTGGTCAGGAGAAAAAGCAGTATAAACGCAACAGACTTTTGCAATAGGGTAACTAAAAAAGGCCCTTGCGGGCCTGAATTGACGAGGGCTTACACCGTCATTATTTCTTTTTCCTTGGTGCTCAAAATAGCATCGATCTGAGTAATGTGCTTATCGGTCATTTCCTGAATATCGATCTCCAGATTCTTTTTCAGGTCTTCGGAGATATCAAGTCCTTTAAGCTCATTATTGGCAGACTTACGTTCGTTGCGCACACCGATCTTAGCCTCTTCGGCCTCAGAACGCGCTTGTTTGGCTAGTTCTCTACGGCGCTCTTCTGTGAGTGGTGGTACGTTAATGATCACACTCTCGCCATTGTTCATTGGATTAAAACCCAAATTGGCCATTTGTATCCCTTTTTCAATTTCTGGGATCAAGGCCTTTTCCCAAGGCTGAATAGAAATGGTCATACCGTCTGGAGTATTCACATTGGCAACCTGACTCAATGGAGTCGGAGTTCCGTAATACTCAACCATGACACTCCCTACCATAGAAGGAGAAGCCTTTCCAGCGCGAATGTTGATCAGCTTCTTTTTAAGGTGGTCGATAGATTTCTGCATGCCTTCTTTGGCCGCATCAATAATAAAGTCTATTTCTTCATCCATAAATCCAAATTTATAGTGGGCAAGTCAAAAATCAGGCCAAAAATTCGTTAAATATTAACCTTGGTTCCTATGTTCTCTCCGCTGACTACTTTCCCCAAGTTACCTTGCGTATTCATGTCAAAGACAATGATAGGAAGCTCGTTTTCCTGACTTAAGGTAAAAGCTGTAGTGTCCATTACTTTTAGCCCCTTCTTTATAACGTCGTCAAATGAAATATAGTCAAATTTCGTCGCATCGGAGTCTTTTTCCGGATCGCTAGTATAGATTCCATCAACTCGGGTTCCTTTAAGGATCACATCGGCGCCGATCTCTATGGCGCGCAAAACTGCTGCGGAATCGGTAGTGAAATAAGGATTTCCTGTACCACCTCCAAAGATAACCACACGTCCTTTTTCTAAATGGCGAATCGCTTTTCTGCGGATAAAAGGCTCGGCAACCTCATTGATCTTAATGGCACTTTGCAAACGGGTCGGAACCTGGTTGTCCTCTAGGGCACTTTGCAGGGCGAGTCCGTTTATAACAGTTGCCAACATTCCCATATGGTCACCTTGCACGCGGTCCATACCGCGAGAGGCTCCTGCAACACCCCTAAATATGTTCCCGCCACCAATTACTATGGCCACTTGAACACCCTGATCTATGATCTTTTTGATCTCTCTGGCGTAGTCGTCCAAACGCTCCGGATCGATACCATATTGGCGTTTTCCCATCAGGGCTTCTCCGGATAATTTCAGTAAAATTCTCTTGTATTTCATGCCTTAGCGCGGGTTTGTGCAAATATAGTCAGAAAAAGTAATTTTTTATCGGGAACAACGTTCCAGTGATAGGTTCCATTTAAAAAATACTATCTTTAGAAAAAATAAATTATGCAAAAGTTTCTATCTCTTGCGCTTGTGGCAGCCCTAGTATTGACAGGCTGTTCGAGCGACGACAACAACAACACTGACGACGGAGGAGGACAAGGCGATAATCCGGTTACAGCCACATATCGGGTTACCTTTACTCCCAATTGGACTGAAGATCAATTCCCTACAGATTATCCGGCCAATGCTGGTTTTTCTGCAATGGTTGTAGCAGTTCATGCTCCCGGCAAAAATGTATTTAGGTTGGGTCAGCAAGCCAGTGCCGGTTTACAGGCATACGCAGAGACTGGAGACAGCAGTGACCTTATTACCGACCTGAGCAGTCAGGGAACGGAAGATAGCGTGGATTTCTTTGTGACAGCTTCTGCAGCTGGCTCAGGACCAACAGGAGCGCAATCCGTTAATGTTACTGTTGATCCAGAAAAGACCTCAATCAGTTTTGTGGTATCTATGAATCCAAGTCCGGATTGGTTTACGGGTATCGATGGGTTCTCTATTGTTTTACCAAGTGATGCTTTGGTGAGCGAAGAGACCTTGACCCTTTCTGTACTGGACGCGGGGACCGATAGTGGAGACACTTATACATCTCCAGATAACCCGACAAGTCCGCAGGGTGTGATTTCTGTAGTGAATACACCACCTATTGGAACCTCTGGCGGTTTAACACCGGCAATAGGTTCCTTGACCATTACACGCACTGATTTGTAAAAGTCAAAATACAAGCATAAAAAAACCCGCTTCAGTCGAAGCGGGTTTTTTATTTATATCATTGGATGCTTATCCAAGAGCAACGCGCTCAAAAGCAACAACGTTCACGTCTCCAATAGTTTTAACGTATTGAGAAACACTCTGCTTGTTGTCTTTAATGAAAGCTTGGTTTACCAAAGTGTTGTCTTTAAAGAAACGCTTAAGTTTTCCTTTAGCGATGTTGTCTAACATCTCTTCTGGCTTTCCTTCTTGACGCAATTGATCTTTAGCGATCTCGATCTCTTTTTCGATAGTCGCTTGGTCTACACCTTCTTCGTTCAATGCAACTGGATTCATTGCAGCGGCTTGCATAGCAACATCTTTTGCTACTTCTGCAGCACCGTCTACATCGGCAGAAAGTCCAGTCAAAACAGCGATCTTGTTTCCGGCGTGGATGTAAGAACCTACGAAAGGAGCTTCCAATACACGGAAGTCACCGATCTCGATCTTCTCACCAATAACACCAGTTTGCTCAGTCAGTTTATCCTGAACAGAGATCCCGTTAAAATCGGCAGCCAAGAACTCTTCTTTAGAGCTGCTTGCTAGTGCCAATTCAGCTAGATCGTGTGCCAAAGAAACGAAAGAATCGTTCTTAGCAACGAAGTCAGTTTCACAGTTTAGGGAAACGATAACTCCTTTAGAAGCACCTTCGTTTACCTTTGCGATAACAGCTCCTTCGCTAGAATCACGGTCAGCGCGCTTTGCAGCAACTTTTTGACCTTTCTTACGAAGGATCTCGATAGCCTTGTCGAAGTCACCATCGGCCTCGACCAAAGCTTTTTTACAGTCCATCATCCCCGCTCCAGTTGCTTTACGCAATTTGTTTACATCTGCGGCTGTGATATTTGCCATTTTTTTCTGTTTTAAGTGTTGTAACTTGAACGGTTTGGCCGCTCAAACTAAATTTATTCTTCTTCTTTTTTGGCAGCTTTAGCTGCTTTTGGAGCTGCTTTAGCTTCTCCTTCTTTAGAGGCTTTACGCTCTTCCAAACCTTCGATGATCGCATCAGAAACCTGAGAAACGATCTTGTCAATACTCTTAGAAGCATCGTCGTTAGATGGAATCACATAATCAACTTCGCGAGGGTCGCTGTTGGTATCTACCATAGCGAAGATCGGAATGTTCAATTTTTGTGCCTCTTTAACTGCAATGTGCTCACGAGTCGTGTCCACGATGAACAAAGCACCTGGCAAACGGCTCATGTCAGAGATAGAACCTAAGTTCTTTTCCAACTTAGCACGCAATCGGTCTACTTGCAATTTCTCCTTCTTAGAAAGAGAGTCGAAAGTACCGTCTTGCTTCATGCGATCGATAGCTGACATTTTCTTAACCGCCTTACGGATGGTTACAAAGTTGGTCAACATTCCACCAGGCCAACGCTCGGTGATGTACGGCATGTTTGCTTTGCTTGCTTTGTCTGCAACGATGTCTTTTGCTTGCTTCTTAGTAGCAACAAAAAGGATCTTGCGTCCGCTAGCGGCGATCTTTTTAAGCGCCTCGTTAGCTTCTTCAATTTTAGCAGCAGTCTTGTACAGGTTGATGATGTGGATTCCGTTGCGCTCCATATAGATATAAGGAGCCATGTTTGGATTCCATTTACGAGTGAGGTGCCCAAAGTGCACCCCGGCGTCGAGTAATTCTTTTACTTCGATTTTCTTTGCCATTTTGTTTTAGTTTACGTTCTGTCTAGATAGCAACGCACCCTATGGGGTGGTTTAGATGCTAAACTAACTTTCTACCTAAAGGCAGAAATAACAGCTTTTCAATAATAAATGAACGGTTGGCACTTGCCGCTTGAGGCAAGTGCGGCCAATTAACGTTTAGAGAACTGGAATTTCTTACGCGCTTTCTTCTGTCCGAATTTCTTGCGCTCTACCATTCTTGGATCTCTAGTCAACAAGCCTTCTGGTTTAAGGTTTGCACGGTACTCCTCGTTTACTTCGCACAAAGCTCTTGAGATCGCCAAACGAACAGCTTCTGCTTGTCCGGTGATTCCACCTCCGTATACGTTAACGTTAACATCGTAGTTTCCTTCGTTGTCAGTCAACATGAACGGTTGGTTCACTTTGTAACGTAGTGCGTCTGTAGTAAAGTATTCATTCAATGAACGCTTGTTTACAGTGATGTTTCCTTTTCCTTCTGAAACATAAACGCGAGCAACGGCAGTCTTTCTTCTACCAATCTTGTGAATAACTTCCATTACTTTTCGTTAAGATTAATTGTTTTTGGTTTTTGTGCTTCCTGTCCGTGTTCTGCTCCGGCGTAAACTTTAAGGTTTCTGAACAATTCAGCACCTAGTTTGTTTTTTGGGAGCATGCCTTTTACAGCTTTCTCAACAACACCTGCAGGATTCTTTTCTTTCAACTCTTGAGCAGTAAGTGAACGCTGTCCACCTGGATAACCCGTATGACGGATATACGTTTTATCGGCCCATTTGTTTCCAGTAAGTACTACCTTTTCGGCATTGGTGATGATCACGTTGTCACCACAATCCACGTGAGGGGTGTAGCTAGGCTTGTGCTTTCCTCGTAGCAATTTTGCAACTTCAGAAGCCAAACGACCTAACGTCTGTCCTTCAGCATCAACGTGCAACCACTCTTTGTTTACAGTGTTTTTGTTAGCAGATGCTGTTTTATAACTTAATGTATCCACCCTTTTAATTTTTTGTATTAAACATTCCTTATTTGGACAAAATCGGGGTGCAAATGTACTATTATTTATTTGAATAACAAGCGGTGAAGACTTAAAATGCAGAGGCCTCTACAAGGACGGTTCGGTGTTAAACTTCTATTAAAATAATCTTAAAAACTGTCACGTTCCGAAACAATCGGTGTCCTTTAGTCAAACTAACTGACAATGTTGCGTACCCTTTCACTAACCGCGGCACTATTTTTTGTGTCCACAAGTGCGCTTTTTGCGCAAGATTCTATTTACGCTAAACGCTCCTATACCACTACTTCCATAGGCGACACAACTCCACCTAAGATAGACGGTCTTATAGACGATGCGGCTTGGGATTTGGTTGAATGGACCACAGATTACGTAGAGTTTCAGCCCGATGTAGGTACCCCTCCGAGCGAACAGACCAAAATGAAGATCGTATACGATCAGAAGAATTTATATGTGGCCTTTAGGTGTTATCAAGAAGATCCATCGACCATTGAGCGTCGTATGGGGCGTCGTGATGATTTCCCGGGGGATTGGGTAGAGATCAATTTAGACAGCTTCGGAGACGACAGGACAGGTTTTAGTTTTACGATCTCAGCCAGCGGCGTTAAGGGCGATGAGTTCATTTCTGAGAACGGCAATTTTGACGACAGTTGGAACCCGATCTGGTATACCGATGTCAATGTAGACGACGAAGGTTGGACAGCAGAGATTAGAATTCCGCTGAGTCAATTGCGTTTTGGAAATGACTACGAACAAGTTTGGGGTTTGCAATCAACCCGGCGTTACTTTAATAATGAAGAGCGTTCCTTGTGGCAGCCTTTACCGGCAAATCCGCCAGGATGGGTAAGTGAGTTTGGCGAATTACGAGGGCTTATCGGGCTGCAGCCACAAAAACAATTGGAGATCCAGCCGTATACCTTGGCGCAATTAGATACTTACGAACCGCAACAGGGTAACCCGTTCCGCACGGGAGAAGACACTAAGTTCACCGGCGGTTTGGATTCCAAGATAGGGATCACCAATGATCTTACTTTAGATCTAACCATTAACCCGGACTTTGGTCAAGTTGATGCAGATCCTGGTGCCATTGCCTTAGACGGTTTTGAGATCTTTTTTCAAGAGCGTCGTCCTTTCTTTGTTGAGAACAAGAATGTTTTTGATTTCCGTTTGGGAGGAGGCGCCGACAACGTATTCTTTTCGCGTAGAATTGGACGAAGTCCGCAGGGATTCACTACGGCTAGTGGAGCTCGTGGGGAATTTGCAGATGTCCCGATCAACTCGACCATACTCGGGGCGGCTAAATTCAGTGGAAAGACCAAAGACGGTTGGGCTGTGGGGGTTTTAGAAAGTGTAACTGCCAAAGCGGTGGCAGACATTCAGCTCAGCGACGACCAAGATGTATTGGCCAGTATAGAAGAGCTGGGAGAGGCAAGAGAAGAGGTGGTTGAGCCTCTGACCAACTATTTTGTGAGTCGTGTTCAAAAAGACTTCAATGATCGGAATTCTTATATAGGAGGAATCTTTACCGCCACGCACAGAAATATGGAAGACCGACTGAATTTCCTGCATTCTCACGCCTATTCCGGAGGGATCGATTTTAAACACAATTGGAAGGACAGAAAATATTATGTAGAAGGTAGCACCGTCCTCAGCTCTGTTCGAGGAAGCGCAGAAGCAATTGCCCGCACACAGACCTCTTTGACTCACCTGTTCCAAAGGGTGGATGCAGATCATGTGGAGGTTGATCCTAATCGCACGAGTTTAACGGGAACTTCGGGTCGCTTTGAGATCGGAAGACAAAGCGGTGACTGGCGCTATAATTTTGGAGGTAACTGGCGTTCTCCAGAGTTGGAACTTAACGATATTGGGTTTTTGCGCCAGGCAGATGACATACGTCAATATGCCAATGTGCGCAGGTTCTGGAACAAGCCAACATCCTGGTTCAGACAGGCCAATCTAGGTTTCAATCAGTTTACGTCTTATGATTTTGAAGGCAATTACAACCGCATTCAATACGAGGTGAACGGTTTTATCAATTGGAAGAACAACTGGTGGACAGAGGTAGGAGGAGCACATAAACCGCGGATCTTTACCAATACCTTCTTGCGCGGTGGGCCGCGTTGGCGATTCAGTCAGGAGAATTTCTTCTTTCTTTTCTCTGGGACCGATCAGCGCAAGCGCCTCAGCGGTACGCTTGGTTATGTACATTCGGATGCGAATCAGAACAACTTCCAGTTCAGACGCTATGTGTTGAGACTGCGGTATCAGCCAATAAATTCCTTAAGTGCTTCTTTGGATGTAGAATACGAGAAGAATCCCAATAAGACCCAATACGTGTCAGAAACACTATTTGGGCAAACGCCGAGGTATATCTTAGGAGAGATCGATAACGAATCACTCAGTACTACTTTGCGTGTCAATTATAACATCAATCCAAACTTAACGATACAGTATTACGGACAACCTTTTATTTTCAAGGCGAGTTTTACCAATTTCAATTATGTGAATGACGCCACTGCAGTAGATCTCAACGAACGCGTTACTTGGTACGACGACAATCAGATCTCTTTTGCAGATGGACTTTATTCAGTAGATGAGGACCGCGACGGAAACACCGATTACGCTTTCGGGAATCCAGACTTTGCTTTTGTACAGTTCAGATCGAATTTGGTGTTGCGTTGGGAGTATATTCCCGGCTCTGAGATCTTTTTGGTCTGGTCGCAAGGCATCACTGGGTTGGGTGATCCTAGCAACGATTTCAATACCATCATTGACAATCAACTCTTGCAGCAACGTCCGCAGAATACCTTCTTGATCAAGGCAACCTATCGCTTTGTACTTTAAAAATTAGTGGGCTTCGAGCCAGTTTTGGCCGAGACCCATATCCACTACCAACGGTACAGCTAGTTTATAGGCAGACTCCATTTTTGAACGGATCATTGCGCTGACCTGCTCCAGCTCTGGCTTGTAGACATCGAATACCAATTCATCGTGAACTTGCAAGAGCATTTTAGTGCGGTAATCTCCAGCTTCAAGTTCTTTGTAGATCTCGATCATAGCGATCTTAATGATGTCTGCAGCACTACCTTGAATAGGTGCGTTCACTGCGTTGCGCTCCGCAGCACCACGAACCACGGCATTGCGACTGTTGATATCCTTTAAATAACGACGCCGCCCTAAAACCGTTTGCACATAGCCATTGTCTCTAGCAAAATCTACCTGTGCTCCCATATAGTCACGAAGCTTTGGGTAGGTCTTGTAATAAGTTTCTATGAGTTCTTTAGCTTCCGTTCTATTCAGGTCGGTTTGGTTACTCAGACCAAAGGCAGATACGCCATAAATGATCCCAAAGTTCACCGTTTTGGCATTGGAGCGTTGTTCTCGCGTCACCTCGCTAGGGTCCACCCCGAATACTTTGGCCGCAGTCGAGGTGTGAATGTCTTCGCCTTTGTTAAAGGCATCGATCATATTGTCCTCTTCGCTCAAAGCAGCAATAATGCGTAACTCAATTTGCGAGTAATCTGCTGCGAGTAGCACATGCTCTTCATCTCGAGGCACAAAGGCTTTTCTAACCTCGCGCCCGCGTTCGGTGCGAATAGGAATGTTCTGCAGGTTCGGATTATTGCTACTCAGTCTGCCTGTGGCCGCGACTGTTTGCATATAATCCGTATGCACGCGCCCGCTCACCTCAGAGACCTGCAGCGGTAGCGCATCTACATAAGTACTTTTGAGTTTGCTGAGTCCGCGGTAGCTTAAAACATCGCGGATGATCTTATGGTCCTTTGCCAAATAAGAGAGTACATCTTCTGCAGTAGAGTACTGGCCAGTCTTGGTCTTTTTAGGCTTGTCCACCAATTGCAACTTTCCGAATAAGATGTCTCCCAACTGACGTGGTGAGGCAATGTTGAACTCCTCTCCAGCCGCCTCGTAAATATCGGCCTCTAATTTCTTGATATCCGTATCTAAGGCTCCGGAGAGCTCTCCCAAGAAATCTTTGTTGAGGTTGATTCCTTCAAGCTCCATGGCAGCCAATACCCGCAAAAGCGGAATTTCTATCTCTTCAAATAATTTCTGAGTATTGGCCTCTTGCAGCTCTTGTGCAAAATGTTGCTTGAGCTGTAAGGTAATGTCAGCATCTTCTACGGCGTACTGGGTTTGCTTGTCCAGCGGAACATCGCGCATAGAGCGCTGGTTCTTTCCTTTTTTGCCAATGAGCTCCTCGATCTTAATGGGCGTATAGTTCAGATAGGTTTCAGCCAGTACGTCCATATTGTGGCGCATGTCCGGATTGATCAGGTAATGTGCCAACATGGTGTCAAAAAGTGGTCCTTTTACGGGCATGTTGTATTTAGCCAGTACCTTGATATCGTACTTTAAGTTTTGCCCGACCTTTTCTATGGCTTCGGATTCAAAGAAGGGACGGAATTGCTCCAAGAGCACTTGGCATTCGGCTTGGTCGGCAGGGAAGGGTACATAGTAGCCTTTTCCTACTTCCCAAGAAAAGGCAATTCCGACCAGTTCGGCCACTAACGAGTCCAAGCCTGTGGTCTCGGTATCAAAACAAACACTGCTTTGTTTGAGTAGTTTGTCGATCAATAATTTGATACCTAATTCGGTGTCTACGCTTTGGTAAAAATGATCGGCCACCGCGGCAGTCTGTCTGCTAGAGCTTGAAGTTGCTGTCTCGGGGGCATCACCTTGGGCATCAAATAAGGAGAATTGCCCAGCACCAGCTGTTTTATTTGTTTTTGGTGCAGCTGCTTTTGGTGTTTCTGCGGTATTGGTTGCGGCAGCTTCTTGGTTAAAGGTCTTTAAAAAGTTGTCTATCAGACGTCTGAATTCCAATTCTTCAAAAATGGCTTTTACCGCCTCTATATCGGGTTCTGAAAGCTCAAAATCCTCCGCATCGAATTCTACGGGGACATCCAATAGGATTTTAGCCAATTCTTTAGACATAAGACCGAGTTCTTTTGCACCCTCGACCTTCTCTTTCATTTTGCCTTTAAGCTGATCGGTATTGGCCAAAAGACCTTCCATAGAACCAAACTCCTTGATGAATTTCTTGGCAGTCTTGTCACCAACTCCCGGTAAGCCCGGAATATTGTCTGCGCTATCTCCCATCATTCCCAAATAATCAATGACCTGCAACGGATCATCGACCTCAAATTTGGCCTTCACCTCTTCGACGCCCCAAGTCTCATATCCGCCTCCAAAAACCGGACGATACATAAATATATTATCGCTTACTAATTGCGCAAAATCCTTGTCTGGAGTAACCATAAAGGTCTGATAGCCTTCTTTTTCGGCCTTTTTGGCTAGTGTCCCGATCACGTCATCGGCCTCATAGCCTTCTTTGACCATGATCGGAATATGCATAGCCTCCAAAATGCGGTAAATGTAGGGTACAGCAAAAAGAATGGGTTCCGGAGTTTCATCGCGATTGGCTTTGTAGTCAGAGAACATCTCGTTACGGACATCGCTACCTCCTTTGTCAAAACAAACCGCCAAATGATCCGGGCGCTCGCGTTTAATTACGTCTAAGAGGGAATTCATAAAACCCATAATGGCAGAGGTGTTCTCGCCTTTGGAATTCACTCTTGGATTTTTGATAAAAGCGTAATATCCCCTAAAGATCAGGGCGTAAGCGTCGACTAAAAACAGTCTTTTGGAATCGGACATAATTGTGGTTCGTTGTTGCGTTTAAAGGTACAAAAACAGCGGCGGAGTCCTTTTAAAAGTTATGAACGATTCTACTAGTTTTAAAACTGCGATCAATAAAAAAAGCCGCTCAAGACTGAGCGGCTTTTCATTGCGATGACCGAGGAGTCGAATGGTGAGATTACTCCTCGTTCTGTGCAACGATATCTTGAGTTGCTGCGGATTTGTTGCCTTCTAAAGCGGCGATACGTGCTTCCAAAGCTTCGTACTTGGCAACTGTTGCTTTTAAAGCAGCATTTTCGGCCTCCAGATCTGCGACATTGTCTTCTAGCGTATTTACCTTTTGCTGCAGTTCTTGAATTCCAGCTGTGAGCAGTGGAGTTATCTTAGCATAGTCTACCATCATTGGCGCCGTTTCAGGATCACTGTCTGGACTGCCAGTTACGGCGTTAGGGTATACCTTTTGAAGCTGTTGCGCTAAAAAGCCCATTTCAACCTGCCCTAAATTGCTTTTGTATTCATACCACTGCGGATTTATCCTTGAGATCATTTCCAATGCGCCGTCTACTTGCTTAAAGTTGGTTTTAAGACGAGCGTCAGAAGTAGTATTGAAAGATACACCTCCAACACTATTGCCTGAAATGCTTCCTCTTATTGTTGACCCGGAGCTGTAGAATCCAACATAGAAATTTCCGGTAGTGGGTAGGCTTGTTCCTAATCGGATTGCTAAGGCATCTGCTCCTGTAGTATTGCTTGTATTGTTTATCTCAGCAATAAAACCAGTCGTATCGACACCTTCTACGTCCAAGATTTCATTTGGTCCAAAAGTTCCTATCCCAACATTACCTCCATTGAAATAAGAACTGCCACTAGAGGTGATTCGAGTTCTAATACCACCATTATAAAGATCAAATACACCAATCGAGCCTGAATTATACATGCGGCCAACAATTCCTCCAGTAGTTGACCCACTTCGCCAGTAAGTATTACCACCTATATTTATGACTCTACTTGTGTTAGCCTCAAAAAATCGTATCCCACTACCTGTAATTGCAAAATCTCCGCTAGAGGTAAGGTTGTGTGTAAGATCATAAAAACTGTGGTTCAAAGTTGTGGTTTGCGTCAGGGTCCCGCCTAGGCCAATTGAGGAGCTGATGTTAGATAATCCGTTGGTTGGGCTAACTAAGCTAGTACCGCTAACCCAACTGACATTACCAACACCATCGGTCTGCATAATTTGTCCGGCGCTGCCTCTAAAAGCAGGGAATGTATAGGTGTTTACTGTCGTGGTTCCTACCGTCAGATCTCCTAAAAAGTAACCGGCATGACCATTAGAAGTCAGCACTTGTGAATAGACCCCGTATTCTGTTCCTGAAAAATCACTACCTATGGTAGTTCGTAAACCATAAAGATTACCACTGCCAGTTTCAAAACGGGCCACATCGGCACCTACATTTCCATAGGTCAAGAATGCAGCTAGTGCAGAACGAGAACTTAAGTTGTAAGAACTTGTCATATTGATATCTAGCCCGTCTCCAGAATCTAATCCAGTAGTGACATCTATGATATCGGAATTGACAGTAGGACCAATAGAAACACTGTTCAGAGTTCCGCTCACCCCTAATTTGTAGTTTCCTCCCACAGTTGTTCCAATTAAAATATTCTCAGTAGTCCCATCTGCAGGATAAAGATAGGCACCACCGTCTGTCCATTCTCCGGAGACAGTTCCCCAGCTGAGCGTTCCAGTTCCGTTGGTCTGTAAGACTTGATTTGCGGCGCCGTCAAAAGCAGGGAATTCATATCCTGTTGTACCAGGATTACCCACTTGTAGTCCACCGTTGATTCTAAAGTCATTGGTTGCGAAATCTCCCCAGATCAAAGGAGAAGTGGTGCTTACGTTATCGATAATCAGTCTATTAGATCCGGTTTCAGTGAGCCCGGCCTGATAGCCTATAAAAACATTGCCCGTACCATTTGCATTTTGTCCGGCAGATGCTCCTATATAAGTGTTATTTAAACCATTGGAGCTATTTAGGCCAGCACTATGGCCAATGTAGGTGTTTCTTGAACCAGTAAGTAAAGACGAGCCACTGCCATAACCGTATGCAGTGTTGTTGATTCCTGTTGTTAAGGAGGTCAATGAAAAAGCACCGGTAGCTGTATTTTGTCTACCACTAGTGGCAGCATCTAAGCTGTTATTTCCAACACCAATGTTATAGCTTCCTGATGTTATTCTATTTAATGCACCGTCTCCGACTGCAATATTATACACAGGCGCCGTCGAGGTAGATACTGTAGCTAAGGTGTTTCGTCCAATTGCAATATTATACGAAGCTCTAGCTAGGCCGGTTAAGGCTGACGAGCCTATTGCGATATTATACACTCCACTTTGATTAGCATTCATGGCGTTGTATCCTAGAGCTACATTGTCTGTTGCTGAACTCACTCCAGACATACTCCCCGAACCTATAGCAGTGTTTCTATCGCCGGTCAAAGTAACTCCTCCTAAAGCGGAATTTCCAACCGCAGTATTGTATGAGCCGGTGTTGGTGTTAGACATGGCATTATTTCCAACAGCCGTGTTGTAAATACCCGTGGTGTTGCGATATAAAGCAAAGGCACCAAAGGCAGAGTTGCCACTAGCTGTACTGTTAAGCGCCAAGGAGTTATACCCAAAGGCAGCGTTTTGAGCCCCAGTGCTATTTGCACGTAAGGCGTAATATCCAAATGCCGAATTGAAACTGGCCGTAGTATTACTTAATAAGGATTGCTCTCCAAAAGCGGCATTATTCCCTCCAGTGGAATTTGCTCTTAGGGCCAATCGACCTACAGCAGTATTCGAATTACCAACGGTATTGGCAAAAAGTGATTGATATCCAATAGCGGTGTTAAAGTTTCCGGTTGTATTTGCGGTAAGAGCTTGTTGTCCGAGAGCGGAGTTATGTACCCCGCTTGTATTGGCGGCCATAGCGAGTCTACCAACTGCAGCGTTTAAATTACCCCCGTCATCATTAGTTCCAGAGCTATTTCCGAGAAAGACAGAAGTTCCGTCATAAATCCCATCGCTTAGTTCATTGATCTGTTCTGCTCCGCCACCAATGCTGTCCCAAGAGGTAGTGCCGTTGTTCCAATAATAAAACCCTGGAGGATTGGTTCCTACTGTGGTGGTCAAATAAACGAGCATTCCGTTTTGGGCTGCGCCAGGATTTACCGATGGGAACTGATCGATCCGAGGGATCAAGATTCCATCTGTATTTGCCGGATTGGTTTGATCCGTAGCCGTTATGTCGAGACTAGCGTTGGGTGCAATGTTGTTAATTCCTACTTGTGCGTGAACGGCAGTCGCTATAAGGCATAGCAATGCCAAACTAATGAGCTTCTTCATGCTGTTGGTTTTAGGTTGTGTTACCGTAACCGAAGTAAGGAGAACTGATGATTGCGGGGGTGCAACTGCTTGAAACAGTTGGTTCTACAATAATACGAGTATTCTTACTAAGCAACTTACGGTTAAACAATAAAATCGATGATCGTATTAAAAAACAGGATAAACCCTGTAAAAAAAGCCGCTCCCCACGGCGGCTTTTCTTCTCAAAACACAATAGTACAATGAAGCACTATCGATTATTATTCGTTGGCCGCTACATTCTTGGGGGAGTCGCCACTTTGTTCAAGTGCGCTAATGCGTGCTTCCAACGCGCGAAATGCAGCCAATTGGGCCTTTAAGGCTTCGTTCTCGGCTTCGAGGGCATTCACTTTGGCATGCAATTCTTTAATACCTGCAGTAAGTAGTGGAGTGATCCTAGCGTAGTCTACCATCATAGGATCCACCCTAGGGTCGCTGTCTTCTTCTCCAGTTACTATTTGCGGTAATACTGTTTTTACTTCTTGAGCAATAAACCCTAATTCTCTTTGGCCAAGATTGGTCTTAAATTCATACCATTTAGGGTTGATCTCCTGTATCATGGACAAGGCATCAGTGACCTCTTCTAAATTGGTTTTAAGTCGCGCATCCGAAGAAGTTACCACCTGAATCCCTGTACCGGCTGCCGTGCCAGAAATACGCCCTGAGACCGTGGCCCCGCTACCTCTGAAAAATCCAATATAATAGGCGGAGGCATTGGGCGAACTAGCGGCTAATCGAACAGAAATCCCATCGGCGGTAGAGTCAGTACTTTCGTTGTAAAAGTCACCTACATATCCAGCGGTGTTATCTACCACGTCCAATTGTTCTTGAGGGTTGGTTATGCCTAAGCCAAATGAACCTCCGTTGATATAACTATCGCCTGTTCCAGCGATTTGAACCGTATTGATTCCGGCAGCATAGGCGTTGATCAAACCTGTGGAGCCTGCACTGGTCAATTCTATAAGGCGCGTCCCGGTAACGTTGGTCTGATTCACTTGCAGCGATCCACCCAAACGCGTATTTCCTGTATTGCTAATTCGGAACTTGGATGTGCCGGCATCTTGTACTTCAAAATAACCTGTTGCACTTAGGTTAAAAATAAGATTGTTGATTCCAGTGGTAATAGTAGTGTTCTGATTCAATGCGCCACCCAAACGAACATCGTCGCCGGTTTCTGTGATCCCATTGCTGGCCGTGGTGCTCTCAAGACCGCTTAAGGTGGACCAGCTCAGATTTCCTGCAGCATCTGTTACCATGACCTGACCGTTTGTTCCTCGGCTTGCAGGGAATGTATAATTGTTGGCTGTTGTTGTGCCTATGGCCACGTCTCCTAGAAAATATCCTGCGTAGCTACCACTTTTCAATGCAGAACTGTAAATTCCGTAGTGAGTGCCTCCAGCAGAATCTGCTATATCTACATAATAGCCATATTTGTTGCCAATTCCGGTGTCAAAGAACTCTGTAAAAGCGCCATAACGCGTACCGTTTCCACCAGAAGCCCCAAAAAAATTGTACAGGCCATAGAAGGTTCCATTATGTCCTCCCGTAAGGTTGTAATTCTGCACGCCATAGAAGTCAGTGAAACTACCAGCTACGAGGTTGCGCATTCCAACGGCGGTTGTTGTGGTTCCTTGAAACCTGTTAAAGAACCCAATGCTTAAAGAAGAAGTTGAGGTTCCGAAAGAGTTGTCCACGCCAAATAAATACCCAAAGGAGGCAGTCGAAACAGAATTTGAGAATGAGTTAGACACTCCCGAGATCGCACCTTGATTGGTCCTGGTTATGGAATTTAAAATTCCGTAGGTGTTAGTTACCGATGCGCTAGGTGCCGCCTCGTTTATCCTGTTATAGAGGCCGTAAATAAAACCATTACCCGTATTTTCTAGATCGATGGTTCTTGTGCTGGTCGCATCGATATCCAGCGGATAGTTCACCGTAGAGGTGCCGATTCCTACATTTCCGTCGGTAAAGATATCGTCGGATGAGCTGCTTGGAGCTGATGTAGTTCCTTCCTGATACCAATCGGCATCATCTGCTATATTTCCCCAACTGATATTTCCTGCTCCATCTGTTCGTAAAACCTCACCTAGGGCGCCATCAGTTGCTGGAAACTCATAACCTGTACCCGTAGGATTCCCAACCTGGAATGCTCCGTTTACGCGCAAGACGTTGACGTTAAAATCTCCCCAGATCAGAGGTGTGGTGGAATTGGAATTGTCAATGTATAATTTGTTAGATCCGGTTTCAAAATAGCCAGTATTGTAACCGATAAAGACGTTATTGTTGCCTGTTGTATTGTTAAATCCTGTGTTTGCACCCAAAAACACATTGTCACTTCCGCGAGTATTGTTTTCTCCACTTTGGTAGCCCATAAACACATTGAAATCTCCATCTAAAACATTGCGACCGGCATTGAAACCCACAGCAGTATTGTATTGGGCTGTTGTTGCAGTGGTCATAGTTTCCATACCGATCCCAACATTTCCAATACCCGAGCTTAAAGTAGTCAGTGCAGACCCTCCGATGGCTATATTTCGAGATCCCGAAGTGAGACTGCTCAAGGCAACATCTCCTAAAGCCACATTGTATTGGGCAGCGGGGTTTGAAAAAATGTTGCTCATGGTATTACGTCCAATTCCAATATTGTATGAACTACTTACAGCTCCAGACAGTGCTCCGGAGCCTAAAGCAATGTTGTAGTCTCCCGTGGTATTGTTTCTCAAAGCTCCAACACCTACAGCCGTATTTTCAAAGCCTTCTGAATTGCTTAGCAAAGCACTGGTGCCGATGGCAGTGTTAAGTCGTCCTGTGCTGTTGGAGCCCATTACACTATATCCTATAGCTGTATTGTCGTATCCTGTAGTGTTTGCGTCTAAGGCAGCAGCACCAACGGCTGTATTTTGAAATCCGGTTGTGTTGCTCAAACCGGCTTGGAAACCTATCATGGTGTTGTCGTTTCCGGTAGTGTTAGAAGGAAGTGACTGTCTCCCTACAGCTGTATTGCCAAAACCTGTGGTGTTATTGATCATGGCGAGTGATCCTACTGCGGTATTTGAATCTCCAGAAGTGTTGTTAGAAAGGCTAAAGAGTCCGACCCCGACATTAGAGTTGCCTCCATCATCATTTTGGCCAGAGTTTGCGCCTAGAAACAGTGAAGTGCCATCGCTAATTCCATCTGTCAATTCGTTGATCTGCTCCGCACCGTTACCCGTAATAGAATCCCAAGAAGTGGTTGCCTGATTCCAAAAGTAAAATCCGGGTGGGTTGCCCGCATCCGTAGTTGTCAAATAAACCATCATGCCGTGTTGGGCTGCAGTTGGATCTGTAGCCGGAAAAGCATCAATGCGTGGAATCAATAGACCGTCATTGCTGGCCGGGGAGGCTTGATTACTGGCGGCAATATCCAAACTGGCATTGGGTGAAATATTGTTAATTCCAACTTGAGCAGAGACATTAAAACCTATCAGGCCAAAAATCAGGAGGAGTGATAATCTTTTCATGCGGTTGTGTTTTGAGTTTCTGCCGCAGCATAATGTAGGTAAGGGGTTGGGCAAAAAAAGGTGGGGATGTCCTTTTGTTGTCTCTAAAGTAATCTAGCTGAATAGCTTAGCCAATAAATTTTAGTGAAGGCGGCTAATTTTTTAGTGAACTAGCCCAGGAGGTTAAATTTGGTGATCTCCAGGCTCGCTAAAGTGCCTTGTTTAGGGCCGGGTTTGAAAGTGAGATCCGCTTTAAGTTTTTTGGAAAGTGCTTTCATCAGTTTAATACCAAAGGAGCTCTCTGCAACTTCTTCTGGCATACCCTGACCATTGTCTTGAAGTTCTAAGACTAGGGCATCTCCCTTTTTGTCGAAACGCAACTGCATTTCACTCTGATCATCTACTTCTGGAAAGGCGTGTTTTAGCACGTTTGTGATCAGTTCGTTGAGTATTAGCCCTATAGGAGTTATGGTCTCAATGTCCAGGACCATAGGTTTTATGTCTGTTGCATATCGGATGGGCTTATTGGAAAACTGATGGGACTCGAAAATATCTCGCGTGAGATCTTCAAAGTATTCCTTGGTATTTATACCAACCAGCTGATCTTTATTGTAGAGTTTCTGATGGATGAGAACCATAGAGCGCACTCTGTTTTGCGCTTCCTTAATGGCCAATTGTGCTTCTTTATCGTCAATGCTTTCCGACTGCAAATACAAGAGCGAAGACACGATCTGAAAACTGTTCTTTACCCGATGATGTATTTCTTTTAGTAGTACATTTTTCTCGTCTAGCGTGGTTTCAAGTAGTTGTTTCTGCTTGGCGAGTTTCTTATTTTTTTGTCGGTTCTTATACAAGAAATACAAGACCAAGAGCAAGACAATGCCGCCCGCCCACAACAAGGAAGTGAGAATTTTTTTGTTGGCCGCTGTTTGCTGCAACTCCAGTTCTTTTTGTTGCGTCTGGTATTTGACCTCGTAGTCGGCAATTTTGCTAAGAATTTCCGAGTTTCTGAGGCTGTCCTCCATGATCTTCTGATCCATCAGAATTTCATAAGCTCCCTTGTAATTGTCTGTGGCCAAATAGATCTCACGCAACATTTGCCGCTCTCCAGTATTGCTGTACAGATAATTGGCATCTTTAAGTCGCTTAATAGCGTTTTTCAAATAGGGAATTGCCTTTTCCGGCTCTCCGTTTTTCAAATAAGCCCTAGACAAGGCAATGGTACAGACCGATAACGCATTGAAATTATTAAGACTGTCAGATTTTCGAACTATGCGCTCCAGATTGGCTACCGCTTTATCAGAATAGTCGCCCAAGAGTATTTGGTCTATTGGCAAGTGAAAGTCTGGAGTATTGATGGTCTTCTCTTTGTAATAAGCAGAAAGTTCTTCGGTGAAATAAGCCAGCTTATCTAAATCATCTGTTTGCCGAAAGAAGTCCGTTATAAGAAACAACAAAAAACCCCGTCTGGGATGATTGGGGTTATCGGCAATAACCTCCCAGGCCTTTTCCAAATATTCGCCTTGCTGTTTGTAGTTCCCCAAAATATGGGCAATATCTGCACGCATGCGATAAACCATCTCGTAGGAATCGTAAAAACGGTCTTTGTTTCTCACCAATACGGCTTCTGCTCGGTTGGTGTAAAGTGCTGCGGAGTCTGCCTTGGCTACATTGATATAATGACTAGATAGCGACATAAGGGCGTCAAAGATCTTGGGGTCATTTTCTACCATTTCTGCCAATTCCAAGCTTCGCTTTCGCAAAGCCAATGAGTTTTTGGTGTCGCCTTTACGCAAATAAAAAGGAGCGAAATTCAAATTGGAGCTCAGTTCTATGGCTGGTGCATCGGTAATGGAATCGAACATGCGGTGAACCGCTAACGGGTCTTCGGCGCGAATATAAGAGCGCGTCAAATCATAAGCAGCTTGCAGGACTAGCTCTTCATCCAAAGCAAGCACACTGTCAATTTTTCGAGCCAGGTCATTAGGATCCGGTGCTTGTGCATCCGCAGTAGAAACAGTCAATAGAAAGCTTGTAAAGCCAAACAGGAATATTCTAAGGTTGGGGGTTAGCTTCATCATTATCGGGCGCTTATCAAGGATTCAACTTCAGATCTGTTCTTGGCGCTCATGGGCAGATCTTCGTCGCCAAGCATTACGCTATCTTTATTTACTGCTGTAACCTGATCTATGTTCACCACATAAGAACGGTGGATACGTACAAAGCGGTCGTCTGTAAGTCCTTGCATTTGTTTTTTTAAAGTGTGCGGCAGCAAATAGGTCTGCGCCTTGGTCACCAAATAGCAGTAGTTGTCGTAAGCCTTTAGGTATTTAATGTCGGATTTTTCGATTTTGTGGGTTCTACCATTCACACGAATAATAAGTGGGGGAGGCGTCACTTGCGTTTTCAACTTATGCCAGGCCAGTTCAATATTAGAGCGTAAACCTGCTTCGGTAAAAGGTTTGGCAATAAAACCTAGTGGGCGGACCTCCTTAATGCGGTCTATGGTGTTTGGATCGGTCTGAGAAGTGAGAAACAAATAGGGAATTGTGCGTTTGTCTAGCTCTCTTGCCAGTTCTATTCCGTCTTGGTCGCCTTCTAGTTGAATGTCTAATAGCACCAAGTCTGCCTGCTTTTGTCCTAATAATTCCACAGCCGATTCAAAACTATCTGCATCTCCGATCACCTGATAGCCTTGTTTCTCTAATGCCGTCTCTATGGTAACGGCGATTAAAGGTTCGTCTTCTACAATTAGGATTTTAAGTGACATAGCTGATGTAACTGGCGTTAAGCTACTGAAAGTTATCTTTTTCGTGTCATATTTTTAGTCAGAGCCGCTGTTTTTTTAGTGAGGATGGCGTTTTTTCTGACCCTCGCCAGCTAGAAAATAGAAAAGCTGCCATAAATGACAGCTTTTCGCCCCAAATTTGATCGATTACCCGAAGGCATCAACCTACTTATGTAACTCAAAGATAGGAATAATTACGGTTTAGCCGTAATAAAATTTGTACTTCTTCTTGAAAAACAGGTATTTACCCTTGGTCCTTAGGTTTTATGCCTCGGGTCGCCTTAGTTGCTTATACTGTGAGGCTTATCCCTACTTATTGTAAAAGTCTGACTCGAAGTTTTTGTTTTCATCGCCTTGATATTGGGTAGCCCAGAATCCCTTGTGAATTGCGTAATACCCCGTCTCTCCTTTTTTGTTCATGGCAATGTATCCTACCTGAAAGTCCTTGTAGTTACTGCCCGGCTTTTCAACTATGCGTCTTATCGCTTCTTCACAAGCCTCTTGCGGAGATTTCCCTTGACGCATCAGTTCTACAATAAGGAAACTACCAACGGTTTTCACTACCTCTTCCCCAAGGCCTGTGGCTACTGCAGCGCCAACTTCATTGTCAACAAATAAACCGGAACCTATAATTGGGCTATCACCTACACGACCTTGCATTTTATATGCCAGTCCGGAAGTGGTACAACCTCCTGCCAAAGTGCCGTCCTTGTCCATGACCAACATCCCTATGGTGTCGTGGTTCTCTATGTTGATAATGGGTTTGTACTGGGAGGTCTCTTTCCATTTTTCCCAGGCTGCCTTAGATTCTGGAGTAAGGAGATCTTCTGCTTCCAAGCCTATGGACAGTGCGTGCATTTCTGCACCTTTACCGGCTAGCATGACATGGGGAGTGTCTTCCATTACTGAGCGTGCTACCGTTATGGCGTGGGTTATGTTTTGTAGATAAACCACAGATCCACAGTTACCCGTATGATCCATAATACAAGCATCTAGGGTGACATTCCCGTCCCGATCTGGAAGGCCGCCCTTACCCACAGAACTATTTTTAATGTCCGCTTCTTCTATCTTGCAACCGGCTTCGACGGCATCGAGCGCAGAACTGCCTGCAGCGAGGCTGTCCCAAGCTGCCTTAGTGGCATTGTTTACGTTCCAAGTAGCTAAGACTACTGGACCTCCTGGTCCTGCATCTGCTACTTTGTTTTCTTCTGAGCGCTCTGCGCAGCTCATAGCTGCAGCGGGAATTCCTAGGGCCAAACTTCCAAGAGAAGTATTCTTTAAAAATGTTCTGCGTTTCATGGGTTGGGTTTATTCGATTGCTATTTCATCTACAAAGATCCAGGCCTTACCATTGTATGGCGCGCCTAAATGCCACTCGGGCAGATCGCCAAAATTCTTGGCTACTATTTTAATGTAGCGGGCGCTGTAACCACTCATGTCAAAGCTGGCCGTTTCTATCTTACTGTTTTCGTCCTTTTGTCCTGCATTAAAACTTACCGTGGGAAGGTTTTTATAGAATTGCTGCGGATTGGTTGATACATAACACTCCACTTCGGTAGGTAAGAATATCCAACTGCGTTGGTCCTGTAAAAAACTCACCTTAATACTGTCTATTGGTTTTATGCTACCCAGATCTACTATAGCGATCACATCCTGATCTTGATAGCCTTGCCAAGCCCCGGTCCTAAAGTCTTCACTGCCGCGAATTCCATCTATGAGTGCGTCGTTGCCACCGGCATTGTATTGATTGGCAAACTGCGACTCCAAACGGATACTACGGTTAGGATCCACCTTGTAAAAGGCAGTTCGCAGCACAGCGCTTTCCACTGCTCCAACCTTGGCGTAGGTCTCTAAGACAGCATTCTCTGAAATGGTAAATGGGTTGTCATAGGTTTGGAATTCCCCTTGGTCCAAGCGATAATGGATAGTAGCTTCGGCATCGATAGATTCCAATTCTATCAAGGTGTTCTCTTTAAAGGCAATATCTCCGGAGGCAATAAAGGGAGGAGTCACAATAAGTTCGTCGGTAATTGCAGATTTTGGTAAGGCTTCGTCCGCTTTTGCCCAGTCGGACGGATCTGGACCCATTTCAAAGGCAAGCCAGCCACCATCTGTAATTTCATTGTGATATAAGAAGCTTCTCTCTAAGGGTTTTCCGTTCAGACTTGCACTTTGTATGTAATAGTTGGCTTCGGATAAATTGTTGGCCATAACCGTGAATTGCTTGCCGTTCTCCAGATTTATGGTCGCTTTTTCAAGTAGCGGTGTCCCGATGATGTACTGATTGCTCGCCGGTGTTACCGGATAGAAGCCCATCGCACTAAATATATACCAAGCGCTCATTTGTCCGCAGTCTTCATTACCCGAAATACCGTCTGGCGCATTGGTGTAAAGATTACGACCAATTTGCTGCACGTACTGTTGCGTCTTCTCTGGTTTACCGACAAAGTTGTACAGATAGGCCATGTGGTGCGAGGGTTCGTTGCCGTGTGCATATTGCCCAATAAGTCCTGTAATATCTGCCTGATCACGGCCAGAAGTTTCCGTTTTGGCCGTAAAGAGTTCATCCAAATGCACTTCAAATGCCTCTGGGCCTCCCATAAGCTGAATCAAACCGTTAATATCCTGAGGGACATACAAACTGTACTGCCAGGCATTGGCCTCTGTATAATTAAAATTGACCTCATAAGGGTCAAAAGGAGCAAACCATTGGTTTCTAAAGCGACCTTGCATAAACCCGCTGTCTGGGTTATAAACATTCTTGTAATTCTGAGCTCTGCGGATGTAATTCTTGTAATCTTCTTGCTCGCCCATGGCCTCAGCCATTTGGGCAATGGTCCAGTCGTCATAGGCGTATTCCAATGTCTTGGAAACCGACTCGCTTTCTAGTTCCATGGGTACAAAACCAAATTCTTTATAGCCTTCTAAACCTAAATGATCGCGGGTAGCACTGTGTTTCATAGCTTCCAGTGCCAAGGCAGTATCGTAATTGCGCAGGCCTTTCATATAGGCGTCCGCTATAACAGGGATACCGTGATAGCCTATCATACAGCCGGTATAATTGGCGCTGAGGTCCCAAATAGGAATAATGCCACCTTCTTTGTATTTGGCCAGCATAGTGTTTACAAAATCGTTGGTGCGCTCTTGCTCAATGATGGTGTATAAAGGATGTGCGGCTCTGTAGGTGTCCCAAAGAGAGAAGACCGTGTAGTAGTCGAAAGCTGTGGTTTGATGCACTTTGAGATCCATCCCGCGATAGCGACCATCCACATCCTGATACAAATTAGGCGCAAGCATGCTGTGATACATGGCCGAGTAAAAATTATAAAGCGATTCTTCTTCGGAACTTTCAACCACAATTTTCTGCAATTGTGCTTCCCATTTGGCGGCTGCTTCCGTTTTGAGTTGGTCAAAGCTCTTATCGCCCAGTTCAGACTCCATGTTTGCTTTAGCACCTGCCTCATCAACCGCAGATATTCCAACGGACACTAGTAGGGGGCCAGGTGTTTCATTATCAAACTCAAAGGCTGCCTTACGTTTCTTTGTACCCTCTCGTAAAAAGGTGACCTCTTTGACCGCTTTTGAGAATTTGAGATGGAAGTAAAAGCGCTGATCTGTGGCCCAAGCCTCTGAAAAACGATAACCGCTGAATTCGGTATCTGACAGTTGTTCAATCTTATAATCGAGCAATTTATCGCGGTGGTCCAGATCTAAAATGATGAACTGCCCCACACCAGGTTCAAAATCGTATTGATGCATTCCGGCGCGTTCACTTACAGTCAAGCTTACAGTAACTTTGGTGTCGTCTAGCTTTACTTGGTAGAATCCCGGGCTTGCAATTTCATTCTCATGGGAGAATTTTGAACCATAACCCACTTTTCCGTCAGCTCCATTGTTAAAATTCAGGGAATTGGTCGGTGAAAGTAGCAAGTCTCCGTAATCGCTAACTCCTGTTCCGCTTAAGTGGGTGTGTGAGAATCCGTAGATATAATCGTCAGAATAGTGATAACCACTACAACCGTCCCAACCGTCCAAACGCGTATCTGGGCTGAGCTGGATCATTCCAAAAGGTAGTGTGGCTCCAGGGTAAGTGTGGCCATGACCACCCGTACCGATAAACGGATTGACATAGGAGGTAAGGGCTTTTTCTTGTTGAGCAGGGGCTGGGCCTTGAGGAGAACAGCCTATAAGAAAGGTGAGCAGGAGGTAGCCTGTCAGGAGTCGATACATTGCGTTGTTTTGAACGGGAAGTTACGAAAACCGTTAAAAAAAAGTGAAGCCTTTTAACAAGCGTCCTGAAAGCCAGTATCTTTGTTTTTATGAATATAGGATGGATCATCTTCATTGCCATTTATTTGGCTGTCGACGTATACACTTTTCAGGCCATTAAAACAGTAACCGGCAACCGTTGGGTGCACATAGCTTATTTCGCTGTGTCGCTTGTAGTTTTGGGCTTGTTCGTCTATCAGATCTCGGCCATGTCTGGCAATCGGGTGATGACTCCATTGCGTATGTACAGCTTCGGGACCTTTATTGCCGTATTTGTGCCTAAACTCTTTGTACTTGTCATAGTGTTGTTAGGAGAAGATCTGGTGCGGATAGCGGTAGGTTTATACTCCAAGTTCGGCAGTCATGAAGGGAGTTTTTATATGCCTTCACGACGCAAGTTCATAAGTACACTGGCCTTAGGTGCTGCGGCCATTCCATTTGGAGCTTTGTTGTACGGAATGTTCAAAGGACGTTACAATTATCAGGTCTTAAAGTATGAAATGACCTTTGAAGACCTGCCAGATGCTTTTGATGGCTATACCATTACGCAGATCAGCGATGTGCACTCTGGGAGTTTTAGCAATGCGGAGAAGGTTAAATACGCGGTAGATCTGGTTAATGAGCAACAGAGTGATGTTATTCTGTTCACGGGCGATCTAGTTAATGATCTTGCTACAGAAATGCTACCGTGGAAATCGGTTTTTGCTACCTTAAAAGCAAAGGATGGCGTCTACTCGGTCTTAGGAAACCACGATTACGGAGACTATTTCAACTGGACCAATGCCGAAGACAAAAGGCAGAACTTAGAAGATCTCAAGAATATTCAACGAGAAATGGGTTGGGACCTCTTACTCAACGAGAACCGTTTTATTGAGCGTGACGGGCAACGCCTTGCACTTATTGGCGTTGAGAATTGGGGGAAAGGCGGCTTTAAAAAAGCAGGAGACCTAAAACGCGCCTGCGAAGGAGTTGCTCCGGGCGATTTTAAAATATTGATGAGTCATGACCCGTCGCACTGGAGGGCAGAGGTGATACCTCACCAAGATCATTTTCACTTGACCTTAAGTGGACATACCCATGGTATGCAGTTTGGGATAGAGATCCCTGGACTGGTGCGTTGGAGTCCGGTAAAGTGGCGTTATGATGAATGGGCTGGAATCTACGAGCAGGCGGGGCAATACATCAATGTCAATAGAGGATTCGGATTTATCGGGTATCCCGGACGTGTTGGAATCTGGCCAGAAGTGTCTGTGATCACACTGAAAAAAGGGCCTAAAACCGTATAATCGCCTCAAAACACTATATTTGTATTACTGATCACCAATCTCATACGGGAATCATATGTCAAAATTTGGAGAATTAATAGAAGCCGACATTCCTGTACTCCTCGATTTTTATACCGAATGGAACGAGCCTTCAACGGCTATGCATCCCGTTTTGCGTGATGTAGCTGCTGCTTTGGGTGACAAGGCCAGAGTGATTAAGATCGATGTGGACAAGAACAAAGAGTTGGCCGATGCCTTACGCGTTAAAGGCCTTCCAACCTTGATGATCTATAAGAACGGGGAAATGAAATGGCGTCAGAGCGGCGAGCAAGACGCAAATACCTTGATCGGCCTGGTTAAGGAATACATTTAAACGCAAATCCCTTTTCACTAAAATACTTGAGTACTTCGGGTAAGGCTAGTTTGAGTCTTGGCCAAGCTTTTTTGCTGTCGTGAAATACCACGATACTTCCTGCTTGGGCGTTATCGATCACATGTTTAGTACAGGCTTCCGGGGTCAATGCTGTATCAAAATCCGCAGAGAGCACATCCCACATAACAACCTGAAAGCCTTTTTTCTGTAAAGCTTTGGCCTGTTTGGAACGCAATTGCCCATAAGGAGGTCTGAATAGTTTATGAATTTCTTGTCCCGCCTCCAATTCCATAAGGTTTTGGCAACTGTCTACTTCTCTTAAGTAAGCTACCAAAGGTGTTTTCCAGCCTTTGACATGATGCATGGTATGATTCGACACGCGGTGACCCCTAGCTATCAATTGCTCAAAGATGTCAGGATGTTTACGCACATTGTCGCCTATACAGAAAAAGGTGGCCTTTGCATTAAAGTTCGCTAAGGTGTCCATGACCCATGGCGTCACTTCCGGGATGGGGCCATCGTCAAAAGTGAGGTATAAAACCTTATCTGCTGTATTGATACTCCAGAGGCGCTTCGGGTAAACCGCTTGAAGCACTTTAGGCATTTTTACAGCATATTTCATCAATTTACTGGCTTTCGGCAGCGCTGTCTAGGGCAGAGGTGTCTGCTGGTATGAGTAGCGGGTCATCGTCTTCATAAAGGTCCAGATCATCTGTATCTTCGTCAAACAGACCTTGCCTGATATAAAGAGCTTTGAACATTTCCAGATAGGAGTTAAATGTGGCGAATTCTTGTTCTATGAATTCGTCATCCTCTCCGGGTACATTAAGCTGGTAAACCAAAGATCTATAACGCTCAACATCGGTGAGTATGTCAGAAACCAAGCGGTCTTGCTCTCTAGGACTGAATTGGTCAAAGAAGATCAGTTTTTCTTGGTATTTCTGAGCCACCTCCTTGAAGATCTCTCGCGCCTTTTCGTTTTCTCCAATGGCGTAATAAGCACGAATGTAAGGATCTAGCATGGTGTAGAACCCAAATTTTTCAACTGGCATTTTCTCCATGGCCAGGTCTAAAATGGTCTTGGCTTTGTCGTTCTTGCCTTCTACGATTAAACTGTCTGCCAATCGCGATAAGTTTGAGCGATAGGTCAGGGCGTTTCTACGTGTTTCCGGATCGTGATAAATGTCTTCACTACCACTATTACCCCAATCCCAATTAGTAACAATGTCGTACATCTTATCGGTATCGATACGGCCCATTTCGTATGGATTATCCGGATCGCGTGGAGTTTTTATAGGTACGAGCTTGTAGGTCACTCCGTCGAGTTGAAGATAATCTTTCATCCAGAGGTAATCATCGTCTCCGAAGCTACCACCAGTAAAGTAAATAGGACGTTCCCAATCGTTATTAGCAATGATGTCGAGCATCAATAATCGATTCTTATAAAGGACATCTCCATTGAGTTTGATGTCGATATAAGGCACAATCAGATCCGCATCCTTAGGGTCCACAATGCCGTACTTCAGCACGTTTTCTTTGTTTACCGGAATACGCACGGTCTTAGAAGGGAAAGTGCTAATTTTTTGATTGTTATCTGGCAAGGTGATCATGGTTCGCGGGTCGTCAGATACTATCCAATTTAACCACTCCTTGATGTTTACCGGTTCTTGGGTAACCTCCTGAGCGAATACAAAATCGCGGGTACCCGTGCGGTACTGCGCGTGTGTCATTTGAGAAGGGATAGGCGCACTGCTGTAAGCGGCCTTTTTCATATCGTCTATATACCAATCTGTCTGGAAAAGGCTGGTGTTGACTGTTCTAATGTCTTGCCTATATCCTTCTATACCTTGTGCGTACCATAGGGCGAAGGTGTCGTTGTCGCCGATGGTAAATAAAATGGAATTCTCATCGCAGGAGTCCAAATACATCTTGGCCATGGAGTTGGCTGTATAGCGGTTAGAACGATCGTGATCGTCCCAGTTTTGGGAGATCAATAGGGCAGGAGCAGCCAGCATTCCAATAACTACAACCAATGGAGCAACTACTTTAGGAGTGCTGTATTCTTTAATCAGGTCAAAGAGGGCATAAACTCCAAAGCCTATCCACATGGCAAACATATAGAAAGATCCTACCAGAGCGTAGTCACGCTCGCGCGGTTCAAATGGCCTTTCGTTCAAATATATTTTTAGAGCGATTCCGGTAAAGAGGAAGAACACTAAGAGCACCCAGAAGTATTTAGGATTCTTACTGGCTATAAAGAAGACGCCAAGCAAGCCGAGTAATAACGGCAGGAAGAAATAGGTGTTTCTGCCTTTGTTGTTCAAGGCATCACTGGGTAGATTGTCTTGAGGGCCTAAGCGCATCTCGTCGATGAACTTTATTCCGCTGATCCAATTGCCGTGTAAAACGGTTCCTTGGCCTTGAATATCGTCTTGGCGGCCAGCAAAATTCCACATGAAATAACGGCCGTACATATAACCAAACTGGTAAGAGAACATGAATTGAATATTGTCCCAAAAGCTCGGTTTTTCTATGTCGAGTACTGCGGCAAATTCCTTTAAGAATCTGTGATAACCTTCTGCATCAACATAGCCTAAACTATAGGCCTCTTTAAACTTGGCCACTTCTTGTCTAATGACCTCTTCGCTGAGGTATTCTCTTTTGATACTGAAATCCAATCCGTCTGTATAGGCCAAGTAATTAGCACTGTGCTCTATACTCCACATGCGCGGAAAGATCGCTTTCTGACGATCGTCTGTGTTCTGTTTTGCGAGTTTGTAGTTGTTTACAATCTCATAGCGGCCTAGTTCCTCGTTCTTCTCGTATTTTGGCTTATCGTCTACATAAGGAGTGACAGGGTCTAAGCCCACATAGTCTTCAGAGAATTGCGGTCCGTAGAACAAATGCGTCTCCGGATACTGTTCACGGTTGTAATAGGCCAATAATTCGCGAGCGTTGTTCGGGTTGTTCTCGTTGATAACCGTCCCGGCATTGGCGCGAACAGGTAGCATAAGCCAACTAGAGAATCCGACAAAAATAAAGAGCACACAAAGTGCCAAAGTGTTGAGTTTGGCGTATCCTTTTCTACGAGTGTATTTAAGTGCGTAATAAAAGATTCCAATGTAGAGCAGAGCAGCAATAATGGTTCCTGAATTGAATGGCAACCCAATCTGATTCACAAAGAAGATCTCAAAACCACTAAAGAGTTTCATGCTCAATGGTAAGAGCAACTTAAATATGAACAACAGAATTGCTACCACCACCACATTGGCTATGACAAAATTCTTAACAGTGACCTTCTTAGTGTTTTTAAAGTAGTACAGGAATCCGATTGCCGGTATGGTCAATAGTCCCATAAAGTGTACCCCAAACGAAAGCCCGACTATAAGAGAGATCAAGATAACCCAACGGTCTCCTCCAGGTTTATTCATTTCGCGCTCCCATCGCAATCCGCAGTAAAATAATACCGCCAAGATCATATTGGCCATGGCGTATACTTCTGCCTCAACAGCATTGAACCAAAAGCTATCGGTAAAGGCAAATGCTAGCGAACCTACGGCAGCGCTTCCTAAAACAGCGATCGCTGTTGCATTTTCCTTAAGCTTTTCTTTGCCTATTACGTTCTCTAATAACATGGTCAGCGACCAGAACATAAAGCCAATTGTAAAGGCACTGGCAAAGGCAGACATGAGGTTAATGGTATATGCAATGTTTGCAGGGTCCATGGCGAACCAAGAAAAGAAGGCGCCCAGCATTTGATACAATGGTGCCCCTGGCGGGTGACCTATCTCTAAGTTAGAGGCCGTGGTAATGTATTCTCCGGCATCCCAGAAACTGGCAGTGGGTTCTAAGGTCAAGATGTAAACGATAAGCGAAATGGCAAAAACGCCCCAGCCCAACAATAGATTCCATTTTTTAAAAGCTGCCTCTTGCATAAACCAATGTTTTTAACTCCCAGCGAAGGTAATAATATTTATACTCTTGCCGGCACTTACCCTAACGTTTACACGAACTTTAGCGTATCTTTAAGAGGGTAAATTTTCCAGTTTTTGTTTGTAGAAGAAAAAACTTGTCTTAAATTTGCGCACTCATTATGGAATTGGCCCATGGTGTAACTGGCAACACGTCTGATTTTGGTTCAGAAGAGTCTAGGTTCGAGCCCTAGTGGGCCAACTTAAAAAACCCGAGCGAATGCTCGGGTTTTTTGTTTTTATATCTAAGGCTCTCACGCCCTCCCGCCGGCTGGCCCCTTCGCTAAAAATGTCCACTGGACATTTTATAAACGCTCGGTCCCCTAGTGGGCCAACATATTACGAAAGCCTTCAAGTTTTGACTTGAAGGCTTTTTTCATTTTCGGTAATAGGGCTCGAACGGCCCGCCCCTCAACGCCCGCCTGTCGCTAAATTTGTCCACTGGACAAATTCCTAACGCTCCAGCGCCTATGTGGGCCAACTTAAAAAACCCGAGCGAACGCTCGGGTTTTTTGTTTTTGGGATTAGATATGGTACGGCTTAGCGATCTTAGATCAATCGTCAAGCTTTTCAGCCACACTATCATAGTATTCTTGTGATAGCACTTCGATCCACTCGGTGGGTTGATCTCCTCCGTAAAGGGCTAAATACGTTACATCCGTGGTTTTGGTAGAAGAATGCCAGTGTTCGGTGTCCTTTTCACAGACAATTACATCACCAGCCTTGAGAATTATTGGTTCTTTGCCTCTTTCCTGATAGTAGCCAGCACCATCTACATAGATCAGTACTTGCGGGGAGCTGTGTTTGTGCCAATCCAAAGTTGAATTTGCTTTAAAAGTGGCTTTGGTGATGTTGTAGTTGAGGTCACCATCCGCAGAAACCAATCGGTTTAACCAGGCTTCGCCTAAATAATGGGTGTTGGGTGCTTTGGTGCCTTCTTCTTGATAGGAAGAAATCTTGTACGACTGCTCTTGAGAGAATGATAAAGTTGCTGTTATTAGGAGTAGTAAGGTGATTACGCTTTTCATTTGCTTCGGATTTTATATATATGAGTTAATCTAAATATTCAGCCAATAGGTAAGCTTTAAGTTGATCGATCTAAAACGAGGTGCGAATTCTTCGGTAAAATAATTGTCATTGTAAACCAGGAACAGATCTGAAAGTGGGGCAAATCGCCACTGCAGTCTGGAGTTGATTCCAAAATTGTCTCTCTGGTTACTGTACTGAATGGTAGTATTCCAGAATATGGATTTAGAAAAAGTTACTTCTGTTCTAGCCGTGACCAACCAAAAATCAGCATTGGCATAGGGATCTGGCAAGCGAATGCCGTCGTAGTTCACACCCAAGGTCATATTGGCCCAAGGTTGAAATCGATACCCAATCTGTCCACCTACGGAATATTGCTCTCCGTTAAAGAATTCTCCCACAGACGTGTTCACGCCATAAGTGAACAACTTAGATGGGTTAGAGGTATAGTTGACGGTGGCTTGCGTAAAATAATAGTCCTGGTTGCCCGGTAGAGGAGTAGCGCCCTCTGTTCGAGTCGGGTCAAAATCCGCAGTTAGAAAAATAAAGTTCTGCTGCAGTTGTACTTCTAAATTAGACTGATTGGTAAAGGCACCGTTCCAAAACAAACGGTAAAAGTGATCGGTATGTTTAAAATCTAAATTGGGACGCCAAAAATTAACCACTAACAAGCCTGCTTCGTGATTGCTTAAGGCGCTCTCTTTTGGATACCATCTGCGGGTGGCAGATTGACCGGTCTTGAAAATATCCTTCCGCGGAACAAACCCAAGGTCTGCGCGGTACTCTTCATCCACATAGACAAAATCGGCCACAAAACGCCAATCTCTTGCGTCGTAGAATAAAATGGACTGGGCGGCAAAATTGCCACCACTGTCTCCGGGTTGAAATGACTTATGGACAAAGAAATTTCCACGCCACACATTGTCTGGAGAGGCCAAGTCATAGTCTATCCCGATTACGCGATTATAGCGATCGTTAGGGTCAAGGAACTCGTCTTCTGCAAAGGTTTGCTTGTTTACCCAAAAGAAGCCTAAGTTAGATCTGGAAAAGACTTTTTTCTGGAAAGCCAGCATCATATTGTTAAAGGAAGAGATCTCGTTTTGAGTATCTTCTGCAGTCTGTAAATTTAAAAAGCCCAAACGCCAAGTCGGATCGAGCTTTCCGCTCAATCGCGCCCCGCCGATTATCCGATTCTCTATGAGATTGCCAACAGTATCTCGGGCCAAACCAATTCTTCGCGAGAAGAAAGGAATGTTGTCTCTACTGCTTCCGTAGTTGGCAAAAAGGTCGTTATTGTCTATAAAGAATTGTCGCCTTTCTGGTAGTTGTATCTCAAAACGCGTCAGGTTGGTGAATATGTCGTCTACTTCTACATTTGAGAAGTCAGGATTGACAGTAAGGTCCAAATTCATGGCATCGCTCACGGCAATTTTAGCATCACCTCCCACTTTGAATTGCTGGTCGGCCTCATTGGTTGCATAGTCTTTGTTGGCGAGTGCATTGATATAGGGGATCAAAGCAAAAGGAGTTCTAGAGCGCCCCAATGGCTTTTCGAAGTTCAGGGTTCCCATATAGGCCAAACTAGCCAGCGATTGATTTTGTGGAACCTGTATCCAAGTGGTCTGTTCGTTGCTTTGAATATTCCAGCGGTAACAGCGAAAGCGCCAAGAGGTGGCTCCTTCTATAAACTTCAAAGAGGTAAACGGAATGGCCATTTCTACGGTGTAATGATCGTCAAAGCGCTGGGCTTCTGCCTTCCATTTAATATCCCAGGTTGCATTAAAGGCTGTTCCTCCTTCTGTGGTCAGGCCTTCTCTGCGAACGCCATAAGGTGTAACTCCGAAGAAAAAGGCAGTCGTAGCGTCGTTAAATGTGTCAAAGAGTACCGAGATATTGTCGTTGGTTGTTCCTCTAAAATCACGTCTCAAGGAGCTTACTACTGTATTGCCATTCTCTGTTTCGGCGCGCACCCCAATGTATAGGTGGGTGTCGGTGTAGATGACCTTAAAGCTAGTGCCGTAATTAGCGGCTAAGGAGTCGGTAGGGAAGAACTGCACAAAGTCTTGCCCTGTTTCTGCCTCTTGCCAAACGGCTTCGTCCAGCTTGCCATCTAGGACTATATCTTGCTCAACATACTTTGCAGTAATGTTCTTGTAGGAGTTTTGAGCCGTGAGCACAGTCGATACAGATAAAAACATTAGCACAAAGACTAATCGCAATGGTAATTTATGCATCCTTAATTAGATTTTTATCAAAGATAAAGGCTTACTGCCGCAAGCAATTTACCGATTTCACGGATTCACCTACCATTATTACTCATCTGGTTGTGGTTCGTGCTTTATCTATTCGAGAATGGCTTATCTTTAAGGGTATAGAAATTTGAGTATGAATTATTATCCTGTAAATACGGTATCTGATTATTTCGGTTTGCGCAATTACGAGCTTCTGCATCCATTGATCGGGATCTTGGATTTTGAACATTTTAAGCCTGATCCTAATGCAACTTTTAATTACGACGGATTCCAATTTGGCTGCTATGCCATTTTCTTAAAGGATCATAAATCGTGTAAACTCAAATACGGAGGTAAAGAGTATGACTATGACGAAGGCACCATGGTCTTTATTGGGCCTGGTCAATCTGTAGGTTTTACAAAAGATCAGAACTACAAGCCCAAAGGCTATGCACTGCTGTTTCACCCAGATCTATTACTCGGGACAGCTTTAGGGCAGAAGATCCAAAATTATTCTTATTTCTCTTATGCAGTGAATGAGGCCTTGCATCTATCTGCCAAAGAACGACGCATTGTCTTGAGTTTGTTAGAAAAGATTCAATTTGAGCTAGAACAAAACTTAGATAAGCACAGTAAGAGACTTATTACATCGAATTTGGAGTTACTGCTCGATTATTGTCTGAGATTTTACGACCGGCAATTTTTAACACGCGATGTGGTCAACAATACTACCTTAGAGCGCTTTGATCAGTTGTTACAACAGTATTTTACCAATGAGAACACCGTGCAAAATGGAATACCTTCAGTGACTTATTTTGCAGAAGCCTTGTGTTTGTCGCCCAATTACTTTGGCGATCTGGTCAAGAAAGAGACTGGCGTTTCTGCTCAGAATTACATACAGGATAAACTCATCGATGTGGCCAAACAGAAGGTTTTTGACCAGTCTAAGAGTATCAGTGAGGTGGCCTATGAGCTCGGATTCAAATATCCGCAGCACTTTAGTCGCCTGTTTAAAAACAAAACAGGGATGTCTCCCAACGAATTCAGAAATTTAAATTAGTGACCAATGGCAACTATAAGTTTAAAGATCAATGGACAGGCTAAAAATGTCGAAGTGGATCCCAACACTCCGCTCTTATGGGTTTTAAGAGATCATTTGCAATTGCTTGGTACCAAATACGGTTGCGGAGTAGCGCAATGTGGAGCCTGTACCGTTCATATTGACGGACAAGCTACTCGAGCTTGTGTCATGCCTGTGTCGGCGCTAGAAGGTAAGAACATTACCACCATAGAAGGCCTTTCGGAAAATGGCGATCACAAACTGCAGCAGGCATGGATGGAGTTAGACGTCCCACAATGCGGATACTGTCAGGCAGGACAGCTCATGACAGCTGCAGCCTTACTTAAAGAGAATCCGAAGCCAACAGATTCCGAGATCGATGCGGCTATGAATGGTAATATTTGTCGTTGCGGTACCTATCTAAGAATAAAAAAGGCTATTAAGTTGGCTGCCAATAGTTAATACTTTAACCGAAAGATCATGAAAACAACAATAGACAGAAGAGCCTTTATTAAGAAGACCGGATTGGCCGGAGGCGGATTGGTTTTAGGTTTTAGTATTCTCAACGCTTGTAAACCTGAACAAGCAGAGACCATGGCGGCTATAGAGATGCCCAAAGAGTGGTTCGAGATGAATGCCTATTTAAAGATTGGCGATAATGGAATAGTGACTATCATGGCGCCTAACCCTGAGTTTGGTCAAGGGGTCATAACGGCTATGCCTATGATCGTGGCCGATGAGCTCGACGTTAATTGGGAAGATGTTATTGTAGAACAAGCAAATTACAACAAAGAAATTTTCGGGCGTCAATTTACTGGAGGAAGCCAGGGTATTCGCCGGCGTTGGCAAGGACTTCGCATGGCTGGAGCCACGGCAAGACATATGCTTTTGGCTGCTGCAGCTCAAAAGTGGAATGTTTCTCAAGCAGAGCTTACAACTGCCGATGGAATGGTCATTCACCAAGGCTCTAGTCAACAAGCGAGCTACGGAGAATTGGTAGCCCTAGCAGCAACCTTAGAGGTTCCGGAGGAAGTGGCTCTTAAAGACATTAAAGACTTTAAGATCATTGGTACATCAAGACGTGATGTAGAAACGCAAAAGATCATTACTGGTAAACCTCTTTTTGGTTTAGACTATCAATACGAGGGTGTAAAAGTTGCTATGTTGGTGCATCCACCGGCCTTTGGAATGAAGCTAAAATCTTTTGATGCAGCTTCGGTTAAAAGTTTACCCGGTATCATTGATGCGGTGGCTATTGAGACCTTTCCAGAAGGATTTAAACGCGGCTTTTTCGATACCAATGCGTTCCCGCAAGTGGTGGCCGTGGTAGGAGAAACCACCTGGCAGGTAATGAATGCCAAGAAACAGCTAGATGTTAGTTGGGAGCCGATAAGTGATCATCAATATCCTATGGATCGTTTCGGAACAGAGGTCACAGTAAATGTGCCTTCAGGACTGGAGAGCACGCAGCAGCACTATGCTAAAATGAGTGAGGTGGCTGCCAAAAAAGCAAGCGTGGTTCGTCAAGATGGAGATTTTCAGGCCGTCTTTAAAGCGGCAACTAAGACCTTGGAGCGTACCTATACCTGTCCGTTCTTGGCTCATAATTGTATGGAACCCATGAATTTCTTTGCTCATGTTACTGCGGAGCAGATCAAGTTAGCTGGGCCGGTTCAGGCCCCTGAACTCACAGAAGCTACTGTGGCCTCGCGCTTGGGAGTTTCTGTTGATGAGGTCAACATTGAACTTACGCGTATGGGTGGCGGATTTGGCCGGAGAGCCTATGGGCACTATGCGGTAGAGGCTGCACTCATCTCTAAAGCAGTCGGCCTACCTATTAAATTGGTATACACCCGAGAAGACGACATGACCAACGGTATATACAGACCGAGTTATCAGGCCACTTACAGAGCAGCATTAAACGATAATAACGAACTCATAGCTTTTCACGTAAAAGCTGGAGGAGTACCAGAAACGCCGCTATTTGCAGACCGTTTTCCTGCCGGAGCTGTGCCGAACTATCTGGCAGAGCAGTGGGAGATCAACTCTAACATAACCATTGGAGCCTTTAGAGCTCCGCGTTCTAACTTTATGGCGGGAGTTGAACAGGCATTTTTAGATGAGGTGGCAGAAATGGCTGGCAAAGACCCTATAGATTTTAGACTGGAACTCTTGGCACGTGCTAAGACAAATCCCGTGGGAGAAAATAACGATTACGATCCGCAGCGTTTGGCAGGAGTCTTAGAATTGGTACGAGACAAAGCCAATTGGCAGGGCAATGCTCAGGGTAGCCGAGGTGTATCTGCTTATTTCTGTCACAACAGCTACGCTGCACATATTTTAGATGTAAGTATGGAAGGAGGGAAGCCTGTGGTAGATGGCGTTGTATGTGCGGTAGATTGCGGTATAGTGGTGAACCCTGATGCGGCTAAAAATATGGCCGAAGGCGCCATTATTGACGGTATTGGTAATGCCATGTTTGGCCAAATGACCTTTACAGAGGGTAAGCCAGATCATTCCAATTTCAATACCTATAGGATGATCCGGCACAAGGAAGCACCTAAAGAAATTGAGGTACACTTTGTGGATAACGATATTGATCCTACCGGTTTGGGTGAACCTCCGTTTCCACCGGTCTTTGGAGCTTTGGCCAATGCTCTTTACAAGGCAACGGGAGAGCGTTTTTACAATCAACCGTTCTTTGGTAATTCTGAAAGGATATTGGGCTAATTTTAAATCAGTCTAAACACAAATAACAGTAAATCAGCTATTTAAATTCAATCTAAGATTGGTGAGTCGTAAATTTGAGTGAATCAACACTGAAAAAAGATGGCTATATCCTTAGGAAACAGTTGTATCAATTGCGCTAATTTGGTGCTGAATGACAATTGTAAAGTACACGGCGTACAGGTAAGACAGAATTATACTTGCGAGCGTTTTGAGATCAAAGCCTCCTTGAGTAAGGACGCAGGTTGCGACACCTGTGCCAAGTTTGGTAATTCTAGCTGTGCGCATCCAGCTCAAGCGAAATCAGGCGTATTGTGCTCTTCTTGGGCACCAGAACACGTGACCGCTTAGTTTAGTAAAAGCGTATAATCTATATCCAGAACCGTAAGTGAAGCTTGCGGTTCTTTTTTGTTTAAGCGCACTAGTTCTTGCAAAGCATCAAACTCTTGTTTGGTAAAGACCAAGGAAAGGTTCTTTTGCATGGTGTAGATAGGAATGACCCTCTTTTTGGCACTTTTGGCGAATTTACAATCCCAATAATCTACATCTATATTGGTCAAATAGGTGTCAAAGTTCAAAAGCTCCTCATCGGTAAATTCTAGGTACAGGTTGTTAAAGCTAAGCTGGAATTTCTTGCAGTTTTCACAGTAGGCTAATTCGCCATGTACATTCTTTGATAGGACCTGAACAGCGTGACACATAAGCAGTAAATTTATTTTAGCGCAAGACTATTTTTGCGCTTCTAATGCGATACAAAAGTAAGCCACAAAATTCGTTATTTAAAATAAATCTAAATAAAAATAGTTAAAATTTACAGACTGTCTTCAAAACAAAAACCCGGCTTTGATTAGCCGGGTTTTCTTATAATTTCTGCGGATGATCAAATCATAGCAGACTTGGTAAGCCTGGTCAAGGTTTTGACTATAGGTTTGGCGGGTCTTCTTCGACCTACACGAGCTCCTTGCCCAGTTGCTTGTGCGCCTTTAATGGATTTGACATCGGATAGGGGGGTTGCATTGTTTTCTTTAATCATGCGTTGTTTTTGAATTTATATATGAATTTTGTTTTCGCTCAGTTTTTAACCGAGATAGCTTTGTAAAACTGCTTTTGTGCTTGGTTTGCGACGCAAATTGCGGATAGCTCGATCCTTTATTTGTCTCACACGCTCGCGAGTAATTCCAAAGATCTCACCGATCTCACCCATGCTTGTGGCGCGGTTATTACCGATTCCGAAATACATTTTAAGGATGTCGCTCTGGCGCCCGGGTAATTCGTCTAAGACCATCTCTAAGTCGGTCTGCAAAGCTTCTTGCATTAATGACTCGTCTGGTTTTAAAGTGTCTTTAGATTTAGTAAGTGCATAGCGATCTGTGGTCTCGCCATCTTTTATTGGAGCGTCCATAGAGAGGTGTCGCCCTGAATTTTTCATGCTGAGTTTAACATCGGCAACATTCATGTCTATCTCATTGGCAATTTCTTGCGCTGTTGGCGGACGTTCATGAGCTTGCTCAAGGTGAGAATATGCCCGATAGATCTTTTTTAGAGCCCCGATCTTGTTCGATGGCAATCGGATCATTCGACCTTGGTTGGAAATGGCACTGATAATAGATTGTCTGATCCACCAAACTGCGTATGAAATGAATTTGAACCCACGAGTTTCGTCAAAGCGCTTGGCGGCCTTAACAAGGCCGAGGTTTCCTTCGTTGATCAGGTCCGAGAGATTCATTCCTTGTCCTTGGTACTGTTTTGCAACAGATACTACAAAGCGCAAATTAGATCTTACCAGCTTATCGAGTGCTTGTTGGTCTCCTGCTTTAATGCGGTGTGCCAACTCGACTTCTTCTTCTGCTGTGATCAAAGGGATCTTACTTACTTCATTCAAATAGGCGGTTACTGCTTTGGAGTCTCTTAAGGTGACTTGCTTGGTAATTTTGAGTTGTCTCATTCAATCGGATTTTAATAAAAACATAAAAAAATCGATCAAAAAAGCAAGAAAATGGCCAATTTTGGGTTGTTTTTAACGAAAAAACGCTCAAAATTCAACTTTTTTGAATCTGAGCGTTTCTACCGGTCAATTCGATCTCCTAACAGCCCTATACAATGCCTAAATGGATCAGACGACTCCCGGTCTGTCCTACTGGATTCACACTTTGACCTATGACCACACCTTTTTCTGGGGCGTAATATTCTTTGACCACTTCGCCAAAAACATTGCGCACGGTAGCAATGTGATCGCCTTTTTTGAGTTTTTGGGTCAGCTTGGTATGCACCTGCACAATACCTCCTTTATCACAGTAGATCCAATAAGATCGTTTACAGATGATCGGCTTCTCCTCTTCTTGCTCAATTTTGGTTTCGTACATTCCCAAATAGGCCATGGTGTTGAACACCCCAGAAAGTCCGGAACGGATCATGCCTTTTTGAAATCGATCTGGGTCGCCAACCTCTACCGTTATGGCATCTATACCGTAGTCTGCGGCAGCGCCACGAAGGGTTCCATCTTTGGGCGGTGCATTGAGAATGATCTGCGGATTCTGTATACAAGCCAACTGATATGCAATCTTAGAAGAGAGGTCGGCCCGAACATAAAAGGAGTTGATGCGCCCAAAGCTCGCCGTGTGCAGATCTAGCATATAATCGAAATGCTTTACGATCCGATTTACTATCCGGTGGGCATAAACTTGAGAACGGTTCCCGTCTTTCTTTCCGGGCATGATACGGTTTAGATCTGCACCGTCCAGAAAACGGCGCTCGTTGAGCAGTATCGAAGGTATGTTCATAACAGGAACCCCAACTAAAGTCCCAGATAGTTTATCCAAGTCTAGCTCGGCAAAAACCTTCTGAATAACCGACATTCCATTGAGCTCGTTACCGTGAACAACCGCCGTTAGTCCAAGGGTTGGCCCCTCTTCTTTTCCTTTGGCGATCATTACGGGAATGAATATGGGTTGGCCTATTCCGTTAGACACGATTTGCAGCCAGCGATAACTCAGGCTATTGGCTTCAAAACTTTCTAGGTCGAGTTGTTTTATAACCGGAATGTTGTAAAAAGTGTTCATCTAGATAATTTCTTTGATCAACGCCGGATCGTCGTTGAGTGATTTAAAGAGTTTTCTTTTCAGCGTTCCTTTGCTGCTGATGAGTTGGATCGCCATTTTATCTATAGCGATAGAGGTCAATACAGTTTGAATATAACCTTCGATCAGGTCGTCTAGCCCTATCCCCAAATTGTTGAATACTTTGCGTTCCATAAGCAGCAGCCTCTTGGTGTCAGAGCCCCAAGATCCGTCTTCGTTTAAAATGGAGAGATTGGTTCCCAAAATATCCCAAGAAGATTTTCCGTCGGTCAAACTGTCTTTTAGCGGTGCTTTAGCACGTCTGGAGTAAATAGAGAGGGGTCTATAACCTTCTGGAGTGGCATGTATCATCACGCGAAAATCCAGCACATAAGATTCTCCTTTGGCGTTCGGCATGGTGCCCACATGGTAGAACATACCTTCTGCGGTGGTCGAACTCCAGTTGTAGTTGCCCACAAGACTTTGAACTATGAATTTATCGTAGTCAAATTCCAAGGCCATAAAATCTTCCAGCTCTTTTTCATTGACTATGGTATATACGCCCTGACCAGCGTTGCTATACGGATTCTTCACTACTGCCTTTCCACCAAAGTTTGCCACCCAGATCGGGATCTCATTCTTATTCACATCCCAAATAGTATGCGGGGTAAGGATCTTTAGATTCTTCTCTGCCAATTCAGCATTAAAAAAGGAGTAGGCCTTAGAAGCGATCATTTTGTTTCGACCTCCTGCCAAGCAAACAATGGTTGGGTTCACAATTACAGTTTTACTGTGAATAGGCAGTCTGTTCCAAGGTTTTTGGGTCAAATAGCGAAACACCAGCTGTACCGTTTTCCATTGGCCATCTACTTTGATCTTTACATAATCTCCGCTGGTGTCAATATGGTCGTTGGCCTGTTTGTTGTAAAAGGGAACCAGATAAACTTCTTGCTTCAGCATATCGGCAAGAGCATGGGCATAGCCAGAGGCCTCCATGGGGTTCTTGTCGTAGATCACCGCCAAGGTCTCGGTCTTTTTCTTTTTTAGCAAAGGCTTAATAGTCGCCTCTACGAACTTGCTGTAGCCGCCTTGTTCGTTAAACTCGTCAAGTAGTGGCATGGATTTCTGACCGGAGGGGCAAGAGTTGTTCTCAATGACCACCATTTGTCTTTTTCCAGTCGCCGTGGTAACGTGTAAGAGGTCTGCACCGGACAAGTGATAGTATTTAGGCTTGTAATGTAAGAACTCCAACAGCTCCTCTGGCTTTACGGTAGGGTTTAAATGGCAATACCGTTTTACGATCTGCTTCGGATTTAGGTTAAGAAAATAGCTTACCATTGGGTGAATGGTAGCATTTAGAGACTTTTCATACCAGTGGTTTTCCGGCTCAAAAGTCCCCGGTGCAACAGTTGAAATCATGGGTTGCTAATAGGGATTAGAATATTTTTAGAATAAAGAGGTCTACAATCTCGACAGCGATCAAGATGATGATGATCCATTCGAGGATACTACTCTCTTTGTGAAAGCTCAGTTCCTTAAAGAGATCTAAATTCTCTTTTACAATATTGAGTTGTTCCTGTATGCTTCGGTAGCGGTCTTTAAGGTCGAATTTCAGCACCAATTTTTTGTGCAGTTCTTCCAAGGCCATATCGTCCCAGACCAGATCCGGAGCATCGATGATATACAAGTTCTCCGCTACCTTGTTTTTGAGGTTGAGTACCTTGCCAATGTATTTTTTAAGCGGGGTTCCTTTTAGACTCAATTTACCTTTCAGCTCCAATTCAGTGGTGTGCATACGGGTGTCTTCCAACAGTTTTTCACACCAAAAGGAAAAACTATCCATAGCCACAGATTGTGCCAAGTGTAGCAATACCAAATGAATGGTCTCCGGATTTTTACTGTCTAGGCAAACCTGCTCGTGGTTCACTAAAGTCTTCTTGTCGTTCAGGCTTAATAGCAACTGATCTTTGCGCCACTCTTTAGCAGGCATGAGTCCTTTACTGTTAGACTTTAAATAGGCTTCCAAAACTTCACGGCGCCTTGAATTCAAATTCCAATGCACCACTACGCCATAACGGAAAACCGCTGCAAAGCCCTCGTCGAAGCCTAGCATTAGGCCGTCGGCATCGCTGTGCAATACCTTATCGGCCCATTTCTGTTGGATCTCCTTTAAATGAAATCCCAATGCCATATGGCAGGCAAAGGCCGTATGTTTTTCAATCACGGCCTTTGCTGCCACAGTATTATGCGTATTCAAAGTCATCGCTATAATCCGAATAGTCTGCGCTATCCTCTATGTCGTCACTCTGATAGCTGTAGTCTTCGTCCTCGTCATCTTCTGCGAGCGCTCTGTCTATAGCTTCGTCTAATTTTCTGCTCACTTTTACCAAGTAAACAGTCTCTGGGGTCTTCACCTCTAAACAATACACCCAAAGACCTTGTGCATTCTTGAATTGAATAAGCTGGTCGGTGTCGTAGCCGTCTGGGTATTGCTCAAGCAATTGCTGCATCACCTCTGGCTTCATTTTTTGGTAATCGACTATAATCCTTTGTACTGAGTTGGTATTCATGATTACTGATTTAATAGGTAAGCAAATACTAAGGGTGCCACTATAGTAGCATCGCTTTCAATGATGAATTTTGGCGTGTCTATGCCCAGTTTTCCCCAAGTGATCTTTTCGTTGGGAACAGCTCCAGAATAAGATCCGTAGCTGGTCGTGGAATCACTGATCTGGCAGAAATAGCTCCAAAATGGGGTGTCGGTGCGCTCCATATCCTGATAAAGCATAGGTACCACACAGATCGGAAAATCGCCAGCAATACCTCCACCAATCTGGAAGAATCCCACTCCTTTTTCACCTTGCTGGGTATACCAATCGGCTAAGAAGGTCATGTATTCGATCCCAGACTTCATGGTCGACGCCTTGAGCTCTCCTTTCATTACGTAACTGGCAAAGATGTTTCCTAAAGTAGAATCTTCCCAACCCGGAACTACCATAGGCAAATTGGCTTTGGCTGCAGCTAGCATCCATGAATTCTCAGGATCTATCTCGTAGTATTGTTCCATCACTCCAGAAAGTAATAGGCGGTAGAGGAACTCATGCGGGAACAAACGCTCTCCATTGTCTTCTGCCTGTTTCCATAGTTCAAAGATGTGTTTTTGAATACGTCTAAAGGCTTCTTCTTCCGGAATACAGGTATCGGTAACGCGGTTCAGTCCACGCTCTAACAATTCCCATTCTTGCTCCGGAGTAAGATCGCGATAATTCGGAACGCGCTTGTAGTGGCTGTGGGCTACAAGATTCATCACGTCTTCCTCTAGGTTGGCCCCAGTACAAGAAATGAAGTGGATCTTATTCGCGCGGATCATCGGAGCCAAGCTTTTGCCCAGCTCCGCAGTACTCATAGCTCCCGCTAAGGATACCAACATCTTGTGACCATCTTCCAACTGCTGCTCGTATGCCTTGGCAGCATCTACCAGGGCCGCAGCATTGAAGTGCAAGAAATGATCTTCTATAAAGTTTCTGATAGAACCCTTAGTACTCATCGTAGTCATCGTCAAATGCGTTTTGTAGATTCTTTTCTTCTTTGTAGTAGCCACCTTCTTCCTGATCGTCTGCAGGACTGTCGGCATACTTATAGCTCAACATTTTGTAGTACAGCTTTGCTGCGAGGAATTCAGAAGCTTGTTGCCCTGGCATAGGACACAGCTCCACCAAGTCAAAGCCAACTACGTTCTTATCTCTAAATACCTTCTGTAAGAATTCCAAAGTCTCGTACCAGAATAGTCCACCAGGCTCAGGAGTACCTGTCGCTGGCATAATAGAAGGATCTAAAGCGTCCAAGTCCACGGTGATATAGACATTGTCTGTCATACAGGCCATTACCTCTTCCATCCAATCGTCATTGTTAGCCATGTCATGAGCAAAGAATACATTGTCTTCGTTCATCTCTGCTTTTTCAGAAATATCCATACTGCGGATTCCAACCTGTACCAAATTGGCAGTTTGGTTTATCTCGTGCATGGCGCAAGCGTGATTGTAAGGGCTGCCTTCGTAAACAGCGCGCAGATCCGCATGGGCGTCCAATTGCAATACGGTTAGGTCTTCGAACATTTCATTACAAGCGCGCATAGCACCAATAGAAATGCTGTGTTCGCCACCCATAAGGGTAATAAACTTGCGTTTGTGCAAGTGCTTTTTGGTGGCGTTGTACACCTGTTGCACCATATCTTCTGGGCGCTCAAAACCGTCAAGAGGTTCGTTTAAGAAGATCCCTTGGCGATAGACTTCCGTATCGGTCTCGATATCGTAAAGTTCCATGTTCTCGGCAGCGTGTAAAAAGGCTTGTGGCCCTTTATCTGCTCCTTTGATCCAACTGCTGGTTCCGTCATAAGGAACTGGCAATAGTACTACACTGGCCGAATCGTATCCGGCGAATTCTGCCGGGATTCCGGCAAAGGTTGTTTTGGTTTTCATTGTTATTAAGAATAAAGTTGGGCCCAAGTAGTTTCTGTAGCGTTCTGCTTTTCCGCTGCGGAGTTTTGGTATCCCAAAATCTTTAAAAAGTCTTCTGATTTTTGTTGTTCTGCAAAAACGCTTACCTGCAATTCTTGGTTTTCGTCGCGTTGTATCAATAAATGTTTTGGCTGCGGAATCAAGCAGTGCTGCAATCCGCCGTAACCACCAATGGTCTCTTGATAGGCGCCGGTATTGAAAAATCCGATATAGAGCGGTTTGGTCTTGCTGAACTTGGGTAAATAAATGGCATTGAGGTGCTGCTCTGAGTTGTAGTAGTCGTCGCTGTCACAAGTGAGTCCTCCCAGAAGTACACGCTCATAACTGTCGTTCCAGCGGTTTACGGCCATCATAATGAACCGTTTATTGATGGCCCATGTGTCTGGAAGTGTGGTGATGAACGAGGAGTTGATCATGTTCCATTTTTCGCGGTCGTTCTGCTGCTTTTGATACAGCACCTCGTAAATAGCGCCTCCGCTTTCGCCAACGGTAAAACTGCCAAACTCGGTAAAGATGTTTGGAACAGCAACTCCGGCTTCGTCGCAGGCAGTCTTTATCTGATTTACGATCTCGTCTATCATATAGGCGTAATCGTACTCAAATGCCAATGAGTTCTTGATCGGGAATCCGCCGCCTATGTTCAAGCTGTCCAAACTTGGGCAAACTTTCTTCAGGGCGATATATACCTTAAGACATTTTAGAAGTTCGTTCCAATAGTATGCGGTATCGCGAATTCCTGTATTGATAAAAAAGTGTAGCATTTTAAGCTCCACCTTAGGGTCGTTCTTTATGGTCTGCTCGTAAAATGGCACAATGTTCTTGTATCCGATCCCAAGACGAGAAGTGTAGAACTCGAACTTAGGCTCCTCTTCTGAAGCGATTCGAATGCCAATTTTATAATTGGTATCGATGGCCTGACTCAGCAAGTTGATCTCTTCGTAATTGTCTATAATAGGGATACAGTTTTGGTGTCCGCTATTAATGAGGTCTGCGATGTTCTGAATGTAACGGTCGCGTTTAAATCCGTTAGACAGTACAAAGGTGTCGTTGTGTATTTTACCGCTGGCTTTCAAATGGTTCACTATGTCCATATCAAAGGCCGATGAGGTCTCTATGTGAATATCGTTCTTTAGCGCCTCGTCCAACACATGCTTAAAGTGCGAGCTCTTGGTGCAATAACAGTAGTGGTATTTGCCTGGGTAGTTGTGTTTCTCAAATGCCTGGGCAAACCAATCCTTAGCCAGATTGATGTTCTCTGATATCTTGGGCAGGTAGGTGAACTTTAGTGGTGCACCGTGCTCTGCGATAAGCTTCATTAGGTCAATTCCGTGAAATTGAAGCTGGTTATTTTTTAGTTGAAATTCCTTTTGAGGGAATACATAGGTTTGATCGATTAGATCGAAGTACTTGGTTTTCATCGTGATGTTAAATGCAATTAATAATTATAAACAGCGGGGTTTATAATGCACTCACACACGTATGTAATAAAGACTGAATGCCGCAACAGGAATACGTTGCGGTTGGAAAATCGGTTCAACGGAAGTTAGCCCTAAAACTCGTTGCTTTATCCGTAAAGCGGCTTTTGAATTTGACTTCCTAATTTTCAAAAGCCCGAGTTCGAAAACACGGTTCATGATGTTTGACTAATGATCTCGCTATGATCACGAAATCTGGGTACAAATAAAATCAAAAATTGAATCCAAAAAACATTTTTTAAAAAAAATTAGAAAAATTTAATTTCATTTAAAACGCTGAAAATGAATATATTAAATAGAATTATTAAAAATATTTTCTTTTTTGATCTTCCTATGTAGTAATTTTAAGCGCTAAAATCAACCTCATGTTGACACACAAACTCATTTGGACAGCTATCGTATTGGCACTCTTATTTATAGCTGTTTTTCTAGGGAGACATTTCTTGCGTCGATTCTCTGTAATGAAGAGCCTCGATGGCAACCGGAGAAAGGTGGTCCTAAATCTACATTATATATTGGTATACAGTTTAGCAGCGGTATTCCTAGCTGTGGTTTGGGGTGTGCAATTGGAAGACTTCACTGTATTCATAAGTTCTATCTTGGCTGTACTAGGAGTTGGTTTTTTTGCGCAATGGTCTATTCTTTCTAATCTGACGGCAAGTGTAATCCTCTTTTTTAATCATCCTGTTCGAATAGGAGATCGCATAAAAGTGATCGATAAAGACTACAATTGGACAGGTGTGGTGACCGATATTACCGGATTTTATCTATACATGACCACAGACACTGGAGAATACTTAACCTTGCCCAACACTTTGGTGCTGCAAAAGGGTATCGAATTACTGCCAAAACACGTGGCAGAAGTCACTGAAGATCAGGCAGATGACGCCTTGATAGAATAAGGTATAAGCCCGGCAAATAGTTGATATAAATTTTAATTATGTTCAGTTTTTGATTTAAATAGTTAAACAAAAGCTAAAATTCTAGTATTCAAGACTAACAAACATTAGCTTTATCCTATTAAAATTTAACAGCTATGAGCCTATTTGATAAAGCCCAAGAATTTCTCAGCAGAAAGATGAGTCATATGTCTACTAGTGATCGGGTTAAAGCTTCTCGCGAAGCAAAGGCCTTGGTTCTAGGACTAAACGAAATCTACAAACAAAATAAAGATGCGACTATCATGGATCTCATGAAGACCATCACCGTGAAAAAGAGAAAAATCGAGAAACGTTTATATCACGTACCTACAGTTTAAACTTACTGTGATTTAGACACTTTGGAAAAAAGACGGTTCGTGAGGGCCGTCTTTTTTTATATTTTAAAAGTAATAACAGGGCGCTGGGCATGGTTGACCAGATCTTCGCTAATACTGCCATTGAAGAAATGAGATAAACCTTTGCGTCCGTGGGTAGACATACCTACCAATTGCGCATTCTTTTCTTTGGCAAAATTCAAGATGCCCTTTTCTACAGAATGATCGTTGTAAATATTAAGGGTGTAATCTTCCAGTCCCATACCCTTAATAAAATTGCGCATCATGCTCAAGGCCTCGTCCGAGGTTTTGAAATCGCTTACCGTATTGACAAAGAGTAAATGCATTTGGGCGTTCATCCGTTGCGCAAATCGATAGGCCTTGTCTAGTGGAACTCGGCATTCCTCAGAAAAATCCGTAGCAAATACAAAGTCCTTGATGTCAAAGTCGTCGTGATCGTTCTTTATGACAAGTACTGGACGCTCCGAGGTCCGCACCACCTTTTCGGTGTTACTTCCAATAAACATTTCCTTAAAACCACTTGCGCCGTGAGATCCCATGACAATGAGGTCTATATTGTACTTTTTGATGGCGTCTTGTATGCCTTCGTAGATCTCGCTATAGGCAACCTCCTGATAAACATTGATCCCATCGAGGTAGGGCTTGCGTTCCATTTCTTTGAAGTTCTTCTCGGCGAGTTTTATAAAAAAGAGCGATTCCGGCAACTGTTCGTTGCTTCCCGAATTAGCCAAATGTATGGGCAACTCTAGCAAATGAAGTAGGTAAATTTCTCCGTCGTGTTTGCGAGCCAGATCGGCCGCAACTTTTAAGGCGTATTCCGCCTGCTCCGAAAAATCAGTAGGAACTAAGATACGTTGCATGTTGGTCGATTTAATGTTAGTATCAAATTACGAAATAAACCCGTGCACCTATGGCTTTTAAGTATCAAAAATTATTGCTATATTTGCAGCGCATTTATAGGGAATTGAGAACTATGAGGGGACACAAAGTCCCCTCTTTTTATAGACCATGTTCAGAGAAAAAGTTACGGAACTCGTTCAGGCGGCCTTAGAAGAGCGGCCCGATCTCTTTTTGATCGACTTACATATAGGTGAGGCGAATCAGATCAAGATCGTAATCGATGGTGACAAAGGTGTAAGTGTAGAAGACTGTATAGCCATGAGCCGCGCAGTGGAACACAATCTCGACAGAGAGGAAGAAGATTTCTCTTTAGAAGTCACTTCTGCAGGAGCAACAGCTCCTTTAGCCATGCCGAGACAGTACATTAAGAACATTGGTAGAAAGTTGTCAGTAAAGACTGCGGAGGGCACCACCATAGAAGGTGCCTTAACGGCAGCAGACGATTCAGGTTGTACCCTGAGTTGGAAGACCCGCGAGCCTAAACCTGTAGGTAAAGGAAAGGTGACGGTGCAAAAAGAGGCAACACTGGCCTATGCCGATATTGCCGAAGCAAAAGTGATGATCAATTTTAATTAAGAATAAGCAGATGGAAAATCTCGCATTAATCGAATCATTTTCAGAGTTTAAGGACGACAAGCTGATCGACCGTGTAACGCTGATGGCGATTTTGGAAGATGTATTCAGAAGTGCTTTAAAGAAAAAGTACGGAGATGACGATAACTTTGACATTATCATAAACCCTGACAAAGGGGATTTAGAGATCTGGCGCAACCGTATCGTTGTGGCCGATGGCGAAGTTGAAGACGAGAACCAAGAAATCTCATTGACCGAGGCCCGTAAGATCGAGCCTGACTTTGAGGTTGGCGAAGATGTATCTGAAGAAGTGAAACTTATCGATTTGGGGCGCCGAAGCATTTTGGCTTTGCGTCAAAACTTGATCTCTAAGATTCACGAACACGATAACACAAATATTTACAAGCAGTTCAAAGAGCTGGAAGGTGAAATTTATACGGCAGAGGTGCACCACATACGTCATCGTGCTGTAATTTTGTTGGACGACGAAGGCAATGAGATCATTTTGCCAAAAGACCGTCAGATTCCATCGGACTTCTTCCGCAAGGGAGAGAACGTACGCGGAATCATTGAGAGCGTGGAGTTAAAAGGAAACAAGCCTGCGATCATCATGTCGCGCGCAAATCCACTTTTCTTGGAGAAGTTGTTCGAGCAAGAAATCCCTGAGGTATTCGACGGTCTGATCACTGTTAAGAAAGTGGTTCGTATTCCAGGAGAGAAGGCAAAAGTAGCTGTAGACTCTTACGATGACAGAATCGATCCTGTAGGTGCCTGTGTGGGTATGAAAGGATCTCGTATTCACGGAATCGTTCGCGAATTGGGCAACGAGAATATCGACGTGATCAACTACACGAACAACATTCAGTTGTTTATCTCACGTGCATTGAGTCCTGCGAAGATCACTTCCATGAAATTGGACGAAGAGAACAAACGCGCTGAGGTTATTTTGAGACCTGAAGAGGTTTCTAAGGCTATTGGTCGTGGAGGGCACAACATTCGACTTGCTGGTCAATTGACTGGTTATGAGATCGATGTGTTCCGTGAAGGAGCGGAAGAAGACGTAGAATTGACAGAATTCTCCGATGAGATCGAAGATTGGATCATTGCAGAATTCAGCAAGATCGGTTTAGATACCGCTAAGAGTATTTTAGAAAAAGAAGTCGGCGATCTGGTTAAAATGACCGATCTGGAAGAAGAAACCATCGTCGAAGTAATGAATATTTTAAAAGAGGAATTCGAGGAGTAAATTGTAACTTGCGGATTCTTAATAGCTAAGAGAGAAGCATTTTTATGGCTGAAGTAAAAACAATGAGGCTAAGTAAAGTATTGCGGGAATTTAATATCTCGCTCGATCGTGCCGTTGACTTTTTAAAGGAAAACGGATTCGAGGTAGAGGCGCGCCCTACTACTAAGATCACGGGAGAGGAGTATCAAATTCTGTTTGATGAATTTCAAACGGACAAGAGCAAGAAAGTAGCCTCAAAAGAAGTTGGTGAAGAAAAGCGCAAGGAGAAAGAAGAACTCCGATTGGCTCGTGAACGCGAACTGGAAGAAAAGCAACAACGCGAAACTTCCAAAGTGATCAAGGCCAAAGCGCAGCTCGATGGGCCAAAGGCAGTAGGTAAGATAGACCTAGAGCCTAAAAAGGAAACTCCTGCCCCCGAGCCTGAGCCACAGCCAGAACCGGTTAAAGAAGAGCCTAAACCTAAAGCTGAGAAAAAGGAAGCTCCGAAGGCGAAAGCCAAAGAAGAGCCAAAACCTAAAGCTGAGGAGAAAGAGGCAGAGACTGCAAAACCGGACAAGGTAAAAACCCAGTATAAAAAACTGGATGGTCCTAACTTCACAGGACAAAAGATCGATCTGGATAAATTCAAAAAACCAGAACGCAAGAAAAAAGACGAAGATAAAGACGCCAAGAAGGGTCCAGGTTCTAAGGAAAAACGCGGTAAGCGTCGCAGAATTAGCAAGGAACCATCTGGAGGTCGTGATAACAGACGCGGAGGAAACAGACGTTCACCTGTAATTAAGGAGGAGCCGTCTGAAGAAGAAGTGCAAAGACAAGTGCGCGAAACTCTTGAAAAGCTTCAAGGGAAGAGCAGCAAAGGTAAAGGTGCCAAATACCGTCGTGAAAAGCGAGACTCTCACCGTGAAAAGACGGAGAAGGAATTGGCAGCAGCAGAAGCAGAAAGCAAAACACTGCGCGTAACAGAGTTTGTTACCGTAAGTGAGGTTGCTACCATGATGGATGTATCTGTAACTCAGATCATCTCTGCCTGTATGTCTTTGGGTATGATGGTAACTATGAACCAGCGTCTGGATGCAGAAACTCTATCGATCGTTGCCGAGGAGTTCGGTTTCGAAGTGGAATTTGTCACTGCGGATATCGAAGAGGCAATTCAAGAAGTAGAAGACGCACCAGAAGACTTGAAGTCTCGTGCACCTATCGTGACCGTAATGGGTCACGTTGACCACGGTAAAACCTCGCTTCTGGATTATATTCGAGATGCTAATGTGATCGCCGGAGAATCCGGAGGAATCACCCAGCACATCGGAGCTTACGGGGTAACCTTAGAGAGCGGTCAAAAGATCACTTTCTTAGATACTCCAGGTCACGAGGCCTTTACCGCAATGCGTGCTAGAGGTACACAAGTGACTGACTTAGTGATCATTGTGATTGCTGCGGACGACGATATCATGCCGCAAACCAAAGAAGCGATCTCTCACGCGCAAGCGGCGGGAGTACCTATAGTATTTGCCATTAACAAGGTAGATAAACCAACGGCCAACCCAGACAAGATCAAAGAAGGTCTTGCGCAGATGAACCTCTTGGTAGAGGATTGGGGTGGAAAGATCCAGTCTCATGACATTTCGGCCAAAACAGGTCAAGGAGTGAACGAGCTCTTGGAGAAGGTATTGCTAGAGGCCGAGCTACTCGAACTCAAAGCAAACCCGAACAAACCAGCTGTTGGTAGTGTTATCGAAGCCTTCTTGGACAAGGGTAGAGGGTATGTTTCTACTATTTTGGTTCAAGCGGGAACACTACAAATAGGAGATTATGTACTTGCTGGACAACATTCCGGTAAGGTCAAAGCCATGCAAGATGAGCGCGGGAAACCAGTTAAGAAGGCTGGTCCTGCAACTCCAGTGTCTATTTTAGGACTGGATGGAGCACCTCAAGCTGGTGATAAATTCAATGTCTTTGAAGACGAGCGTGAAGCCAAATCTATTGCGGCCAAGCGTACTCAATTGCAGCGCGAGCAGTCTGTTAGAACACAGCGTCACATTACGCTTGATGAGATCGGACGTCGTATTGCGCTTGGAGACTTTAAGGAGCTTAACATCATTCTTAAAGGGGATGTGGATGGTTCTGTGGAAGCTTTGACGGATTCGTTCCAGAAGCTTTCTACAGAAGAGATCCAAGTGAACATCTTGCACAAAGGTGTAGGTGCGATCACCGAAAGCGATGTGCTTTTAGCCTCTGCATCTGATGCGATCATCATTGGATTTAATGTACGTCCTATGGGTAATGCCCGTCAGGTGGCCGATAAGGAAGAGATCGATATCAGAACATACTCGATCATCTACGACGCTATCAACGATCTGAAAGATGCAATGGAAGGTATGCTTTCTCCAGAAATGAAGGAAGAGATCACTGGAACTGCCGAGATCCGCGAGACTTTCAAGATCTCGAAGATCGGTACCATTGCTGGATGTATGGTTACCAACGGAAAGATTTACAGAAACTCTGGCGTGCGACTTATTCGCGAAGGAGTGGTGATCTTTACCGGAGAGTTGGCCTCGTTGAAACGTTTTAAAGACGACGTAAAAGAAGTTTCTAAAGGATATGACTGCGGTATGCAGGTCAAGAATTACAACGACATCAAAGAAGGTGATATCATTGAAGCCTTCCAAGAAGTTGCTGTTAAAAAGAAGCTTTAATTACAAGCGATATACCAAAAAAAAGCGACCAATTCGGTCGCTTTTTTTTGTGCTTAATCGTCTTTTTTCTTGGCCCTGCTTCGCTTTATTGGAAAGGCAGCTGGAAACTTTTCTTGAATCTTAACCAAGGCCTGATCGGCTTCGAGGCGGGTGCTAAAGTTACCCACCCAAACTTTGTAATTTGGGGTTTCGTATTCTATGCTTGCCGGCCAAGCGGAAAAACTGTTTCTGTACTTGCGTAAAGTGGAATTTGCTGTATTGAGCTCGCCGTAATAGAGCTGTATGGTATAGCCATCGGCTAGTTTGTTGTCCTTTTCCATGGATTTTTTAAGGGCGAGCAGCTCATTTATCTGCGGATCCGCATTTACGGTAACACGGCCCTGTTGGGCCGATAAACTCGAACTACAAAACAGGCCTACAAGACCTAAAATCAACATTTTAATTTCTCTTCCTTTCATCTTGGTAATTCACTGTGTTTGCAAAGGTATAGCTTTATAACTCATTGCATTGATTTTTTATTATTTAGAATGGTTATAAATTGCCAATTAACAATCCATTCACACTTTTTAGAATCGACTTTATGTCGTACTTTTGTGCCGTTATTTATGGCTTCAAAAATGGCCTTTTTTGACTAGCAAAAATCGCAAATCCGAAGCCGCTTAAAAGACGATAATTAACCTGAAGTATGAAAAAGGTGACACACCGTTCGTTAACTACCAGATTATCACTCACTTTATTAGCATTTCTGCTATCGTTTTCAACCCTTACTTTTGGTCAAGAGCCAGCTGCTGCTGACGCTGCTGCCCAAGCTGCACCCGCTGCCGATCTAGGTGGTGATCCTGTTGCTGGGAAACAGTTGTTCAATGCCAACTGTGCTGCTTGTCACAAACTGTATCAGAAAATGACTGGTCCAGCACTGTTTGGTGTTGGAGACAAATACGAGAAAGAGTGGCTTTACAAATGGATCCGCAACTCACAGGAGCTGATCAAATCCGGTGACGCTCAAGCCGTTGCTATTTCTAACGAGTACAACGGAGCGGTAATGAATGCATTCCCGGCCTTGTCAGACGAAGATATTGACAATATCATCGCCTACACTTACACTCCAAAACCTGTGCCAACAACTCCTGTTGCTACAGAACAAGCTGGCGGTGGAGGCGGAGGCGTTTCCAGCGACATCATCTTGGCTGTCTTGGCATTAGTGTTCTTGATGCTAGCCATCATGCTGTTCTTGGTTAACAAAACCCTAAAAAGAATTGCCGTTGCTAACGGTGTTGAATACGAAGATAAAGATCGTGCAGACCGTCTGCCGATCTGGAAAGCTTTTGCGCAAAACCAGTTCTTGGTGTTGGTAAGCGCGATCTTCTTGCTTTTGGCAAGTGGTTATTTCGCCTACGGTTGGATGATGCAAGTTGGTGTTGACCAAGGATATGCTCCGGTACAACCGATTCACTATTCACACAGAATCCACGCCGGAACTAACCAGATCGACTGTAAGTACTGTCACAGTTCTGCTCGCAAGAGTAAGCACTCTGGGATTCCTTCTTTGAATGTTTGTATGAACTGTCATAAGAACATCGCTCAGGTTGGAGACAAAACTTACCAAGAAGGTATTTCTGAATACCAGATCGATTACAACAAAGAGATTCAAAAATTATACGACGCTGTTGGATGGGACAGAGACAATCAGCGTTACACCGGAGAGACCAAACCGGTCAAGTGGGTGCGCATCCACAACCTTCCGGATTTCGCATACTTCAACCACTCACAGCACGTAACTGTTGCGGGTGTGGAATGTCAGACCTGTCACGGTCCTGTAGAGGAAATGGAGATCATGTATCAGTATTCCTCATTAACCATGGGTTGGTGTATCAACTGTCACCGCGAAACCAATGTTAAACTAGAGAGCAACGAGTACTACGCTAAGATTCACGAGTCGCTTTCTAAAGAGTATGACTTCCCAACCCTAACTGCTGCGCAAAACGGCGGATTGGAATGTGGAAAATGTCACTACTAAATCACTAAAGGCAAATTTCGATTATATATGGCATCGAACAAGAAATACTGGAAAAGTGTTGAGGAGCTGAAAGATCACAGCCCTATTCTTGAGACGCTACGACAAAACGAATTCGTTGAACCGATTCCTACAGATGAGTTCCTTGGGGACACTCAGACCATGGAGCAGTCTTCGACTTCCAGACGTGACTTCTTAAAATTCGTTGGATTTTCTACCGCAGCAGCTACCTTGGCTGCCTGTGAGGGTCCAGTAATTAAATCCATTCCGTATGTGAACGCTCCGGATGAGATCGTTCCTGGGGTGGCTAATTATTACGCGACCACTATCGCAGACGGTTTTGATTTTGCCAGCGTGCTTATCAAGACACGTGAGGGAAGACCTATCAAAGTTGAATCTAACGATTTGGCCGTGCATAACGGAAGCGTGAACGCTCGTGTTCATGCCTCTGTACTTTCTATGTACGATACGCAGCGTTTAGCTGGGCCAATGATCGGTGGAGAAGCAGCGACTTGGGCGGAGTTTGACAGCCAAATGGCTGCTAAGCTCAACGCAATGGCTGGGCAAGAAGTAGTATTGCTTACACAGACCTTTGCTAGTCCTTCTACTTCAAAATTGATTGCCGAGTTCACTGCCAAGTATCCAAACGTTAAGCACGTAGTTTACGATACGGTTTCTAGCTCTGAAGCTTTAGATGCCTACCAGAATAAATTTGGTGTACGCGGTTTGGCAGATTACGATTTCTCTAAAGCAGAGGTGATCGTTTCTGTTGGAGCTGATATTCTTGGAGATTGGCAAGGTGGCGGATACGATGCTGGCTATTCTGCCGGACGTGTTCCTAAGAACGGGAAAATGTCTCGTCACATTCAGTTCGAATCCAATATGACCTTATCTGGTGCTAATGCAGACAAACGTGTTGCTGTTAAGCCATCAGACCTTAAAAAGATAATGAATGCCCTTAACGGAGGATCTACCGCTGGGCTTTCCGATAAAGTTGCAGAAGCTGTTCGCAACGCAAAAGCTCAACTTGCTGCTGCAGGTTCACGAGGAGTCGTTGTTTGCGGAGCAGAAGATGTTGCTTGCCAGGCTATGGTGTTAGACATGAACGCTAACTCTGTAGTTATGGACGCTGCTAAACCTCGTATGGTTCGCCAAGGGAGTAAAGCAGAAGTACTTAAAGTATTAAATGGGGTTAAGAACGGAACTGTAAAAGGATTGATCGCCGTTGGTGTTGATCCGGTTTACTCTTTCCCTGGAAATGGTTTTGCAGAAGCTTTCGCTAATCTTGAGCTGAGTGCAACCTTCGCAATGAAGGCCAATGCCACCGCAGCGGCTTCTCAGTTTGTAGGTGCAACGCCTCACTACTTGGAGTCTTGGGGTGATGCTCAGATCAAAATGGGTTACTTCAGTTTGCAACAACCAACCATTCGTCCGTTGTTTGACACACGTTCTTTCCAAGATACGCTACTAGCGTGGATGGAGAGCGACAAGACTTATTACGATTATATTAAGGACACTTGGGCGTCTATCCTTGGAGGAGCTTCTTGGAACGAGGCCTTACAAGATGGTGTCTTTAGAAGTGATGTTGAAGTGGCCGTAGATGCTGCGACAGCAAACACAGATACAACTCTAGAAGATGCTACTTCTAATGGAGCTCAAGATGGAGCGGCCGGAGGAATGGAGTTACTTCTTTATACAAACACCGCAATTGGTGATGGGCGTCAGGCTAACAACCCTTGGTTGCAAGAAATGCCAGACCCGATCACACGCGCTTCTTGGGATAACTACTTGACCATGGCTGCTGCAGATGCTGCTGCAATGGGTATCGTTAACGAGAATGTTGCCAACGGTGCTTTGAACGGATCTTACGCCAATGTGACCGTAGGAGATGTAACCCTTACTAATGTACCTGTATATATTCAGCCGGGACAGGCTAAGGGAACTGTTGGACTTGCTTTAGGTTACGGGCAGACCAACGCTATTCAGAAAGAAATGCAAACCGGAGTGAACGCCTATGCGCTTTACAACGGATTCAACTTGATGCAAGCAGGTGTAAAGGTAGAGAAAGCCTCTGGAATGCACGAATTTGCTTGTGTTCAGTTGCACAATACTATGATGGGTCGCGATATCATTCGCGAAACCACCTTAGATGTATATAAGGACGGAGATGTACACGATTGGAACCCGATTCCAGAAGTGTCTAAGGATCACCAGGAAATTCCTGTGACCTCTCCAGACGCCGATCTTTGGGATCCGTTTGACAGATCTATCGGTCACCACTTTAATATGTCTATCGACCTGAACGCTTGTACAGGTTGTGGGGCTTGTGTGATCGCTTGTCATGCAGAGAACAACGTTCCTGTAGTAGGAAAATCAGAAGTGCGTCGCAGCCGCGATATGCACTGGTTGCGTATTGACCGCTACTACTCCTCAGAAGAAGACTTTGCAGCGGATGCAAAGAAGAAAGACGATATGTCTGGACTTTGGGGAGACAATGGTTCTCTAGGAGGATTCGGAGAAATGGAAGATCCGGCAGAGAATCCGCAGGTTGCCTTTATGCCAGTGATGTGTCAGCACTGTAATCACGCTCCTTGTGAGACCGTGTGTCCAGTAGCCGCTACTTCTCACGGGCGTCAAGGTCAGAACCACATGGCTTACAACCGTTGTGTAGGTACACGTTACTGTGCGAACAACTGTCCTTATAAAGTACGTCGCTTCAACTGGTTCTTGTACAACGAGAACGACGAGTTCAACTACCACATGAACAACGACCTTGGTCGTATGGTATTGAACCCAGATGTAGTAGTGCGTTCACGTGGAGTTATGGAGAAATGTTCTATGTGTATTCAAATGACACAGAAGACCATTCTAGACGCTAAGCGTGACGGACGTCCTGTTAAAGACGGTGAATTCCAAACCGCTTGTTCTAATGCTTGTTCTGCAGGAGCAATCACTTTTGGAGATATCAACGATCACAGCAGTGAGATCTACAAGAAGAAAAAAGACAGTCGTATGTATCACCTACTAGAAGCTGTAGGTACTGAGCCTAACGTGATGTACCAAGTGAAGGTGAGAAACACTAAAGAATCGTAACTACTAAATAATTTTAGCAAAGGATATGGCATCGCATTACGAAGCACCCATTAGAAGACCTTTAGTAACAGGTAACAAAACTTACAGTGACGTCACCCGTGACGTGGCTGCACCTGTTGAAGGTACTGCCAACAAGCAATGGTGGATAGTTTTTTCCATTGCACTGGTTGCATTTTTATGGGGAATAGGATGTATCGTTTACACCGTTTCTACAGGAGTTGGAACCTGGGGTCTTAACAAGACCGTAGGTTGGGCCTGGGATATCACCAACTTCGTTTGGTGGGTAGGTATTGGTCACGCGGGAACGCTGATCTCTGCGGTACTGCTCTTATTCCGTCAGAAATGGAGAATGGCAATTAACCGATCTGCAGAGGCGATGACCATCTTCTCGGTAATTCAGGCTGGTTTGTTCCCGATCATCCACATGGGACGTCCTTGGTTGGCGTACTGGGTACTACCTATTCCAAACCAATTTGGTTCGCTGTGGGTAAACTTCAACTCACCACTACTTTGGGACGTATTCGCGATCTCTACCTATTTATCAGTTTCTTTGGTATTCTGGTGGACAGGATTATTGCCTGACTTCGCGATGATCCGCGATAGAGCGATCACTCCTTTTACTAAGAGAATTTACAGCATCCTTTCTTTCGGATGGTCTGGACGTGCCAAAGACTGGCAGCGTTTTGAGGAAGTATCTCTGGTACTTGCCGGTTTGGCAACGCCACTTGTACTTTCTGTACACACTATTGTATCCTTTGACTTCGCCACTTCGGTTATTCCAGGTTGGCACACCACGATCTTCCCACCGTACTTCGTTGCTGGGGCGATCTTCTCAGGATTCGCAATGGTAAACACCCTACTTATCATTATGCGTAAGGTGTCTAACTTAGAGAACTATATTACTATCCAGCACATCGAGCTAATGAACATTGTGATCATGATCACAGGTTCTATTGTAGGTGTTGCGTATATCACAGAGCTTTTCATCGCATGGTATTCTGGAGTAGAGTACGAACAGTACGCTTTCCTTAACCGTGCCACCGGACCTTACTGGTGGGCGTACTGGGCCATGATGACCTGTAACGTATTCTCTCCGCAGTTCATGTGGTTCCCTAAACTTAGAAGAAGCATCATGTTCTCTTTCTTCATCTCGATCGTAGTAAACATCGGTATGTGGTTTGAGCGTTTTGTGATCATCGTGACTTCATTGCACCGCGATTACTTGCCTTCTTCTTGGACGATGTTCTCACCAACTTTTGTTGATATTGGGATCTTTATCGGAACCATCGGATTCTTCTTCGTATTGTTCCTGCTTTATGCGAGAACCTTCCCGGTAATTGCTCAGGCAGAGGTGAAGTCGATCCTTAAATCTTCTGGAGATCGTTACAAAAATCTAAGAGCAGAGCAAGGTGACGATGCCCCGCATTACACTATGCCAAATACAGCAGCCAAGGTTGAAGCAGCTCCGGCAGCTAGCCTATCCGAAGCAGATAAGGAAGCAGGCATCAATACTTTGATGAGCAAGCTTGGTAGCTTTAATCCGGAAACGGACACTGCAGATGACCTCAAGAAGATCTCTGGAGTTGGTCCTAAAATGGAAGAAAAATTACATCAACTCGGTATCTACACCTTTGATCAGGTGAGCAAGATGACCGATGCAGAATACGATCTATTAGACAGCATTATTGGCGAGTTCCCAGGACGTGCAAAGCGCGACGATTGGGCTGGTCAAGCTAATGAACTTAAAAATCAATAACGGATGGCTTCAAAAGTAATTCACGCACTTTACACAGACGACGACATTCTGTTGAATGCCGTTAAGGAGACCCGTAAGGCACACTATCATATAGAAGAGGTGTACACGCCTTTCCCGGTTCACGGACTAGAGAAAGCAATGGGCCTTGCAGATACGAGAATCGCCATCTGTTCTTTCTTGTATGGATTGGTTGGACTCTCTGTAGCGATCACTATGATGAACTTCATTATGATCGAGGATTGGCCACAGAACATCGGTGGTAAACCGAGTTTCAGCTATATCGAGAACATGCCTGCCTTTGTGCCGATCATGTTTGAGATGACGGTATTCTTTGCAGCGCACCTTATGGTAATTACCTTTTATATGCGCTCTAAGCTTTGGCCATTCAAAAAAGCTGAGAATCCAGATGTACGTACCACAGACGATCACTTCTTAATGGAAGTTGATCTTGGTGGACACAGTGCAGAAGAAGTCTCTAAATTCCTAACCGGAACTGGAGCAACAGAACTTAAAATAGTAGAAAAGGAATCAGACCACTAGACCTATGAAGCGTTTATTAAACCTATCCTTAATTTTTGCAGCGGCCTTGTCGTTGGTAGGTTGTTTTGACGAAAGCAAGCCAAACTACCAGTACATGCCAAATATGTATGAGCCTATCGGTTACGAGACCTATGGCGAATACGAGATCTTTGAGAATGGTCAGTCGGCCTTATTGCCTGCACCAGGTTCTATTCCACGCGGTTGGATGCCATATGATTATGCAGATACTCCAGCCGGAAAAGAACTAGCTACTGTTGAACTTAAAAATCCGCATTCAGTTACACAAGAGAACTTGGATAAAGGAAAAGAACTATACGACATTTACTGTGCAGTATGTCACGGAAGCAAAGGTGACGGTCAAGGTATCCTTATGAAGAACGAAGTGTTCTTAGGGATTCCGTCTTATGCTGATCCAGGACGTAATATCACCGAAGGAAGTATCTATCACGTACAGATGTACGGATTGAACTCCATGGGATCTTATGCCTCTCAGACCAATGAATTAGAGCGTTGGCAGATCACCATGCACGTACAAAACCTTATGGCTGCGCTTAAAGGAACTGAACCTTTAACTGTAGTGGAGCCTGAAGCTGCTGCTGCGGATGCCATGGAAATGATGAGTGATGACGCTCACGGCGACGACTCACACAACGATACAGACGAAGCACATTAATAATAGACAAAAGAGATTTTTACGATATGTATACGCTACCTAACAAATTAAAACTTTTCGCTATTATTTTTATGGTGGTTGGCGCCTTGGGTATGATAGGAGGATTCCTAGCGGTACCTGCGGATGTAGAAGAGGTAAAAACCATGATGGCCAGTCACGATGACGGTCATGGCGGAGGTCACGGTGATGCTACTGCAGCTCATGGCGATGGTCATGGTGAGGCTGGAGCGCACGCAGGAGAAGACGCTCACGGAGGAGATGCTCATTACGAGCATGTACTAGGGCAGTTGCAAAACCGTCCATGGGCAGCTGTTTATGTTGCATGTTTCTTCTTTATGATGATCGCTCTTGGAGCTTTGGCATTCTACGCGATCCAATACGCTGCACAAGCAGGTTGGTCTCCGGTACTCTTCAGAGTAATGGAAGGGATCACCGCTTACTTGCCTGTTGGAACTGTGATCTTATTCGTGTTGTTGCTTTTGTCAACGCTACATTTTAACCACTTATTCCACTGGATGGATGCCGATTTGGTAAATCCTGACAGCGATAAATTTGACAAGATCATTGCTGGTAAATCCGGTTTCTTGAACACGCCTTTCTTCTTGATCCGTGCAGGTATCTTCATCTTAGGATGGAATCTATACCGTGCCATCTCAAGAAAGTATTCTTTGAAATTAGACGAGACCAACGATCCTGCATACTTTAAGAAATTATTCAAGTTCTCTGCTGGTTTCCTAGTGTTCTTCATCGTTACAGAATCGATGATGTCTTGGGACTGGATCATGAGCTTTGACCCACACTGGTTCTCTACCTTATTTGGTTGGTATGTGTTTGCCGGAATGATGGTTTGCGCCATTACGGTGATCGCCATGGTAACCATGGTATTGAAATCTCAGGGTTATCTGGAATTTGTGAACGACAGCCACATCCACGATTTGGCTAAGTTCATGTTCGGATTCAGTATTTTCTGGACCTATCTTTGGTTCTCTCAGTTCATGCTGATCTGGTACTCTAACATTCCAGAAGAGGTTACCTATTTCGTAACCCGTATTGAAGACTTTAACCTCTTGTTCTTTGGAATGGTAGTGATGAACTTCGTGTTCCCATTACTTATCCTTATGAACAGTGATTACAAACGTGTGAATCTGTTTGTTATCATGGCAGGTATTATTATTCTGGCAGGTCACTATATAGATGTATTTGTAATGGTTATGCCATCTGCAGTAGGTACGTCTTGGTACATTGGAATGCCAGAGATCGGAGCGCTTATGTTCTTCTTCGGATTGTTTGTCTTTGTCGTGTTCACAGCACTCACCAAAGCGCCGTTATTGGCTAAGGCAAACCCACTCTTGAAAGAAAGTAAACAGTTCCATTATTAATAAGTTATAATATTAAAGAAGAGTTATCACGATGACCGCATTTTTATACTTAGTAGTAATCATCCTTTTCGCTGTCAGTATTTGGCAGATGAGCAAGATCCTATCCATGTCTAAAGCTGGAGAGGACAGTAGCACTTCTCAGATTGCCAATGACAAGGACAACAAGATCAACGGAAAACTAATGTTGGGCTTTGTTATCTTTATTTATGTACTGGCATTCATCTCTTTCTACAAATGGTCGGATGTATTGCTTCCGGATTCAGCCTCTGAGCACGGAGTAGACATTGATCAGTTGTGGTTGATCTCTATGATCATCATCTTTATTGTAGGGATAATCACCCAGTGGTTATTGCACTACTTTGCCTTTAAGTACAGTGGCAAGAAAGGACAACGCGCTACTTTTTATGCAGACAATGATCGTCTGGAGTTTATTTGGACCATCATTCCAGTTATCGTATTGGCGGGACTGATCATCTACGGATTGTTTACTTGGTCAGACATTATGAATGTCGACACCGAGGACGACCCATTGGTGATCGAGCTTTACGCTTACCAGTTTGACTGGCGTGCCCGTTACGCTGGCGATGACAACATCTTAGGAGACGCTAACGTTCGCCTTATCGAAGGTGTTAACCAATTAGGTCTTGACGCTTCTGATCCAGATGCACAAGATGATATTATCGTTAATGAATTACACCTGCCAGCAGGCAGAAAGATCCTCTTTAAAATGCGTTCTCAGGACGTGTTACACTCGGCCTATATGCCGCATTTTAGAGCTCAAATGAACTGTGTGCCTGGAATGGTAACTCAGTTTTCGTTTACTCCTACCAAGACCACCGAGGAGATGCGTTTAGACGATGAAATCATTGCGAAGGTTGAGCATATCAACGCTATTCGCAATGAAAAGAACGTAGCTCGCGCAGCCGAAGGTTTAGAGCCTTTAGAGTTGTATGAGTTTGATTATTTATTGCTATGTAACAAGATCTGTGGTAACACGCATTACAACATGCAGATGAAGATTGTTGTGGAGACGGAAGAAGAATTCAACGAATGGCTTTCGAAACAGGACAATTTCGCCACAACTATGAAAAATTAAAAAAAGAATTTTTACAGGTATGTCAGCACAAGGATACGCACACCCGGTCGAACATGATGATCACGGACATCATCACAAAGAAACCTTTATAACCAAGTACATCTTTAGCCAAGATCACAAGATGATCTCCAAGCAGTACTTGATCACAGGGCTGTTTATGGGAATCATTGGTATTGCTATGTCATTGATCTTCCGTTTGCAGTTGGCTTGGCCAGATAAACAATTCACCATTTACGAAGTACTTCTTGGTAAGTGGGGAGAGGACGGAATTATGGACCCTTCTGTATACTTGGCATTAGTTACGATTCACGGAACCATTATGGTATTCTTCGTACTAACGGCAGGTTTAAGTGGTACCTTTTCCAACCTTTTGATTCCATTGCAGATCGGTGCCCGCGATATGGCGTCCGGTTTCTTGAACATGGTTTCGTATTGGTTGTTCTTCCTATCGAGTATCATTATGGTAATGTCTCTCTTTGTTGAAGCAGGTCCTGCTTCTGCCGGATGGACAGTTTACCCACCACTTTCAGCATTGCCTCAGGCCATTCCAGGTTCTGGAGCAGGTATGACCTTGTGGTTGGTGTCGATGACCATTTTCATCGCTTCCTCGCTACTTGGATCTTTGAACTATATAGTAACAGTGATCAACTTGAGAACAAAAGGTATGTCTATGACACGCCTTCCTCTAACGATCTGGGCGTTCTTTGTAACGGCTATCATTGGTGTGATCTCTTTCCCAGTATTACTATCCGCTGGTCTTATGATGGTTATGGACAGAAGCTTCGGAACTTCGTTCTTCTTGTCTGATATCTACATTGCCGGAGAGGTATTGCACAACCAAGGAGGTTCGCCAGTACTTTTCGAGCACTTGTTCTGGTTCTTGGGTCACCCGGAAGTATACATTGTATTACTACCGGCTCTAGGAATTACTTCTGAGGTTATCGCGACCAACGCCCGTAAGCCGATCTTCGGATATCGCGCTATGGTTGCCTCTATTTTGGCAATCGCGTTCTTGTCAACCATCGTATGGGGTCACCACATGTTCATCTCCGGAATGAATCCATTCTTGGGGTCTGTGTTTACCTTTACGACCTTGCTTATCGCGATCCCATCCGCAGTAAAAGCATTTAACTATATCACAACCCTCTGGAAGGGTAATCTGCAGCTCAACCCGGCCATGCTGTTCTCCATCGGATTGGTATCTACCTTTATCACTGGTGGTCTAACTGGTATCATCTTGGGTGACTCTGCACTAGATATCAACGTACACGATACCTACTTTGTGGTAGCTCACTTCCACTTGGTAATGGGTATCTCAGCACTTTACGGACTCTTTGCTGGTGTATACCACTGGTTCCCTAAGATGTTCCAAGGACGTATGATGAATAAGAACCTCGGTTATGTTCACTTCTGGATCACCGCTATTGGTGCTTACGGAGTGTTCTTCCCAATGCACTTCATTGGAATGGCAGGATTACCGAGACGTTACTACACCAACTCAGCCTTCCCATACTTTGATGATTTGGCAGACGTGAACGTAGTGATCTCTATCTTCGCCTTCATCACAGGTGCGGCGCAGTTGGTATTCTTATACAACTTTATCCACTCTATGTTCTACGGTAAGAAAGGACCTAAGAACCCATGGAACTCCAACACTTTGGAATGGACCGCAGAAGTGAAGCACATTCACGGAAACTGGGACGGACCAATTCCAGAAGTACACCGTTGGGCTTACGATTACAGTAAACTGAACAAAGACGAATCAGATTACGTGATCCCAGGACAAGACTTCGTACCGCAGCACATTCCGTTGCAAGACAACGAAGAAGAAATGAATCACTAGGCAGTAATAGCTTAGAAATCTTAAAACCCTTCCCATATTGGAAGGGTTTTTTGTTCTATATTGCTGCGCAACTAACTAACGCCTTCCTTATGGAAACTCCCAAAAAAGGTTTGGGGTATTACCTCGGTCTGCTGGCTACTGCTGTAAAGGGCAGTCAGCAAGATTTTACTACAGGCAGTATTCGACGAGCTATCTTTATGCTCTCTGTACCCATGGTGCTTGAAATGATGATGGAATCGGTCTTCTTTTTGGTCGATGCCTATTTTGTTTCCAGTTTGGGGGCTAATGCCATTGCCACTGTTGGTCTTACCGAATCCGTGCTCACCTTGGTCTATGCCGTCGCTATTGGTCTCAGTATGGGAGTTACCGCTATAGTCGCGCGACGTATAGGGGAGAAGGACACCGAAGGCGCTCGCAGAACGGCGGTACAAGCCATCATGCTCGGAATATTGGTAGCGAGTCTTATCAGTGTAATCGGTATTCTGTTTCCTAAGGATATTTTAAGGCTGATGGGCGGGCAGCCAGATCTTATAGAAGAAGGCTTCCGATTTACACAAATACTTTTAGGAGGAAACGTCACCATCATGCTGCTTTTTCTGATCAATGCGATCTTTAGAGGTGCGGGAGATGCTGCCGTAGCCATGCGCGTACTGATCTTGTCCAACGTTTTGAATATTGTATTAGATCCTTTACTCATTTTTGGATGGGGCCCAATACCAGGCTTTGGTGTGCAAGGGGCAGCAATAGCAACTACCATAGGAAGGGGTAGTGCAGTGATCTTTCAACTCTTGATACTTTTCTACGGATGGAGCCGCATTAAAGTTGGATTCAAGGACATAGTTGTGCGCGCCTCAGAGATGATCAATTTGGTCAAAGTATCTTTGGGAGGTATTGGACAGTTCATAATAGGAACCTCGAGCTGGGTGTTCTTGATGCGGATCATGGCCGAGTTTGGCTCCGAAGTACTCGCTGGTTACACCATCGCAATTCGAGTCCTAATGTTTACGCTTATGCCATCTTGGGGTATGAGTAATGCCGCAGCTACTATGGTAGGTCAGAACTTGGGAGCGGGTAATCCTGAAAGGGCTGCCACCTCAGTATGGAAGACCGGAAAGTACAATGCCTATTTTATGGTCCTGGTATCTGTATTCTATTTGCTTTTTGCAGAGGGAATACTCAAGATCTTTAGTGACGATCCGGAAGTGATCGGTAGTGGAGCATTGAGTTTAAGGGTTATTGCTGCCGGTTATGTTTTCTATGCTTACGGAATGGTTATCATCCAAGCTTTTAACGGGGCGGGAGACACTAAAACACCTACAGTGATCAATTTCTTTTGCTTTTGGCTATTCCAGCTGCCCTTTGCTTATTTGGCAGCCGTGAGTTTCGGTATGGGGCCTTTGGGAGTGCTCTTGGCCATAACCTTGGCAGAAGTACTTATAGCGGCTATAGGCATTGCACTATTCCGCAAAGGAAAATGGAAATCCGTTAAAGTTTAGAGATACAACCAGTAGGTCAACTTCAAGTTGATGGTTCTAAAACGCGGCGCAAATACATCGTCGGTAAAGTAGTTGTCGTTATACACCAAGAACAGATCCGAGAGCGGAGCGAATCGCCATTGTAATCTAGAGTTGATCCCTAAATTCCCCTGATTGGAATTGTATTGAATAAAGGTGGCCCAAAACAGTGACTTATTAAAGGTCACATCTATACGAGGTCCAATAAGCCAGAGTTCGTTATCTGAATAAGGTTCCGGAAGGTTGATCTTGTCGTAGCGACCTTCTGCAGATAGGGTCAAGTAGGGTTGTAAGCGCAGGTTCAGATCGAGTCTCTGCGTGTAGATAGAGCCATTGAACCATCCTCCGAAAGTGCTTTGTACGTTAAAGAAAAATGCCTTGCGGTTGTCCGAGCGATATTCGAGCTCAAACAGGTTGTAGTGATAATCGGAATTTGCCGGTAAGGGTACGCCATCTGATAGAGAAGGGTCGAACTCATCGTAAAGTCTTACATATCGATTACGCATACTGACTTGAATGTTCGAAGTGTTTTTAAGTTCTGCTTCCCAACGTGAAATCAGCACATAATCAGATAACTCAAAGTCGAGTTGAGGCCTCCAGATCACAATTGGCAAAAAGGAGAATACATGTCTATTGATAAATCCTGATTTAGGAAACCACAAATGCTCTCCTTGCGGATCGATCTTAAAAATATCCTTACGACGTACAAAGCCTAGGTCAGAGTTAAAATCCTCGCCCACAAAAACACCACTGGCTCTTACACGCCATCTGCGACTGTTGTACTGCAAGCGTGCCCCTGCAGAAAAATCATCGTCTCCGGTATTGCGTTTAAAGGATTTGTGCACAAAGAATTTTCCGTTCCAACTGTTGTCGGCATTGGCCAGATTATAGTCCAAACCAACAACGCGATTGTATTCTTCTTCAGGTTCTAAAAAGGGTTCGTCACCAGTTGCCTGACGATTTATAAATAAGGCGCTAATATTAGAGCGGCTAAATACTCTGTGCTGTAAAGCCACGACCATATTGTTGTTCCCAGAGATCTCATTAGCCTCATCGGCGGTGGTCTGCATGTTGAGAAACCCAATTCTAAAATCGTTGTTTACCTTTCCACTCAGTCGTGCTCCAGCTATGATATCGTTCTGAATGGTATTGCCATCTGCATCACTTGCAATTCCAATACGTCTTGAAAAGAAAGGGTTGGCGTCTCTAGAATTCCCGAAATCGGCAAAGAGGTCGTTGTTCTCAATAAAGAACTGTCTGCGCTCGGGTAAGTTCACCTCAAAACGCGAGAGGTTGGTCACTTGCTGATCTACCTCTACCTGAGAAAAATCTGGGTTTATGGTCACGTCCAGATTCAGACTGTTCCAAAGCGTAAAACGCGCATCGCCACCAAACTTGAATTCACTAAATGGGTCATTTATATCGTAATCTTTCCCTAGCAAACCATTTACATATGGGATCACAGAAATCGGACTCTTAGAATTACCCAAAGGCTTTTCAAAGACCATGTCGCCCATATAGGCCAGGTTGAATATGAATTGATTTTGAGGAATTCTGATCCAAGTAGTGCGTTCGTTGTCTTGGGTGTCGAACATATAGGAATTAAACCTCCATTTGGTCTCTCCTTCGTTGTACTTAAAGGCAGATAGCGGAATAGCCCATTCGCAAATGTAATAACCGTCGTATTGTTTGGTCTCGCCAACCCATTTGGTATCCCAACTGGTTGTGAATCCCCTTAGCTCTGTACCTCCTCCAGAAACCAACGCCTCTCGTAATACTCCTGCCGGATTACTTCCAAACAGAAAGGCATTCACGCCGTCGTTAAAAGTGTCGAACATCAGGGTGACATTATCGCTACCTCCAGCTCTAAAGTCGCGGCGCAAAGATGGAACTATATAATCGTCACCAATAGCTTCCACCTTGATACCCACATAGAGTTTGCGGTCGTCAAACATGAATTTGATCTCTGTCTGATTACGGGCCTGTACACTGTCTGTTGGGAAATACTGCCAGAAGTTTGTGGCAGGTTCTGCGGTTTGCCAAGCTGGCTCATCCAGCAGGGCGTCTACGGTGATCTCTTCGGATATGTATTTGACCGTGACACTCTTGGTTTGCCCAAGGCTGTAAAATACGGTCAAAAGCGCGATGTAAGTGGTAATAAGATTACTTCGCATGTCAATGGTTGGTTGCTAAGCGAAATTACCAAAAACTAAGGGCGGGAACCTACATATTAACGTTCCTTTGTGATTTCAAATAATAGCCATAGCAACATACATTCGATACCCCAAGTTTGTATATTTGTTATATGAACGAGCACTTGGACCCAACTGGGGATCATTTCACTCCCGAAGAGCAAGACGTAGAACGCAAGTTAAGGCCGCTGGCCTTTGACGATTTTACGGGCCAATCTCAGGTTTTAGATAACCTGAAGATCTTTGTAGAGGCTGCTAATTTGCGGGACGAAGCTTTAGATCACACCCTGTTTCACGGCCCTCCTGGATTAGGGAAAACCACCTTGGCGCATATACTTGCCAATGAGCTCGATGTGAGTATAACCGTTACTTCTGGCCCCGTTTTGGATAAGCCAGGTGACCTTGCCGGACTGCTTACCAATTTGGATGAGCGCGATGTGCTATTTATTGACGAGATACACCGACTGAGTCCTATAGTAGAGGAATACCTTTATTCCGCTATGGAAGATTACAAGATCGATATCATGATCGAGACCGGCCCCAATGCCCGAACGGTTCAGATCAATCTCAACCCCTTCACCTTGGTGGGAGCCACCACGCGCTCCGGACTATTAACGGCACCTATGCGGGCTCGTTTTGGGATTTCCTCTCGATTAGAATATTACAAGACCGAGCTACTAACAACTATCATTGAGAGAAGCGCCGGAATTCTAAAAGTACCCATTACCATGGAAGCTGCTATAGAGATTGCTGGCCGCAGTAGAGGTACGCCGCGTATCGCTAATGCACTTCTAAGACGGGTTCGCGATTTTGCACAGATAAAAGGAAATGGAACCATAGATATTGCCATTGCTAAATATGCCCTTGAGGCCTTGAATGTAGATGCCCACGGGTTGGATGAAATGGACAACAAGATCTTGGCGACCATCATAGACAAGTTTAAAGGTGGTCCAGTAGGAATCACCACGCTAGCTACCGCGGTCTCTGAGTCTGGAGAAACCATAGAAGAAGTGTACGAACCCTTTTTGATCCAGCAAGGTTTTATAGTGCGAACTCCGCGCGGGCGAGAAGTTACCGAGGCGGCTTACAAGCATTTAGGGCGTGTTCGAGGTGCAACTCAAGGCGGACTGTTCGAATGACCAAAGTGCTCAATACAGACTTTCCACGAGTCGGTTTCTTAAGATTCTTAAGGCACGCATCTAACATTGTCAAAAATCCATTGCCGTTTCACCATGCCAATTTTGAGCGCCTTGGAGATACCTTTGAACTTCGGATAGGCCCAGCGGCAAGCGTAATCTTTTCTAAGAATGCAGATTACTTGCGCTATACCCTTCAGAAGAATCAACGCAATTACACGAAGAGCAAGATCCAAACCAGGGATTTGGCCAAATATGTAGGGCGGGGCTTGTTAACTGCCGAAGGCGATCATTGGCAGCGACAGCGCAAGCTTATACAGCCTGCTTTTCACAAAAAGCAATTGCAATTGTTGTTAGACACCATGCAAAAGGTCATTGCTGTGGAACTGCAGAAGATCAAGCTAGACGAGGCAGCAAACATACACGAGGTATTCAACGATCTGGCGTTCCAAACGGTCATTAAAACACTTTTTAGCGGAGGTGTTACTGCGGAGCAGATCGCGCAGTTGCAACGCACCACAGAGGAGGCCCAACAAATGATGGTTAAAGAGCTGCGGCAACCCTTCTTGGTCTGGTGGTTTAAAAGCAGTGGCAAGATTAAAAAGCACTTAGATGCTGTAGGCGAAGCCAGAAAAGTCCTAAAGGAATTGGTGAATCAGCGTCGCGCCAGTGGCAAGCGCTATGACGACCTACTGGACATGCTCTTGGATGCGCGCTATGACGACGGTTCCGAAATAGAAGAACAGCAACTCATTGACGAGATCTTGATTCTCTTTGTTGCTGGTCATGAAACCACATCTAACGCTTTGACCTTTACCTGTGAGCTTTTGGCGCGTCATCCGCAGGTGCTGCAGAAGGTCCAGCAGGAGGCGCTTGCATTGACTCGTTCTGGCGCAGATATTATGACTATGCTTAAAGAGGCCATTTACATTCAGCAGGTCTTGCAAGAGTCTATGCGTTTGTATCCGCCGGCATATTTTATCGATCGGGTGAATTACAAAGAAGATCACTTAGGCGATTACCGCTTGCCAGAAGATTCAACTTTACTCTTTTCGGTTTATGAGATCCACAGGTCAGAAACCTACTGGGAGCGCCCCTTGGAGTTCGATCCGGACCGATTCGATCCGCAGCAACCCAGACAACACAGCGACTATTATTTTCCCTTTGGCGCAGGGCCACGCATGTGCATAGGGAATAATTTTGCCATGTACGAGATGATTTTGGTTGTGATACAACTCTTTAGCGCCTTTAGCTTAGAAGAGAAAACGACTCCCATACAGATAAGACCCTTGATCACCTTGAAGCCAAAAGATGCTATCTTAGTGTTTCACCAGTACGAGTCTTGAATCAAAATCAAAGTACATACGCCAAACTCATAAAGACCCATGCCCAGCGCTTGGGGTTTTTAAGTTGTGGCATAAGCAAGGCCGAGTTTTTAGCAGAAGAGGCCCCGCGATTGGAGCAGTGGCTCAAGGCAGGCATGCACGGGCAAATGGCCTATATGGAAAACCATTTCGACAAGCGATTGGACCCGACCCTCTTGGTGCCTGGTGCTAAAAGTGTGGTCTCCTTGCTCTATAACTACTATCCGCAGCAAAAACAAGACAAGGACAGTTTCAAGATCTCCAAATACGCCTATGGAGAAGATTATCACTTTGTGGTCAAGGACAAGCTCAAGGAATTGATGCATGTGCTTAGCGAAGAGATCGGAGAGATAGGCGGGCGAGTCTTTGTGGATTCTGCCCCGGTCTTAGACAAAGTATGGGCCGCCAAAAGTGGCTTGGGTTGGATAGGAAAACACAGTAATCTGCTCAGCAAGAAGACGGGTAGTTTCTTTTTTGTGGCCGAGCTGATCATAGATCTGGACTTGGAATACGACCACCCGGTGACTGATCATTGCGGCACTTGCACAGCCTGCATAGATGCCTGCCCAACGCAAGCTATCATTAAGCCCTATGTGGTAGACGGTAGCAAATGTATCTCTTATGCAACCATTGAGTTAAAGGAAGCTATCCCGAAAAGCTTTTCCGGGCAGATGGACGATTGGATGTTTGGCTGTGACGTTTGTCAAGATGTTTGCCCTTGGAATAGATTTAGTAAACCGCATTCGGAATCTAGGTTTAATCCAAAACCCGAATTGCTGCAGTTAGATAAAAATGCTTGGCGAGAACTCACCGAAGAGGTCTTTGGAGAACTCTTTAAAAAGAGTGCCGTGAAACGGACTAAATACACTGGCCTTATGCGAAACATTGCATTTTTAGATCGCGACACGTCATCGCAATAGACTAAAAATACCACAGAAGTGGTCATTTTTGCCCGTAGGAATGGTAAATTTGTGGCTTGAATAGCATCAAAAAATTCCAGGGATGAGTAAACCCACCAAGAGAAAAGAAGCACTTGATTATCACGCCAAACCACGGCCGGGTAAGATAGAGGTAGTTCCTACCAAAAAGTACAGCACCCAGCGCGATCTGTCATTGGCCTATTCGCCAGGGGTTGCAGAACCTTGTCTGGAGATAGAGAAAGACAAGTCGAATAATTACAAGTATACCAACAAAGGAAACTTGGTCGCTGTGATCTCTAACGGAACAGCGGTATTAGGACTGGGTAATATTGGGCCTGAGGCGTCCAAACCAGTTATGGAAGGTAAGGGCTTGCTCTTTAAGATCTTTGCTGGAATTGATGTATTCGATATTGAGATCGATACCGAGAATGTAGATGAGTTTATCGAAACGGTAAAGCGCATAGCTCCGACCTTTGGTGGGATCAACTTAGAAGATATCAAGGCTCCTGAGGCTTTTGAGATAGAGACCCGCTTAAAGCAGGAACTCGATATTCCGATCATGCATGACGATCAGCACGGCACGGCGATCATTTCTACAGCAGCCTTACTGAACGCCTTAGAGATCGCAGAAAAGAATATCGACGAGGTGCGTTTAGTGATCTCTGGCGCTGGTGCAGCAGCTGTAAGTTGCACGCGCATGTATATTGCATGTGGCGTTAAACCAGAGCATATAGTGATGCTCGATTCTAAAGGAGTAATTCGCAAGGATCGAGACGGACTTTCTAAAGAGAAAGCAGAATTCGCTACAGATCGAAAGATAGACACCCTGGAGGAGGCATTGAAAGATGCAGATGTATTTGTTGGCTTGTCTATTGGAAATATTGTTAGCCCTAAAATGCTTAAAAGCATGGCGGCCAAACCTATTGTTTTTGCCTTGGCAAATCCCGATCCGGAGATAGCCTATGATCTGGCCTGCAAGACTCGAGATGACATTATCATGGCCACAGGGCGTAGTGATAATCCGAATCAGGTGAACAATGTACTAGGTTTTCCTTTTATTTTCCGCGGAGCGCTCGATGTCCGGGCCACTAAGATCAATGAAGAAATGAAAATGGCCGCAGCTTTGGCTTTGGCCGAATTAACCAAACAGCCGGTTCCTGAGCAGGTGAATATTGCCTACGGAGAGACCCGCTTGAACTTTGGTAAAGATTATATCATCCCTAAGCCTTTTGACCCAAGGCTTATCGAAGCGATTCCACCGGCAGTTGCAAAAGCGGCTATGGAAAGTGGTGTTGCCACTGCGCCGATCAAAGATTGGCAGGCTTATGAGGATGAGTTACTTGCTCGCATGGGCAACGACAATAAGATCGTGCGCTTGCTTATTAACCGAGCCAGAACCAATCCGAAGAAAATCGTATTTGCAGAAGCAGACCATTTAGATGTATTAAAAGCAGCCCAGATCGTATACGAAGAAGGTATTGCAACTCCCGTTCTGTTAGGACGCAAAGAGACCATCAAGGAGTTGATGGAAGAGATCGACTTTGAAGGAGAACTCGATATCATTGACCCAAAGGACGACGAAACTTTACCACTATTAAAGTCCTATGCCAAGACCTTTTGGGAGAAGCGTCGCAGAAGTGGTATAACCCTTTACGATGCCGAAAAACTGATGCGTGAGCGCAACTATTTTGCCTGTATGATGGTGAACGAAGGTGATGCAGAAGGCTTGATCTCTGGCTATTCCAGAGCCTATGCTTCTGTGGTGCGACCGGTTATAGAGACCATTGGTCGTTTTGATGGGGTGGATAAGGTGGCCACTACCAACCTCATGCTAACCAAACGCGGGCCACTCTTTATTTCAGACACTGCGATCAATATAGATCCTACTGCAGAAGACTTGGCCAAGATAGCGCATATGACTGCCTATACCATGCAGCTCTTTGGGGTGAACCCAACCATGGCTATGGTGTCTTACAACAACTTTGGTTCTTCTAAACATCCTGCCTCGGAGAAAGTACGCAAGGCGGTGGAGATCTTGCATCGCGATGTGCCACAACTCTGTGTGGATGGTGGATTACAAGCGGACTTTGCGCTCAACCCGGAAATGCGTGGAAGCAAATATCCTTTTTCTAAGTTGGGTAAAAAGAAGGTCAATGCACTGATCTTCCCAAATCTGGACGCGGCCAACAGCAACTACAAATTACTCAAAGAGTTTGACGATGCCGATTCCATTGGACCTATTATGCTTGGTCTTAAGAAACCGGCGCACATCTTACAATTGGGGGCTACCGTAGAAGAAATTGTCAATATGGTAGCTGTTGTGGTGATCGATGCGCAGCAAAAGGAAAAGCGCGCAAAGGAGCAGGCAAAAAAGCAGGGCTAAACCCCTTGCTTTTTAACGCTGTATCTGGCTAGTCAATGTGAATAATTATGCTATATTTGGGTTTTTATCAGAGTTAGCGAATGATAACCCACTTAAAGGGAAGACTAGTTGAAAAATCGCCTACGTCTGTTGTAGTGGAATGCAACGGAGTAGGTTATGAGGCTCACATCTCATTACACACGTTTTCTTTACTCCCTGAATCGGAAAATGTAAAATTGTTTACCCACTTATTAGTGCGGGAGGATTCGCATACGCTCTACGGATTTTTCGAACCTTCGGAACGCGAAATTTTCAAGTTATTGATCTCAGTTTCGGGCGTAGGAGCCAGCACGGCCAGAACCATGTTGTCGTCCCTGCCACCCAAGCAAGTTCAGCAGGCCATTGCCACGGGAGACGTTGCAGTCATCCAAGGTGTTAAAGGAATTGGTGCAAAAACGGCGCAACGCGTCATTCTGGATTTGAAAGACAAGATCTTGAAAGTGTTTGCAATGGAAGATGTTTCGGACTTTTCGAGCAATACGAATAGAGATGAAGCGTTATCTGCTTTAGAGACTCTTGGTTTCAGTCGAAAACAGACCGACAAGGTGCTGAATAAGATCGTCCAAGAGGATCCGAACGCAAGCGTTGAATCCATCATCAAACTAGCTTTAAAAAACTTATAACAATTGAACAGGGAACATTACCGCAAGGCAAGGCTGCTTAAGGGCCTGATATTCCTTTTTAGCATACTAACCACCGCAACAACACTAGCACAGGATCCAGCGGAAACCGTAACGGACTCTACTAAGACTGGCTTTGTCATGGGTCGTATGGAACTTCCAACCAACAGTGTGGAAGATTCATATACCTACGATCCGATCACAGACCGCTATATCTACACCCAGAAAGTTGGTTCCTTTGATATCACCTATCCAACCATACTCACTCCAGACGAATACCACGATCTGGTCCTGCAGGAATCCATGCGGGAGTACTTTAAAACCAAGATCGACGCTGCCGATGGTAAAAAAGACGGCTCAGAAGAAGATCAGAAGAATTTATTGCCCAACTTTTACGTAAACTCAAATTTCTTCGAGACCGTATTTGGAGGCAACACTATAGAGGTGATCCCACAAGGATCTATTGAAATGGATTTAGGGCTCTTGTTCACAAAGCAAGATAACCCAGCTTTTTCGCCGAGAAACAGAAGGAACCTAACCTTTGATTTTGACCAACGCATCTCTTTGAGTTTGTTAGGGAAGGTCGGGAAGCGTTTGCAAGTAACGGCGAACTACGATACAGAATCGACCTTTGATTTCCAGAATCAGATCAAATTAGAATACACACCTACAGAAGACGATATTGTTCGCAAGATCGAAGTAGGTAACGTGGCTCTGCCTTTAAACACAAGTCTTATCACAGGAGCTCAATCGCTTTTCGGGGTAAAGACCGAATTGCAATTTGGTAAAACGCGAATCACAGGGGTTTTCTCTGAGCAGCAATCGGAAACGCGAACGGTTGTGGCAGAAGGTGGTGCTACCGTAACAGATTTTGAGATCTTCGCATTAGATTATGACGAGGACCGTCACTTTTTCCTTTCGCAATACTTTAGAGATCGCTACGACGCCAACTTAGAGCAGTATCCGTTTATAAACACACAGATCCAAATTACCCGGGCAGAAGTTTGGGTTACCAATAGAACGCAGAACACCGAGAATGTTAGAAACATTGTTGCCTTGCAGGATCTAGGAGAGTCAGATCCGGATAAGATCGGACTACTAACAGTGCCACCGGGCTTTATCAATGCTGCTCCGTCTGCCTTGCCGGACAACTCCAACAACGACTTTAACCCCTTTGGAATTAACGGGCCGGCAGAAAGTATCTTGAACGATGCGATTCGCGATGTGGCTTCGGTAGAAGCAGGATTTGGCGGATTGCCTGTTCGCGAGGGAATCGATTATGCCAAGCAAGAGAATGCGCGGAAGCTGCAACCCAACGAATATACCTTACACCCAAAACTCGGTTACGTTTCCTTGAGCCAACGCTTGAGTAATGATGAGGTTTTGGCAGTAGCATTCCAGTATACCATCAATGGTCGCGTTTATCAGGTTGGAGAATTCTCTAACGACGGGGTGAACTCTACAGGTTCTAACCCAGATGACGATATGGATGGTATTCCGAACATTGCCGATGTGGATATCAATGGCGATGGAGTCAACGATAACGGAACCGATAGCGATGGCGATGGGATCAACGACAGCAGCGACGTAGACCAAACCGGAGGAAACGACGTAAACGTAGACGGAATTGACGATAATGTGGTCTTTGCAGAAGGCTCTCCGCAGAATCTCGTTCTAAAATTGCTTAAGAGTAATATCATCAATGTAGAGACCCCAACTTGGGATCTGATGATGAAGAACATCTATAATCTGGGTGCTTTCCAATTGGAGCGCGACGATTTTAGAATGAACATTTTGTACACGGACCCTTCTCCTTTGAATTACATTACGCAAGCACCAGGAGGTGGATTGACTCCAGCTGTTCCACTACCGGAAGATGTTGAGCAAACCACACTACTACGTGTTTTTGACCTGGATCAATTGAACTACAACAACGACCCGGTTGCAGAAGGAGACGGTTTCTTCGATTTTGTTCCGGGGCTAACCGTAGATCAGCAAAACGGACGCATCATCTTTACTAAGGTGGAACCATTTGGTGAGTACCTCTTCAACAAATTAGGAAATAACCTAGCTTCGGAGAATTACGATGTGCCTACTACCTATAACGCCAACCAGAACCAATACGTTTTCCGCGAGCTTTACGCCTCTACCAAGACCTTTGCAGAGCAAAATGCGAGTGAGAAGAACAAGTTCCAGTTAAAAGGACGTTATAAGTCCTCTGCAGGAGATGGAATCCCTATTGGAGGATTCAATATCCCTCAAGGTTCGGTAACGGTTTCTGCCGGAGGACGTGTGCTTGTAGAAGGAGTAGACTATACCGTGAACTATCAATTAGGACGTGTCCAGATATTGGATCAAGCCTTGTTGAACAGTAATACGCCAATTGAGATCACTACGGAGAACAACTCTGTTTTTGGTCAGCAAACACGTCGATTTACAGGATTGAATATTGAGCACCAGTTCAACGAGAACTTTATGGTTGGTGCTACTTATTTGAACTTGAACGAGCGCCCGATCACCCAAAAGGCGAACTACAGTTACGAGCCAATTAACAATACCATCGTTGGGCTGAACGCGAATTATTCGACTCAACTTCCGTTCTTAACACGCATGGTGAATCACCTGCCAAACATCGATACCGATGTGGAATCTAATGTTTCCTTACGAGGGGAATTTGCTTATCTCTTTGCAGGAGCACCTAAGGTGAGCAATTTCGATGGTACGGTGACTACTTATGTGGACGACTTTGAAGGAGCTCAAACTGCCTTAGATATTAAAACCCCGCTTAGCTGGTTCTTATCTAGTACACCAGTTGGTTTTGGAGGAGAGTTGCCCAATGGCGATTTGGCCTACAACTACAACCGCGCCAAGCTAGCCTGGTATACCATTGACCCTATCTTTTACAGCCGTCAGCGACCAGATGGAATTACCGACGACGATCTGTCAAGTTTTGCGACCAGACGTGTATTTATAGACGAGATCTTCCCAGAAGTCGACATTGTACAGGGGCAAACACAAGCTTTGTTTTCTTTAGACCTTGCGTATTTCCCAGGAGAACGTGGACCATACAACTATAACCCAGAAGCCGGAGGAACCAATACGCTGCCAAATCCTGGTAGCCGATTTGGAGGTATCTCGAGACAATTGACCTCTACGGATTTTGAAAGAACCAACGTGGAATACATCCAATTCTGGCTTATGGACCCGTATGCGCATGACACCAGTCTTACCGATCGTGGAAAATTGACCTTTAACTTGGGTAATATTTCTGAGGATATTCTTAAAGACGGTAGAAAGCAATACGAGAACGGACTTCCGGCAGACGGAGGTACTTCCAATACGATTCCAACGGTTTACGGTAAAGTGCCGTCACAACAATCGCTTATCTACACTTTTGATACTACAGGACCAGACAGAGAGAATCAGGATATCGGTTATGACGGTATTAACGATGCGGGTGAGGCAGCTACCTTCCCAGCTTTTGCAAGCTTAGAGGATCCTGCCAATGACAACTATGTTTTCTTCTTACAGGCGGAGGGTAACATCATTGACCGATACAAACAATACAACGGAAACGAAGGTAACTCCCCAGAAGCGGTGACCAATACCAATCGCGGGGCAACACCACAGCCCGATGTAGAAGACATCAACAGAGATAACACCATGAATACCGTAGACAGCTACTTCGAATATGAAGTGCCTATCTATCCAGGTATGAGTGTAGAGAACAACACCAGTATTAACGGAGCGTCTCAAGACTATATCACCGACGTAAAAGAATTGGTGGTAACCTTAGAGAACAATACAGACATTCCGGTGCGTTGGATCCAATACAAGATCCCTATCAGTGCGCCAGATCGTGCGGTGAACGGTATTGCAGATTTCCGTTCGATCCGTTTCATGCGTATGTATTTGTCAGAGTTCCAGCAGAACACAGTCTTGCGTTTTGGAACCCTTGACCTGGTGCGCGGTGACTACCGTCGTTATTTGGAGACTTTGGATATTACCGGAGAGGATAACGAAGGAGACGATACCTTATTCGAGACAGAAGCGGTAAGCATTGAACAGAATGAGAACCGTGTTCCAATTCCTTATGTTTTGCCTCCTGGAGTGCAGCGCGAGGAGCTGGTAAACAATAACAATAACATTCGTCAAAACGAGCAATCGCTCTCTATTAGGGTCGTTGGGCTCGAACCAGGAGATGGTCGTGGGGTGTATAAGAACTTTAATGTGGACATGCGTCAGTACAAGAACTTGGAGATGTTCTTACACGCAGAATCCATTGCTACAGAAACGCCTTTGGCAGACGGAGAACTAGTGGCCTTTATGCGATTGGGTAATGACCTTTCGCAGAATTACTACGAGATTCAGATCCCGCTAAATACTACTTCTTTTGGAACTTCAGACCCTGAAGGTATTTGGCCAATTGAAAACCGATTGAATTTACCCCTTACGCTATTACAGGAGGTCAAGGCCCGCGTAAATGCTTTAGGTTTATCTGCTGCGGATGAGGTCTTTTTTACAGAATCCGAGCTTGGCGGCGATGTAGGTCCTGAGAACGAAATGCGAATCGGGATCAAAGGTAATCCGAGTTTTGGTGCAGTACGTACCATTATGCTCGGGCTTAAGAACCAATCGAACCGCGAAGTTGCTGGAGAGGTTTGGTTCAACGAATTGCGTTTGTCTGACTTGGAGAACAGCGGCGGATGGGCAGCCATTGCCAATATGGATGCCAATATCGCAGACTTCGCTACCGTTAGCGCAAGTGGGCAGCGTTCGACCATTGGTTTTGGTTCTTTAGAGCAAGGACCATTGGAGCGTAGCTTAGAGGATGTACAATCATACGACTTAGTAACCAATGTGAACCTCGGGCAATTGTTGCCTAAATCTTGGGGTGTTCAACTGCCGTTCAACTACGGACGTTCCGAGCAATTGGTAACGCCGAAATACGATCCAGAATTCCTTGATGTGGAATTGGATGTAAGCCTGGAGAATGAGGTTACCGATGCCGAGCGCGATGCGCGTCAGCGTCAATCTACAGAATACACCAAAAGAGAGAGTATCAACTTTATCGGAGTGCGTAAGGATCGCACTACCGAAAAGACTCCAATGCCTTATGACATTGAGAACTTTACCTTCTCTTACAGCTATAACGAAGAGAACCATCGTGATTTTGAGATCGAGGAATCCCTGAGTCAGAATGTCAACTTGGGAGGTACTTATAATTTCAACTTTCCGCAGAAAACTTTTGAACCCTTTAAGAAAAGCGACTCGCTCTTTAGAGGTAGGTATTGGAGATTCTTAAAGGATCTGAACGTAAATTATCTGCCTACAAGTTTAACGGTCAATTCCGGCTTTATGCGACAGTTCAACTCACAAAAGTTCAGAGAGATCAACTTGCCAGAAGGCGCCTTGGGCTTACCGGTATTGTATCAACGCAATTACACCTTCGACTTCCAGTTCACGCTTAATTATAATTTGACCAAGTCCTTGCGATTCAATTTCAACTCGAACCGAAACAACTTTGTCAATAATTTCTTGAACGATGGAGGACTCATAGACGATCCTGATTCAGGAGTTTGGGATGGCTTCTTTGACCTTGGGGAACCCAACCGACATTTCCAATCCTTACAGCTCAATTACGATCTGCCGTTCAATAAATTCCCATTCCTGGAGTTCATTAGGGCAACCTATTCCTATACGGGAGACTACCAATGGCAAGACGGATCTGATCTTTACGACAATATTACCATCACTACTACGGACGGGGTGACGGAAACTTATAATTTGGGTAACTCGATTCAGAATGCGAGCACACACCGCATTAATTCGACCTTAGATTTTACCAGTTTCTATCGCTACTTAGGAGTGAAGAAAAAGAAAGCTCCGGGCGACGATGGAAATTCTGCTACTCCGAGCAGCTCTGTATTTAGCAGCGGAAACGCTAAAGGTGGAAATGCTAGCGGCGGTGGTGTTGCAGGAGGCCCTCCGGGTGCCGGTGCCGACGATGCCGATGCCGATGGTAAACCAAAGTCGAAACTCTCTGCTGGAGATAAGGCTCTAAATACTGTAATCGGAATTGTAACTGGTCTTAAACGTGCGCAGTTCAACTACCAAGAGAACCGAGGTACTTTCTTGCCGGGTTACTTGCAATCTATTGGATTTATAGGAACCTTAAAACCAACTACTGGATTTGTCTTTGGTAGTCAGGCCGATGTGCGTGCCCTTGCCGCACGTAAGGGTTGGCTTACCATTTTCCCAGAATTCAACCAGCAGTATACCACCACCAAGAACAATCAGTTGGATTACCAGATGACCTTTGAGTTCCTTCCGGATCTAAAGATCGATCTGAACGGTAATCGCACTTTGTCTGAGTCTTATGCAGAGAACTATATTGTACAAGACGGACTGTACGAATCTTTGACTCCAAACACTTTTGGGAACTTCAATATTTCGACCATGCTTATTCGCACGGCTTTCCAGAGCAGCGATGAGTTCAATTCGGAGACTTTCAATCAGTTTAGAAGCAATCGTTTGGTTGTTGCGGAGCGATTGGCGCGTGATTTCTACGGAACGGATGACTTCCCGAGAGATCCATCTACTGGCTTCCCAGTCGGATTTGGGCGCAATAACCAAGAAGTGCTCTTGCCGGCATTCCTTTCGGCCTATACCGGGCAGGACGCCAACGATGTGCGCAAGGGACTCTTTAGAGATGTGCCACTGCCTAATTGGGATGTCAAGTATACGGGACTGATGCGCTTGAAGTGGTTCAAGAAGAATTTTAAGCGTTTCTCTATTCAGCATGGATATCGTGCAGGTTATACCGTGAATCAGTTCCAGAGCAATTTGGACTTTAACGAGGACAATCCTACGGCAGTAGATCAGGCCGGGAACTTCAAGAACCGATTGATCTTATCTAACGTAAACTTGACGGAGCAATTCAGTCCGTTAGTGAAGGTTGATTTTGAAATGAAGAATTCGGTGAAAGTTTTGGCAGAAGTTCGTACAGATCGCGCTTTATCGCTTAGCTTTGCAAATAACTTGTTGACCGAGATCCAAGGAACAGAATACATCCTCGGATTAGGGTATCGCATCAAGGATCTCCGAATAGGTACCAACTTTGGAGGCAAGAAGAAGATCCTTAAAAGTGACTTGAACTTTAAATTAGATGCCTCAATAAGAGACAACAAGACCATTATTCGTTATTTGGATATTGAAAACAATCAGGTGACTGCTGGGCAAACCATTTACGGCTTGCAGTTTACGGCAGATTACGCTTTGAGCAAGAATTTAACGGCCTTGTTCTATTACGATCACACCTTCTCGGAATACGCTATTTCTACAGCCTTTCCGCAGACAACGATCCGTACAGGACTGACGTTACGATATAATTTTGGGAACTAATACTATCAACTTATAATATTGCTGAAATGAATATACCAGCCAATCTTAAATACACCAAAGATCACGAGTGGGTTTCTATAGATGGAGATGTCGCCACCGTTGGTATTACTGACTTTGCCCAGGGAGAACTTGGAGATATCGTTTATGTGGAAGTAGAGACTGTAGACGAGACCTTGGACAAAGATGAGGTTTTCGGAACTGTAGAAGCTGTTAAGACAGTTTCTGATCTATTCTTACCCTTAAGCGGAGAGATCATTGAGTTCAATGAATCTTTGGAGGATGCTCCGGAGACGGTCAACTCAGACCCTTATGGTGACGGTTGGATGATCAAAGTAAAGATCAGCGATCCATCAGAAGTAGAAGAATTACTTGACGATGCCGGATATAAAGCCCTTGTTGGCGCCTAAATCGCTACTTTTTCTCGCCTTATCGTATACGGTACTGCTCACTGTGGTATCTATTATGGAACGAACCGATTTACCGCAAGTTCCATTGTTTCCGAATCAGGATAAACTGGCACACCTGCTCGCATATGCGATTCTAGGGGTTTTGTGGGGGGCTTTTTGGTTGCGCAAACGCGAACCGGGCTTCTGGAAACCTTACCTAATAGTGCTGGTTTTCACCTCCTTGATTTATGGTACAATAATTGAGATTTTACAGGGACAGATCACCCTAAGTAGAAGTGCCGATGTGTACGATATCGTCGCGAATACGGTGGGAATGTTAATTGGCGCGACAGCAATTTTTTATTTGCGATCAAAAGTCGGGTTAAATAACAAAGTTTAATTCTTTTTTCGCGAGAAATTCTATATTTTAGCGAGCATATTAATTCAGAAACGCAATGGAACCGAAGAAAAATCCTAAAGCAGATTTACGCAAGAGAAGTGTTTACTTCTTTCAGATCGGAATGATTGTAATGCTTTTACTGGCATGGCAGGCCATAGAGTATAAGACTTACGACAAAGACGCCTTGGCTCTAGATCAACTGGAACTCGACGAGGAATTCGAAGAGGAAGTACCAGTTACAGAAATTCAGAACCAACCTCCACCACCTCCGCCACCACCACCGGCACCAGAAGTGATCGATATCGTGGAAGACGAAGAGGATGTTGAGGAAACGGTGATCGAATCTACAGAAACGGATCAGGAAGAAGAGATCGTTGAGATCGAAGAGATCGAAGAAGTAGAAGAAGAAGTTATTGCAGATGTTCCTTTTGCAGTTATTGAAAACGTACCGATCTACCCAGGTTGTGAGAACGCCGGGAACAACGATGCTAAGAAGCAATGTATGTCTGAAAAGATCAGCAAGTTCGTAAACAAGAAGTTCGACACTGAACTGGCTGGAGAACTTGGTCTTTCAGGACGCCAGCGTATCGCGGTACAGTTTAAGATAGACCGTAACGGAAACGTTGTAAATGTGCGTGCACGTGCACCACACCCAAGACTGGAGCAAGAAGCTATCAAAGTAGTACAAGCACTTCCAAAAATGACCCCAGGAAAGCAGCGAGGAAAAGCTGTAGGGGTATTGTACTCACTACCGATCCTTTTTGCCGTACAGGATTAATTTCTAAAAAGTTTCAACCAAATAGATCCCGCTCTGCCAGCGGGATTTTTTTTTGGCATCAATCTTGTATGTTAAAAACTTTAACATATCGATGCGGCACTGCGTACTAGCCAAAGTAGTGCAGTATCTCTAAAAGTCAGTAGTCATGAAACAAGATGCCAAGAAAACAGACACTAACCAACTGACTTCCATCCAAAAAAAACGCCAAGTAAATCTGCGTTGGAACCATACGCGCAATTTTCAACTTGGACTGATCTTTAGCCTGCTGTTCGTCATTTTTGTGGTCGAAACAGTTCGGGTCGAAATCAAAGAGATTCCCATTACCTACACCGATGATTCGGATCCGGAGGTCTATGTGATGCACAATTTTGTTATTGAAACGGTAAAGCCAAAGGTGGAACCTGTGGCCAAGGTCGATCCTCCCAAACAGGTGCGCGATGTAATTAAGGTTGTAAAGAACAATGCCTTAACAACTACAAGCACAACGCTTACCACTGATCCTCCAGTAGTGGAGGTGACTCCAGGAGCTAATCTGGTAACTACCGATGCTCCAAAGGAAGACCCGCCCCAGCCGATCTATATCAATAATGTGATGCAGATCCCGACCTTTCCCGGTTGTAATGCCAACGCGGATAGAGCAGAACAATTGGAATGCTTTACTAGGATGACCCATAAATTCGTTCAGCGAAGGTTCGACTATGATATTGGAGCAGAACAGAACCTTTCGGGCAAAGTGCGTATTGCCTGTCAATTCACGGTAGGGCCAGATGGGGTGGTTACCGATATTAAGGTTCGAACCACTAATGAGGCTTTAGAGAAAGAAGCTATAGCGGTTATTAAGAAACTGCCGCAAATGCAGCCTGGAATGCATCAAGGAAAGTCAGTTCCGGTGATATTCTCGCTACCCATCCTCTTTCAGATACAAGATTAAGAGTTATCCCGCCACCCGGCGGGATTTCTGCTTTTAGGATTGGCAAAAAAACGTATCTTTCGAAAGCCTATTTACGCTTTATGAAGTTAGCACTGCGATCCGTTCTTGTTTTTTTCTTCTTTAGTTGTTTCACTATTCAAGCCCAAGAAGCACTCTCCGACATTGAAAAGTATCCTGTTTTTGAGTCCTGTGAAGGGCAGAGCGGCCAGGCTTTGGCCGCATGTTTTAACAACACACTTCAAAGTTATTTTTTCGAAAATTTCAACGCACCAGAAGTAGTTGCAGCAGAGAATTATACCGGGACTATGGTCTCCTTGCTAGAGGTGACGGCCACCGGTGAATTTAAGGTGCTTTATACGGAAGCAGCCTACCAAGAACTCAAAGACGAGGTAAAGCGCGTTTTTGAATCGCTGCCTGAAATAGAACCGGCGACCTACAATGGTAAACCGACCTATGTGCAGTTTCAGTTCCGTGTAGATCTTCCAATAGGATCTTCTCCGGTAACATCCGCAGTAAACACAACTGACGAGACGCTTACTGCAGCATCCGACGTAGTGCAAGACCAGTATAAAAACGAATACGAGGAAATTAAAAGTTTCCCATACCAGAACGAAGAGTACACCAGCCAGCTGAACATTCCGCTATCGCATCAGAATTATGCGCTCTTTGACTCCGCAATGAACCAAGTCGGTATCAATAATCACACCGCACAGAAGCCATTTGTCTATGCGGAAGTGAACAAGTATTACGACTTTGAGGCGGCTAATCAGCAGCTATTGAAAAAGAAATCTTCATGGTTGGGTCGCAAATGGTGGAACGAACATATGGGTATAGTCAAAGGAGAAGACTATTGGTTTACCATAGACCCAGGAGTGGATCTACAAGTGGGTCGTGGCGATGGCGTAGATACTTATAACAATACACGCTTGGTCTATTTTCAAGGAGGTTTAGGTAAAAAGCTGAATTTCTTTGCTGCGGTTTTTGAGAGTCAAGGCCGTTTTGCGGGTTATTTTAATCGCTATGCGGAGTCCTTGCGTCCAGATGGTGGAAATCCGGCGATAATACCGGGTAGAAACATTGCGGAGCCATTCCGCACAGATTCTTACGACTATCCGGTAGCTGAGGGTTATCTGTCTTATGCGCCGAGTAAGCATTTTAATGTGCAATTAGGGCACGGAAAGAACTTTATTGGAGACGGATACCGTTCACTTTTGCTGAGTGATAATTCATCGCCATATCCATATCTGAGACTCAATACCACCTTTTGGAAGCTCAAATACACCAACACTTGGATGTCTCTGCGCGATGTGCGTTCCGAAGTGACTTTAGACGGTTCTTTCAGAACCAAATACATGGCCAATCACTACCTGAGTATTAATGTGACCAAGCGTTTGAATATCGGTCTTTTTGAGGCCGTCATGTGGGAGAACGACAACGACCGTGGGTTTGACCTAAATTATCTCAACCCGGTTATCTTTTACCGCGCCATTGAATTTACCACAGGCTCTAGAGGTGGAAATGCCATCATTGGACTGAGTGGGAAATACAAGTTCTCCGATCAGATCAATGCGTACAGTCAGGTTGTGATAGACGAATTCTCATCCGGAGATGTCTTTGGCGGCGATCAGAGTTGGAAGAACAAACTCGGTTTTCAATTGGGAGCTAAGTATTACAATGCTTTTGGGGTGAAGAACCTTTATTTGCAGGCAGAGTATAATCAGGTCAGACCGTATACCTATTCTCACAATTCTATCGTACTCAATTACGGGCATCAGAATCAACCTATGGCCCACTTATGGGGAGCCAACTTTAGAGAAGGAATATTGATAGCTCGCTATTTTAACGGGCGCTGGTTTGGCTCGGCCAAACTGACCTTTGGTGAGCGCGGTTTTGATTTCAACACTGCAGAAGACAGTTTCTACTACGGAGGCGATATTTACAGAGACGAAGCAGACCGTCCTTTTGATACAGGGATCGAGATCGGGCAGGGGAATACCACCTCGGTATTCATTGGTGAATTCCAAGGCGGATACCTGATAAACCCAGCTACCAATCTCAAGGTCTATGCGTCGCTCTTGTTCCGCGATTTCACACCAAACGTTGATACTGCGACCGAATTTGCCTCTAGCTCTACTTGGTTCAATCTTGGTATTCGAACCGATCTTTTCAACTGGTACTTCGATTTCTAAGAGCAGCCCCATTTTATTAGTGGGCTGTTAAATTGTAATTTCCTTTGTACTTGCATTGGCTGGCAGCAGTTTATGGAGTATCTTTGCACGAGCAAAATAAAGCGGAATGCAACCGGTTTTGGAGACGCAAAAAGCAAGCATATCAAAAACATCTCTGCTCAGGGATTTTGCCGAGATCACTAAGGTGAGACTGTCGGTATCTGTTGTATTTTCATCCATAGCTGGTTATTTATTGGGAACTCCCGCAATAGACTTTAAAGTATTGCTGATGCTCGCTTTAGGAGGCTATTTTATGGTAGGCGCGTCAAATGCCTATAACCAGATCATAGAGCGCGACTTGGATGCACTTATGGACCGCACCAAGAACAGACCTATTCCTGCAGGTCGTATGAGCGTACAAACAGCCTTTATCATTGCTACCCTTTTTACTGTTTTGGGAATAGGTACTTTATATGTGATCAATCCCAAAACAGCTTTGTTCGGGGCCATCTCCATTTTTATGTATGTGAGTTTGTACACCCCGCTCAAGACTAAGACCCCATTGTCTGTTTTTGTTGGAGCCTTTCCTGGTGCCATTCCTTTTATGCTGGGATGGGTTGCGGCCACCAACGACTTTGGAATTGAAGCAGGAACACTCTTTATGATCCAGTTCTTTTGGCAGTTCCCGCATTTTTGGGCCATTGGCTGGTTCTTGTACGAAGATTATAAGAAAGGTGGATTCTATATGCTGCCCAATGGCAAACGCGATAAAGGCACCGCGACTCAGGTGGTCTTATACACCTTGTGGACTGTGCTTTGCTCTTTGATTCCTGCTTTGGGAATTACTGGTTTGTTTTACGTAAGTCCAGTGGCTGCGGTGATTATTGGCCTGTTGGGAGTTTGGTTCTTATTGGCCGCCATAAAACTCTACCGCAAACAAGACGCCAAGACCGCCAAACGCTTAATGCTTACTAGTGTGAGCTATATTACCCTTTTACAGATCATTTATGTAGTCGATAAATTCATTAATGTATGACGGAACTAGAACAGTATGAAATGGATAAGGCCAGACGCGCCAAGCGCATGATGCTCTGGTTTGGGATCATTAGTTTATTGATGAGCTTTGCGGCCTTTACCTCGGCCTTTATTGTAAGTAGCGAACGCGACGATTGGGTGGCAGACTTTCAAATGCCGAATGCCTTCTTTCTGAGCACTCCGGTAATTATTCTGAGTAGCATCACCATGTGGCTCGCCTTGCGCAACATCAAAGAAGAAAAACGCAGCCAAGGAATGCTTTTTCTTGTGACCACTTTTATACTTGGTGCCACATTTGCCGGCTTGCAATTTTACGGATTCAGACAGATCACTTACGACCTGGGATATTATTTTACTGGAGAGTCCAGTAACATTACCTATACCTATGTTTTTCTGATCGCTTTCGTGCATTTGTTGCACATATTTGCGGCACTAATTGCTCTGGGAGTGGTAATTTATAACCATTATAAACAGCAATACACCAAAGGCAATACCCTAGGTGTCGAACTAGCAGGTACTTTCTGGCATTTCGTGGATCTGTTGTGGATCTATTTGTTTTGCTTTTTATATTTCGTTAGATAATAAAATTGATTATTTTTGCGACAATCATAACGTCAACTTCTTTTTATGGAAACAACTGTTGTTGAAACAGGTACTGAAGGAAAAATCTGGGGTGGTGGAAACCGACCATTACGAGCCAGTTATGGTAAGATGATGATGTGGTTCTTCATCGTTTCTGATGCCCTTACTTTCTCAGGATTTTTGGCCTCTTACGGCTTTTCTCGATTCAAATTCATCGACTCCTGGCCAATTGCCGACGAAGTATTTACCCACGTTCCTTTCGTGCATGGAAACTTCCCGATGTACTATGTGGCCTTCATGACGTTTATTCTGATCTTTTCTTCCGTGACCATGGTGTTGGCGGTAGATGCAGGTCATCAGATGAAGAAAAACAAGGTTATCCTTTATATGTTCCTTACCATCATTGGTGGTTTGATCTTCGTAGGTTCTCAGGCTTGGGAATGGAAGACATTCATTAAAGGTGATTACGGAGCGGTAGAAACTAACGGAGGTCGTATTCTACAATTTGTAGATACTGACGGTAACCGAGTTGCCTTAGGCGAGATCGCCGCGGAGTCAACACAGCGTGAAGCGCATACGCGCAGCAACGGTATCTGGTACGAGACCGACTCAGAAACACTTTCTACTTACACTTTAGACGATATTAAAGCCGGATTCGCAGCAAACGACAATTTGCTGATCAGAACCCAATACCTAGACGAGAACGGAGAGAAGACCGTGCTTAGCCGTGAGGAGTCTTTGACAAAACTCAACAATGACGGCAAGCTAATCGTAGAAGGAGCAAACTTGATCCGCAATGAATACGGATCTCCGCTCTTTGCAGATTTCTTCTTTTTTATTACTGGTTTCCACGGATTCCACGTATTCTCCGGAGTAGTGATAAACATTATCATATTCTTCAACGTGATCATTGGAACTTACGAGCGCCGCGGTCATTACGAAATGGTTGAGAAAGTTGGTCTTTACTGGCACTTTGTAGACTTGGTTTGGGTATTTGTATTTACCTTCTTTTATCTGGTATAAATTCGATTATAAAGCATTATGGGACACGAGCATAAATTAGAGATATTCAGAGGACTGCTTAAATTCAAGTCCAACGTTTCCAAGATCTGGGGTGTATTCATTGTACTTTCTATTGTTACAATAATCGAAGTAGCCTTAGGTATCTATAAGCCTGCCTTTTTGGTGGAGGGTCGTTTTCTGGCCATGAAGTACCTGAACTGGATCTTTATCATTTTGACACTCTTTAAAGCATACTATATCACTTGGGATTTCATGCACATGCGTGACGAGACCAAAGGCCTTAGACGCGCCGTAGTTTGGACGGCAGTATTCTTGATCTGCTACTTAGTACTTATCGTACTTCTAGAAGGAGATTATATCTATGAGGTCTACAAGAGTAACCACATCAAATTCAACTTTTAACAGTTGAATTAACGAAACTGAGCCTCGCTTTTAGCGGGGCTTTTTTGTATTTTTGTATACCGAAAGTGCTTTTGACTTTTAAGCCTAAGTTAAACACATTTTTTTGCATTCGCTCCTTGTCTTTTTAGAGCACATAGCACTAATAATTTGGGTTTAGCGGCCTACTTGTAAAAGTCTCAACCACTTCTTTATTTAACTGGATATGAAGAAGTTTTTTGTTTTAGGTTTTTTATTCATCTTACCATTGGTAACCTACATGTTTTTCGCTGCCGCAAATCATAATTTTCGCCAGCTCCCTACTCTTGGAGAACCATTAGAAGAAATGCCAATTGGGACTTTAAGTGTTAGAGGTGATTCTATTTCATTATTCAGTAATATAACTATTCTTGGTTTTTTAGGTAAAGACGCCAAGAGTCGGTACGGCCATGTGTTCAACCTTGCCCATAAGATATATACGCCTTACTCAGAATTCTACGACCTACAGTTCGTTTGGTTGATCCCGGAGGGTGCAGAGGGCACAATATCCGAGTTGGAAGAAAAACTAAGCAAGATCAAAGAGACCAGTAAGTGGCAATTCGTTGTTTTGTCCGATCAGCAAATAAGAAAGCTCAAAGGCGAACTAGGCTCTCCCTATCCTTTGGAAGATGATTTGGGAACAGATTACGTCTATATTATTGATAAAGACAGACGATTGCGCGGACGAAATCAAGACGAGGAAATAGGTATGATGTATGGTTATGATGCTAGCAATGTATCTGAATTGCATAAGAAAATGAAAGATGATGTAAAAGTATTGCTAGAAGAGTATCGTCGCGCTCTGAAAAAGAATAATAAATATAAGCGTAAGCAACTGTAAATGGTAAAAAAAGAATATTCATACGTAGGTATATCATTCATAATACTTGTGTTTGGTATTTGGGCAGTATACAATCTCGAAGGCTTCCTTAATAAGCCGGAACTAGCTACCATTGGTCCTGTTCCAGAATTTGAGTTCACCAACCAGCGCGGAGAGACGATCACCAATGCGAATTACGAAGGCAAGGTCTATGTGGTGGATTTCTTTTTTACAACCTGCCCAACCATCTGCCCAGTAATGAGTAGAAATATGGTCAAGTTACAAGACGAGTTCTTTGGCAACCCCAATTTTGGTGTTGCTTCTTTTAGTATAGACCCAACTTACGATACTCCAGAGGTGCTGCAAGCTTATGCAGAAAGTTATGGGATAACCAACCCTAACTGGCACCTCATGACCGGAGAAAAGATAGACATTCATACCCTGGCTAATAACGGTTTCAATCTATATGTGGCCCAAGATGAAACTGCAGAAGGTGGCTTTGAACATTCCGGTTTCTTCGCTTTGATAGATCAGCAGGGAAATATACGTTCCCGATTGGACGAATACGGAAATCCAATTGTGTACTACAACGGAACCGAAGCCGATCAAATTCAGATCCTCAAAGAAGATATCAAACAATTATTAGAACAATGAATACAACATCCCCAAACGCAGAACTGAAGTACAAAAAATTAATCTGGGCACTCTCTATTGCTATTCCTTTGGCAGTAGCAGTCTTATTCGGTATCAGAATCCCCGGAGTAGAACGCCTCGGCTTTTTGCCTCCAATTTACGCAGCGATCAACGGCTTTACAGCTGTGGTCCTAGTGTTGGCGGTAATTCAGATAAAAAAAGGAAATCGCAAAGCGCACGAGTCATTGATGAAGACCGCAATAGTACTGTCGGCCTTGTTTTTGGTCATGTACGTGGCTTACCACATGACATCAGATAGTGTAGCCTACGGCGGCGAAGGCGTACTGCGTTATATCTACTTCTTTATTCTGATCAGTCATATTACCTTGTCTATCGGAATCATACCGCTGGTACTCTTTACCTATGTACGCGCCCTTTCAGAGCAATTTGACAAGCACCGCAAACTGGCAAAGATCACTTTTCCAATTTGGCTCTATGTTGCCGTAACTGGCGTTATTGTCTACTTTATGATCTCTCCTTATTATCCTGCTTAATGCGAAAAATAGGCTTCATACTGGTTTTACTCTTTCTTTTCACTGCGGATGCCGACGCGCAATGCGCCATGTGTCGTGCGGTATTAGAAAGTGAAGAGACACAGAATGCTGCTCGGGGAGTGAATAACGGCATCGTTTACTTGATGGCCATTCCCTATATTTTAATGGCAGGGCTAGGTTACGCTATATATCGAAGTAGGAGAAAAGTGCAGGAGAGCAAAAATTAACAAGACCTTAATATTCTCCCCTGTAACAAAAGTCTTATTTAGCGGTCTATTTACCAAGACCGTCAAGTAACCAACAACAAGGCGGCTTCATTAAAAACACCTTAAGGTGCAATGATATGATAGCCATCAAAGATCTACATAAGTCCTATCACATGGGCAGCAATTCCCTGCATGTACTCAAGGGAATCAATTTCGAAGCAAAAGAAGGGGAGATGATAGCCATTATGGGCTCCTCCGGATCTGGAAAATCTACATTCCTGAATATTCTGGGTATGCTCGATGAGGCCGATCGAGGCTCCTATCATTTAGACAGTGTACCCATCAGAAACCTCAATGAAAAAGTTGCTGCACGTTATCGCAACCAATTCCTTGGATTCATTTTTCAAAGCTTCAATTTGATCACCTACAAAAGTGCTCTAGACAATGTCTCTATGCCTTTGTATTATCAAGGAGTTAAGCGCGCCGTTAGAACGGATAAAGCCATGCACTATTTAGAAAAGGTTGGGCTGGCCGATTGGGCTACACACTTACCTAGCGAACTCAGTGGTGGGCAAAAGCAGCGTGTGGCTATTGCAAGAGCGCTTGCGAGCGATCCTAAGGTTCTTCTTGCTGATGAGCCTACAGGAGCTCTAGACACCAAGACTTCTTACGAGGTAATGGAACTCATCCAAGCCATTAATGACGAAGGCAAGACCATACTTGTGGTCACTCACGAAGAGGACATTGCCCATATGTGTAAGCGAATCGTTCATCTTAAGGACGGGAAGATAGTAGACGACAAGCGCGTAGAACAAGTACGCGCCAAATCTCCGGCTCATGTTTAATCTAGAGCGCTGGGAAGAAATATTCGAAACCATTCGCAAGAACAAATTGCGAACTTTCCTTACGGGGCTATCTGTAGCCTCTGGGATCTTTATTTTGGTTATCCTTCTTGGATTCAATTCTGGAATCTCCAACGGTGTTCGCGAAGCCTTTGAGGAGGATGCCACCAATCGCATCTCTATTTGGACAGGAGTGACAAGTAAGGAGTATAAAGGTTTGAATCCTGGTCGCTATGTGCAACTGCGAAACGAGGACTACCAAACACTCAATCAGAAATACGAAGATCAGATAGAATACCGCACCTCATTGTATTCCTTATGGGGAGGTCAGGTGACCTATGGCAAGGAGTCAGGCAACTACCGCATAGAAGGTTCCGATCCTGATCAGCAGTTCATAGAGAACGAAAGTATGGTCTCTGGTCGATTTATCAATAAGAGTGACCTAGACGAAGTTGCCAAAGTAGCCGTCATCGGAAATCAGATCCAAATGGACCTATTCAAAGGAGAAGAAGCCGTTGGGAAACAAATAAAGATCTTCGGGATCAACTTTTTAGTGGTTGGAGTTTTTACCGATCCGGGAGGCGCTCGTGAAGAAAACCGAGTGTTTATTCCTATTACCACAGCCCAAGGGGTGTTTAATGCAGGAGACCGCTTACGCTCCATTGCCTACACCGTTAAAATGTCCGAGAACTTTGACGAAGCTGTCGCCTTGTCGACCGCAATGGCAGAAGGTTTGGAGTCTGATTTAAAGACCAAGCACAGCGTGGCCCCTGACGATCGCAGCGCTGTTCGTGTTTTCAACACTTTAGAAGAAGCAAAAAAGATCTATGGTCTTATCGATACCATTAGAGCCGTGTTCTGGTTTATTGGAATCGGAACCATAATTGCCGGTGTAGTAGGAGTGAGCAATATTATGCTCATTGTGGTAAAAGAACGTACCAAAGAGATCGGGATCCGCAAGGCGATAGGAGCTTTGCCAAGCTCTATCATTGGGATGATCATGCAGGAGGCGATCTTTATCACTGCAATTGCAGGTTTTATAGGCTTGTTTGCTGGCGTAGGCCTATTGGAAGCTGTCGCTCCTTATGCCGAGACCGATTTTATCAAATCCCCGCAGGTGGATTTCAACACCTCTATCACCACAGTTTTTGTGCTTATTGCCGCTGGAGCCCTGGCCGGTTTTATTCCCGCCAGACGCGCTGCCAATATTAAACCAATAGAAGCCCTAAGAGACGAATAAGATGTTTAATAGAGATCGTTGGAGCGAAATATTAGAGGCTTTAAATGCCAACCGATTCCGAACCTTTTTAACGGCTTTCGGTGTATTCTGGGGGATCTTTATCTTGGTCTTGCTCCTGGCTTTGACCAACGGACTTAAGAACGGGGTCCAGGCAGACTTTGGGAACTTTGCCACAAACTCGATCTTCATGTGGTCTCAGGGAACTTCTATGCCTTACAAAGGTTTGCCAAAGGGTCGCTTTTTCAATTTTAAGCTGAGCGACGTTCAAGCCTTAAAAGATCAGATCCCAGAACTCAAATATGTATCTCCAAGAAACCAATTGGGTGGTTTCAGAGGGTCGAACAATGTTACCCGCAACGAGAAAACAGGAGCTTTTGACGTTTATGGAGACTATCCGGAGTTCATCAATCAGCAGCCATTAGACATTATGGAAGGCCGGTTTTTGAGCTATTCAGATATTGAAGACAAACGCAAGATAGCGGTCATTGGTCAAGATGTGATCAGAACACTATATGACAAAGGAGAAGAGGTTATTGGTAGTTATATCAAGATAAGTGGAATCAACTTCTTGGTAGTGGGAACCTTTAAGAATGCCAACTCGCAAGGCGATAACGAGCAAGAAGCTAATACCATCTATATTCCTTTTACCACTTTTTCGCAGGCTTTCAATAGAGCAGATAACGTAGGTTGGATGGCCATTACGGCACATGACGATGTAAGCATTACCTCTGTGAAGCCTCGTATAATGACTTTAATGCGAGAACTGCGTACAGTACATCCAGAGGACAAACGCGCTATTGGTCATTTTGATCTGGCCGAGGAGTTTGCAAAGATCACCGGTTTGTTCAATATCCTAACAGTAGTGGGATATTTTGTGGGAGCTTTGGTCTTGCTTTCTGGCGTTATCGGGATCAGTAATATCATGCTTATCGTTGTAAAAGAGCGCACCAAAGAAATTGGCGTGCGTCGTGCACTTGGCGCTTCTCCCTGGAATATTCGATCGCAGGTACTGCAAGAGTCCCTAGTGCTTACTATCATTTCTGGAATGGTGGGAATTTCATTTGCCTCCGGTATCATCTGGATCATGAATACCGTACTAGATAATGTTGGTCCTGTAGAGAATTTTGCCAACCCTAGTGTAGGGATAGGCGTTATAATAATCGCGTTGAGTATACTGATCGTCTCCGGACTTTTGGCCGGATTGATCCCAGCAACTCGCGCCACACAAATGAAACCAGTAGATGCCTTGCGCATTGAATAACCGTAATACCAAGACATTAATTCAAAAATCATGAAACGAAAAGGAACCATCATTGTACTCGGACTGATATTGGTCGGATTTATATTCGGAATCCGCTATATCTATTTGAAGGATAAAGAAGATCCTGTTGTTTATAAGACCGAGCAAGCCACAACGGCCAGTATCGTTAAGAAAACAGTAGCTACGGGGAGCATAGTACCCAAGGAGGAGGTCCTTATTAAGCCGAATATCTCTGGTATTATAGATGAGATCTTTGTAGAGGCGGGCGATTTTGTAAAAGCAGGAGACCTTATCGCAAAGGTCAAAGTTGTACCCAATGTCTCCGCTTTGAACAGTGCGCAAAACAGCATTCGTTCGGCTCAGACCCAGCTCGATGCAGCCCGATTGGCCTTTGAGAATCAAAAGAATATTTATCAGCGCCAAAAGAACCTATTTGACAAGGGAGTGATCTCTGCCAATGAGTTCGACAATGCGCAAATTACGTACAACCAAGCAGAACAGCGTTACCGAGCAGAACAGGTGAACGTAAATGCGGCCCGTCAGAATTTTGACATCATCAAGACCGGAACAACTGCCGGTTTGGGAGCCGCGGCCAATACCGAGATCCGTGCCACGGTATCGGGAATGGTACTTGACGTTCCTGTAAAAACAGGAAACCAAGTGATCGAGGCCAACAACTTTAATGACGGAACTACCATTGCCACTTTGGCCGATGTAGAGAAGATGATCTTTGAAGGTAAGGTAGACGAAAGCGAAGTTGGAAAGATCAAAGAGAATCTTCCTTTAGAGATCACCGTAGGTGCTATTGAAAACGCAACATTCGACGCCGTACTAGATTATATCGCTCCAAAAGGAGTAGCAGAGAACGGTGCCATTCAATTCGAGATCAAAGGAACTTTGGCCAAGATCGATTCTACCTTTATCAGAGCAGGTCTAAGTGCAAATGCATCGATCATATTGGCCCGTGCAGACAGCGTAATGGCTGTTAAGGAAGCCTTGGTGCAATACGATCCTAAAACGCAAGAACCTTTTGTGGAAGTAGAGATCGGCGATCAAGAATTCGAACGCAGAGATCTGGAGCTGGGCGTAAGCGATGGCATCCAGGTAGAGGTTAAATCCGGAATCACTAAAGAAGATAAAATCAAAGTTTGGAATCAACTCAAACCGGTAGCGCAGTTTGGCGGCCGCTAATTTCGTTACCTTTGTGTAACACATTTGACTATCCATAGACTTATTCAACACACACACTTATTATGAAGCAGCTTGTTGTCCTGTTCCTGTCGCTTTTTGTTAGCACACTGGCCGTTGGTCAGAAAAAATGGACCCTAAAAGAATGTGTAACTTATGCTTTGGAAAACAACATTTCCGTTAAGCAAAGTGAGCTCGATATAGAGAATGCTGAGATTGATAAGATCGACGCTTTCGGGAATTATTTGCCAACCTTAAACGGAAACGCATCTAACTTCTGGAACACAGGTCTTTCTCAAAATATTACTACGGGTATCTTAGAGACGCAGACTTCGCGTAACTTCTCCTTAGGAGTCAATGCGGGGATCCGTGTATTCGCCGGTTTGCAAAACCTACGTGTAATGCAGCGAGCCAAGATCGCCAAACTAGCGGCAGATTACGGCCTTTCTAGAATGAAGGACGATATCTCTTTGCTGGTAGCTAATAGTTATTTGCAGATCTTACTCAACAAGGCCAATGTGAATGCGCTAAAAGCGCAGAATTTGGTTACGCAGCAATCCATAGCACAGACTCAGGAATTGGTAGATGGAGGTATTTTACCCAAAGGGGATTTGCTCGAGATCCAAGCGACCAATGCTGGTGAATTACAGAACATCGTGGTTGCAGAGAACGCTGTAAGGATCTCTTTGATCAGTTTGGCTCAATTGCTATTGATTGACGATTATGCAAACTTCGATATCGAAGACGAAGGCTATAACCTAGTAGACGAAGGCATCATTGAAAAGACTGCTTCGGAGATATTTCAAGCCGCTACAGAGAATCGCAGTGAGGTAAAGATCGCAGAATCGAATGTAGACTTGGCCCAAAAAGATCTACAGATCGCTAGAAGTAGCTATTACCCAACGATAAATGCCTTCTTTAACTACAACACTCGTGAGTCGGATCTTTCACGTTTTACACAAACGGTAGATCCTAACGACCCGACCCGTATACAAGAGATCGGTTTTGTGGACGAGACCGGACAGACCGTGTCTGCTGTAGTGCCGAACACAATTCTACAGGAACTACCTCCACGCTCCTTTATAGATCAGTTGTATCTAAATGACGGTATCTCTTATGGAGTACAAATGAATGTTCCTATCTTTAACGGCTTTTCTACACGTAATAATGTAAAGCGACGTTTGGTGAACTTAAAGCGTCAAGAGTTCCTTTTGGAGCAAGCTAAATTAGACCTTGAGTCTAATGTATATCAGGCATATGTAGACGCAGAAGGATCTAAAAAGGCTTATGAAGCTGCAGTAGTAGCACTAGAGTCTCAAGAGTTGGCGTATCAGTATGCTAAAGACAGATACGATGTAGGAATTACAAATGCGTTCGACTTCAGTCAATCTAAATTGCGTTACGACAACGCTCTGATAGAAGTGAACCGTTCTAAATACGATTATATTTTTAGGCTAAAGGTCCTTGAACTTTATTTTGGGGTCCCCGCAACAGAGTTAAAATTCTAAACCATGAGTAAAAAGACACTAATCATCATAGTTGCACTGGTAGTCGTAGGGCTTATTGCCTTAGTGATGCTGCGTAAATCTGGAACCATTGGCGGTGACGGAGATTACCGCAAAGTGGAACTGACAAAAATTGAGCCGATCGACATTGTAGAGACGGTTGCCGCTACTGGGAAAATTCAACCAGAGGTGGAAGTAATGATCTCTTCTGAAGTCTCTGGTGAGATCATTGAACTCTTGGTAAAAGAAGGCCAACAGGTCAAAAAGGGTGATTTGCTATTGCGCATTAATCCAGACCTTATTCAGGCAGCCTTGAATCAATCGCAAGCGAGTTTGCAAAGTGTTCGCGCTAACCTATCACAAGCGGAGGCGAGTTTAAAGAACGCTGAGTTGAACTACAACAGAAACAAATCACTCTTTGAAAAAGGGGTGATCTCTAAGCAAGACTGGGACCGTTCTGTACAAGAATACGAAGTAGCGCAAGCCAACAAACAATCGGCATATTACAATGTGCAAAGTGCTGCCGCCTCTGTAAAGCAGAGTCGTGATAACTTAGGTAGAACGACCATTTACGCTCCTATGGATGGAACCATCTCTAAACTAGATGCTGAACTTGGAGAGCGCGTTGTTGGAACTGCGCAAATGGCAGGTACCGAGATCTTGCGCGTAGCCGACCTTTCCAATATGGAAGTTGAGGTAGACGTAAACGAGAACGATATTGTAAAAGTATCTCTTGGAGATTCAACTATAGTAGAGGTAGATGCTTATCTGAAGCGCGAATTCAAAGGAATCGTTACAGAAATAGCGAACTCCGCAGAAAGCACACTGACCGCAGATCAGGTGACTAACTTTAAAGTAAAAGTGCGTATTCTAGATAGTTCTTATCAGGATCTATTAGAAGGCAAACCAGAATTCTATTCGCCGTTCCGCCCTGGAATGACTGCAACGGTAGATATTATTACCAACAAGCGAGAAAAAGCAATTGGTGTACCTATCAGTGCCATTGTAGTTAAGACCGATACGACTTGTACTAAAGGCCCTGCTGTACGCAGAACAGAATCTGGAGATCAGGAAAAGTTTGAGACCGTATTCGTGCAAGCTGGAGAAGAAGCAAAATTACGTGTGGTCGAGACTGGTATCCAAGACGATTCCAATATTGAGATTATCTCTGGTCTTCAAGAAGGAGACGTTGTGGTCACTGGGCCATACAATACCGTTACCAAATTGCTTAAATGTGGTGACGCAATAAAAGAAGAATCAGAAGCGCCAGCAGAAGAAATCGAAGAATAATACTATGGCAGTAATCCTGGCATTAGAGACAGCCACCACGAATTGTTCGGTGGCTGTTGTCAATTCAAGTGGAGCCGTTCTGGTCAAAGAGGACTACGGGTCTAAGTATTCTCACGGAGAAAAACTACATGTCTATATAGACGAGATCTTAAAAGAGGCAGGTTTAACCCAAAATGATCTCCAGGCCGTGGCTGTGAGTGCGGGGCCTGGCTCATATACGGGGCTTAGAATTGGTGTTTCGGCGGCCAAAGGCCTGTGCTTTGCTTTAGATATTCCCCTTATCACTATCGGCACTTTAGACAGCTTAGTGCGCCAGTTGGATGCAGATGAAGGACATTTGGTAGCCATGTTAGACGCTCGTCGTATGGAGGCTTACACGGCCGTTTACGATCATAGCTATCAGAATCTAGTTCCTGTACAACCACAAATTTTAGATCAGCAAAGTTTTACTGAGATCTTAGAAGCTGGACCTGTTACTTTTATCGGCACCGCCAATGAGAAGTTCTCGGCTATTTGCTCGCACAAGAACGCACATTTTATAAACGACAGGCTGCCCTCTGCAAAAGAGCTTATAGATTTGGCACAGGCCAAATTCGAAGCTGGAGATTTTGCCGATCTGGCCTATTTTGAGCCCGATTATCTAAAGGCTTTTCAACCGGGTTAATAGCCCATTAGCGGTAGGGCTTCTGCTGCAGTTCTCACAGGAAGTTTACAAGTATTGTTTACACAGACGTAAACAAAGGTCTCTCCTTCTATAAATCGATTTTTAAGCAGCGGAGCATCACTCTCGGTTGTGCTGGCTGCAATCATTTTATTGGGGATGTAAGTTTTGTTGATCTCGGCCAGAACGTCTTCAGCCTGCGGTCCTACCACAACCAATTCGTAAAACTCATTTTGAAAGTTACGCCCCAGTTGCATCCAATTGCTAAAGCTAGTCGGATAAGCAGCTACTTCTGGCAATACATTGTGCAACATGGTTTGGGCGTCTTTGATCCAATCCGGTTGGTCAAAATAATGGCCTAACTTCAATAAATTATGCGCCATAATAGAGTTAGAAGCAGGTATCACATTGTCTCGGTACTCTATACTACGACTTACCAATTGTGCGTCTTGGTCTGAGGTGAAATAGAAGAGGCGAGAATCCGTATAGCCAAAATGTTCTTGGGCGTACTCCAAGAGCGATTTGGCCAAATTCAACCACTGCTCATCAAAGGTGGTCTCGTACATGGCAATGAATCCGTCTATGACACTGGCATAATCTTCTAGGTAGCCATTAATGGTACTTTTCCCATCCTTAAAGCTGTGCCATAAACCGCCATCGGCCTTGAGCTGTTTGTCCTTTATAAAGTTCGCGTTTTTTATTGCTGCCTCTAGAAACTTCGGTTCGTTAAACACGCGATAGGCGTCCAAATAACCTTTTAGCATGAGACCGTTCCAAGAGGTAAGACTCTTGTCGTCTAAACCTGGGCGCGGGCGTGTATTTCTATAATCGAGCAAGGTTTTTTTCCAGCCTGATTTTAACGCGTCTAAGGTGTTTTGATCTAGCTGATGGGCAGCGGTAAATTCTGGATCAGCTTGTTGTCTGATCAGTACATAGGCATTTTCCTCTTCCCATTTACCGTAATTGTTTATGCTGTAATACTCTTTGAATAATGCAGGCTTCTCAGTGATTAGTGAGTCGATCTCTGCTTCGGTATAGATATAGTAAGCACCTTCTTCCAGTTCCCCATTAGGGCCTTCACTATCGGCATCTAAAGAAGAATAAAAGGCTCCAGACTCATGGGTCATCTCGTCGGCCACATATTGCAAAGTCTCGTAGACCACTTCCTTGTAAAGCGGGTTTGGGTCTACCAAATAAGCATCACTGTATAAGCTGACCAGTTGGCCATTGTCATAGAGCATCTTTTCAAAGTGCGGTATGTGCCAGCGCATGTCGGTAGAATATCTGGCAAAACCACCTCCAACATGATCATAAACGCCGCCAAAAGCCATTTTTTTAAGCGTCAGCTGCACAAAATCTAACAATTCCTTGTCCTTGGATTCTACCGCATAACGCAATAAGAAGTGGTAATTGTTAGGCATCATGAATTTAGGAGCTTGAGCTATACCTCCGTCCTTATCGTCAAAGCGATTGCTCCAGGCAGCCACTATACTGTCGGTTTTCAGGGCAGAAAAATCAACCTCATTGCGATTTATTTCTACCAGATCTAAAGATTTGATCCCGGCTTCTAAACGAGCCGCATAGTCTACCAAACGTTCCGGACTGTCTTCGTATAAGGTCTGTATTTGCGAAAGCGCTCGTTTCCACTCGTCTTTAGGAACATAGGTCTCCGCCCAAACAGGGCGTCCGTCAGGAAGCGCAATGACATTAAGAGGCCAACCCCCGCGACCTTTCATGAGCTGAATGGCATTCATATAGATCTGATCTACATCCGGGCGTTCCTCACGGTCTACTTTTATATTTATGAAATTCGCATTCATCACGGCAGCAACTGCGGTATCTTCAAAAGACTCACGCTCCATAACATGGCACCAATGACAAGCGGCATAACCTACGCTGATCAACATTAGTTTGTTCTCGCGTTTAGCTTTGGCCAAAGTAGAGTCGTTCCAAGCGTACCAATCCACAGGGTTGTGGGCGTGTTGCAACAAATACGGACTGGTTTCATTGATAAGAGCGTTGGTATAGGCGAAATCTTCCACAGTATTAGGATTTGAATTGCATGCTAGCAAGATCAGTGCAGTGAGGATAGAGAAGAGATAGGATCTGAACATGGGTAGAATTAAAATGCGCCAAAACCCGAGGATTTTGGCGCATAAATTTAGCGAATTTCAAAGTCTATTTGACCTCGAAAGTGATTTTAACATTAACTCGGAACTCAGTAACCTCATCTTTGTCTACAATTGCACTTTGCTCTTGCACGTATACCGAACGAATGTTCTTCACACTTTTACCCGCTTGTTTCACAGCGTTCTTGGTTGCATCTTCCCAACTGGTGTTAGAATTAGATAATACCTCGATAACTTTTAAAACTGCCATAACTTTTTTGTTTAGTGATTTCAGCTCAAAAGTAGTGCGACCCCAAACCAACTAAGCAGCCTAGGGCTTAAATTTTATACGAGATGTATTTGGTCGAAAAAAGTGGTTTTTAACCGTTAATGGCTTCTACGTAAGATACCTTTCCTTGGAGCATTTCTCGCAACATGGTCTCAATACCATTCTTTAAGGTCACGGTACTAGAAGGGCAACCACTGCAGGCTCCTTGCAGAATAACTTTCACCGTTTTGGTGTTAGCATCATAAGAATCAAAAGCGATGTTTCCGCCATCTCCTGCTACCGCGGGCTTTACATACTCATCCAAGATCTCCACGATCTCTTTGGAAATGCCTTCTAGCTCTTGTGGTTTTACGGGTACGATCTTTTCTTCGGTCTGCCGCTCCTCGGTCAAGATCGCATCGTCTAAAATGGTCTTGCCTTGAGCAACATACTGAGTTATGAAGTCACGCAATTCTTGAGTTACTTCTTGCCACTCAATTCCGTCGAGTTTCATAATAGAAATATAATTCCCGCTCATAAAGACCTCTTTCACAAATGGAAAACGGAACAAGCGCAAGGCTAAAGGTGCATTCTTTGCAGATTCCAAGGTCTTGAATTCGTAAGTATCGTTCACCAAGGTCTTGTTGGCTACGAACTTCATTACCGAAGGGTTCGGAGTTACCTCGGCATAGACCGAAACAGGTACATTCTTTGGAGCTTCTGCTTTAGTTATCACGGGTTTTCCTGAATCTAAATAGGCAGCGATCTGCTCTGCTACTTGGTCCTGTACATCGGCCCACTCCACAATGTTGTAGCGTTCAATAGCCACAAAGTTCTGAGATACATAAACGGTCTTTACAAAAGGCAAGAAGAACAACTCTTTAGCCAGAGGACTGCGCCCGGCTTGATCTATATTCGCAAATTCAAAACTTTCCGACTGTGTCAAGAAGGTATCTGTAACAAATTTGACTATAGTGGGTTGCGAAGTTGGTTCTATTGTAACGCGACGAGTTTCCATCAGAAATTATTTTTTGCAAAATTACGAAATGCCTCCCTTGTAATTCAATTTTTAGACTTAATTCGATGCCGATTTCATGTAGATTTTACATATCGGATCTCTCTTTAAAACGAAACACTGAACTTTAATGAAAAGCTTGAATGTTAAATAATTCGGGTTTTTTGTGTTTAAACTGTTCTATATGTAACGGTTAAGCAAAAGTGGGTTTAAGAATATTCAGCTTTTTTCCCCGTTTTAGCGGCTGATTTTATTGCGATTGTCAATATATCTCAGTTACTTGCAAGGCTCCTTTACCCTCAGGGTCAGGGCCTGCCGTTATAACTAACAACCGACCAACGCGATGAAAAAGCTCTTATTTCCCCTCTTTTTCCTCCTGGCTACGCTATATGGTTTTTCGCAAACCATTGTCATGCAGGATGGTACTTTCAACACCTGCACAGGAACATTTGTCGATTCTGGTGGAACAGCTGCTCCCTACGGTAACAGTGAAGATTTCACCATAACGCTTTGTCCAGACACAGCTGGAATGGCAATTACTTTGGATTTTAGCGTCTTTGCCACAGAAACAGGAGGCGATGTAATGACCATTTACGACGGCCCAGACACTACGGGTACGGTAATAGGTTCGTTTAGCGGCCCAACTTCTCCGGGAACAGTTTATACGAGCCCTGCTACTACAACGGGTTGTTTAACTATACGATTTCAGTCTAATGCGGTGGTCTTTGGAGCCGGTTGGGAAGCTGCCATTAGCTGTATTTTGCCTTCGGATATTCCCTTATCCCCCTTTATTAATGTAGATACCACCACCTATACGGTTCAAGAGCTGGTAGAAGATATTTTGATCGATAGTCCTTGTGCCGAGAGTTCGAATTATACCTCAAGTACCGGAACCGATTTTGGCGATGTGAACGGGATTGGTTATTTCAACGCTGAGGGGAGTGGTTTTCCATTTGCAGAGGGAGTTATATTGACTACGGGGTCTGCAGAGGAGGCAGAAGGCCCTAACGATGAGATCCTAGGAGCGGGAGGTTGGCCAGGTGATGCGGACTTAGCTGCAATTTTAGGCATCCCACTTGGAGAACTTAACAATGCTTCTTACATCCAATTTGACTTTGTGCCTTCTATTCCCGAGATCGCTTTTGATTTTATTTTCGCTTCGGAGGAGTACAATCAGAATTTCGAATGTAGCTTTTCGGATTCCTTTGCGTTTATCTTGACCAACACAGCTACTGGTGTGGTGGAGAATCTGGCAGTTTTGCCCGGAACGGCAATTCCTATTCAGGTAACCAACATCAGGCCCGAAGTTCCTGGTTTTTGTGCGGCGGTCAATGAGATCTATTTTGATACGTATAACTTTTTACCCTTTGCAGACGAGACCACAGCCCCGATTGATTTTAATGGGCAAACCACAGTGCTTACCGCGATGGGAATGGTTACTCCAGGCGATCCCTACAACATAAAACTGGTTATTGCAGACAATCAAGACGACTTGTACGACGCAGCTGTATTTATAGAAGCGGGTAGTTTTGACATCGATATTAATTTAGGAGACGATATTTTGATCTCGGACGGATCTGCGCCTTGCGAGGGCGAGACCATTGCCTTGAGTTCTGGTGGAGGTTCTCCTGGAGCCACCTATCAGTGGTACATCTTTAACGATACAACAGGGGTTTTCGATCCAATTCCTGGAGCAACTTTACCGACCATTGTCATTGATACTCCCGGACTTTATCGTTTGGAGGCGATCTTTGCCTCGGGTTGTACCGTATCCGACGAAGTACTTGTAGAATTCTTCCCAGCACCGGTGCCGGGTATTCCGGATCCGCTTACCATTTGCGATGACGACAACGACGGTTTTGCCGATTTCACCTTAACCGATGCCGATGCGCAGATCATCGATGGTGCAACCGGGGTTAGTGTTCGTTACTATCTTAACACAGCCGATGCAGAAGCCGGTGGAACAGGAACAGCTTTGGCGAGCCCTTACACCAACATTACTAACCCACAAACGGTCTATGCGCGATTGGAAAACGATATTACGCGTTGTTTCAATATAGTCGAGCTAGAGCTCATAGTTTACGACACTCCTGTCTTGGCAGATCCTATTCCAAACTTTGTGGTCTGTGACGATGATACCGACGGCTTTTTTGTCTTCGATCTCACTTCTTGGGATACCCAAGTCACTGCAGATCCTACCGATCTCACCATCAATTATTACGAAACATTAGCAGATGCAGACGCGGCTACTTCGCCAATTACGCCAGCAGATGCTTACACCAATGTAAGCAATCCGCAGACCATATATGTCCGCTTAGAGAACACAGACGGTTGTTCTATAGTTGGGCAATTTGATCTGATCATCAATCCGCTACCTGTTTATACGCCACCAGTCAATTATGAGCTTTGTGACTATGACGATGTGCTAGACGATTCCACCGAATTTGATCTAAGTACTGTAACCACGGCCATGACGGCAGACGATCCTTTACTCAACGTGAGTTACTACTTAACCTTGGCAGATGCAGAAGCCGGTGCTCCGGCCTTGCCATTGTTGTATACCAATACCACTAACCCGCAGACCATCTGGACGCGTATAGAAGTTGCTGCGACAGGCTGTTTTGTGATCGAGTCTTTTGATCTGGTTGTCTTGGACACGCCATTTGCGAATCCTCCGGTCTCGCTTAAGGAATGTGATACCGACACGGATGGGATCGATGAGTTTGATCTTACCCAGGCCGATGCCGATATTATTGGTGGTCAAACTGGGGTCTTTGTAAACTACTATTTCACCTTGGCAGAAGCAGAAGCTGGAGATCCGGCCACAGCGCTACCAAGTCCGTATACCAATGTTACAAGTCCTCAAACGGTCTATGCCAGAATTGAAAATGCGGTTACGGGTTGTTATGATGTTACCGAGTTGGAACTGATCGTGATCTTGGCAACTCCACTTCCAACCTATGAACTTTGCGACGACGATGTAGCAGACGGATTCACCGTATTTGATCTTACTCTTTGGGATTTTGAGATCGCTGCGGATCCGACAGGGCTAGATATCACTTACCATGAGACTGCTGCGGATGCCTCCGCAGGAACCCCTGCAATCACTCCGGCAGATGCGTATACGAACACTTCCAATCCGCAGACCATCTATGTGCGAGTAGTTAATTCAGACGGTTGTGTGACCATTGGTCTCTTTGATCTTGAAGTATTACCGCTTCCTATTTTTACGCCGCCTACACCTTTGGGTATTTGTGACGATGCTGTTCTAGACGGTTTTGCGCCTTTTGACCTCACGGTAAAGGATCCGGAGATCACCGGGGGAGATCCAACGCTAAGTGTAACTTATTATTTAACAGAGGCCGATGCCGATGCAGCAACAGGAGCATTGGTTTCTCCTTACACCAATACTTCGAACCCGCAGATCATCTATGCGAGAATTGACGATAGTACTACCGGCTGTCATGATACGACACCGATGGAACTTATTGTTTACGCTCCACCGACAGCCTTCCCGCCAACACCATTGGAGCGTTGTGATAATGATGCAGACGACGTGGCCTTGTTCGATCTGACCCTTGCAGATGCAGACATTATCGGTGGGCAACCTGATGTATTTGTGAACTACTATTTGACCTTAGCTGAGGCTGAGGTTGGAGATCCGGCAACTGCCTTAGTTTCTCCATATGCGAACGTTTCCAATCCGCAGATCGTTTTTGCGCGTATTGAGAATTCGATCACCGGATGTTTCTCTACTACGGAGTTGGAACTTATAGTGCTTCCAGCAACAGATATTGGAACTTTTGATCGTATTGAACTTTGCGACGACCCAATAGCCGACGGTTCTACGACCTTTGATCTTACTATTTACGATACTGTAGTTGTTCCAGACCCGACAGGGCTTACCATTACTTATCATACCACACCTGGAGATGCTGCCGTAGGAGCTGCGCCAATCACTCCAGCAGATGCTTATAACAATGTCACCAATCCGCAGACCATCTATGTGCGTACTGAAGATTCAAAAGAATGTGTGCAATTGGGACAGTTCGATCTATTTGTAATCGCCAGACCGCTCTTTACGGTGCCTACACCATATGCGCTTTGTGAGGATGATGTGATAGATGGCTTTACAGAGTTCGATCTTACCGTAAATAACCTAGAGATCATAGATGGGAATCCGTTCTATTCTGTGCAGTATTACTTTAGTGATGCTGATGCTGAGGCAGGGGTGGATCCACTGCCGCCTATTTATACCAATGTGGTGAACCCACAGATCATCTACGTTCGTGTCGATGATTCTTCTACGGGTTGCTACGGAGTGCAACCTTTGGAGTTGATCGTAGTGAATCCTGATGCCGCTATGACGCCCGAACCACTGACGTATTGCGACCCTGATAATGACGGTTTTGGTGAATTCAACCTAGAAGATGCAACCTTAGAAATTACTGGTGGCGACCCAACACTTACGGTTAGCTATCACGAAACAGAGGCTAATGCTGAAAGCGGATTGCTTCCACTTTCAAGTCCTTACAACAATATCGTATTTGGAACTCAGACCATCTATGCAAGAGTGGAAACTCCTTTGGTAGAAGATTGTTTTGTCATCGTGGAACTCCAACTGATCGTCTTAGACACGCCTCAGATCGCAGATCCTGAGCCGTTACTGGCCTGTGACGACAACGACGATGGCATAGTGGTGTTTGACCTAACGGTTAAAGACCCAGAGATCTTGGACGGTTTGGACCCTGCGGACTATACGGTAGAATACTATGAGGATGCGGCCTTCACTTCGCTGATCGCTCCTGCTACGGCCTATACGAACTTGACCAACCCACAGACGGTCTTTGTATTGGTTACCGACAACACGAATTTGTGTACGGCAACCACGACCTTAGAGCTGATTGTAAACTTCCCACCGGAGGTTTTCCCACCGGCGCCTTTGGAGCTTTGTGATGTGAATAATCCGGGCGATGAGGTTGAGGAGTTTGACTTGGAGTTGGCTACCCCAGAGATCACAGGAGGCGACACTTCTTTGATAGTGACCTACCACGAGACGGCCGCGGATGCAGACACGGGAGACAACCCACTTACGAGTCCCTACACCAATACGAGCAACCCACAGACGATCTACGTACGGGTAGAGGATCCAGACACGGGCTGTTTTGTAAGCGATGTGGTTACCTTAGACTTACGCGTAAACCCACAACCGAGTCCAACCCCAGATCCTACTCCAATAGAGATCTGTGATGCGGACAACGACGGTTTTGTAGACAATTTTATACTCACCGATAGAGACGTAGAGATCATTAACGGAGAGCCGGATGTAGTGGTGAGCTACCACGAGACCTTGGCAGACGCGCAGGCCGATCTATTCCCACTTAGCTCGCCCTATGCGAACATTGTGGCCTACAGCCAGATCGTATACGCTAGAGTAGAAAACACTCTAACGGGCTGCTTTACCATTGTAGAGCTAGAGCTTATTGTACTGAACTCCCCAGAGCTACCTCTGGAGATCGAAGACTATGTGATCTGTGACGACGACGATGACGGCATCGCGGTGTTTGATCTAACCACCAAGGATCCGGAGATCTACGGCAGCCAAGACCCAGCGACGCTGGATCTTACTTATCACCTAAGCGAGGCAGATGCCTTGGCTGGGGTGATGCCAATAGTAACGCCAGCGGCCTTTGTGAACACGACCAATCCGCAGACGATCTGGGTACGCTTATTTGACCCAGTAACGGGCTGCGCGAGTGTGGGTAGCTTTGAGCTGATTGTGAGCTTGCCACCGGTTATTGCAGCGCCAGGCGATCTGGATGCTCTGGAGCGTTGTGACGATGAGACCGCAGACGGTTTTGCAAGTTTTGATCTGACTCAGGCAGAAGACGACATTACCCTAGGAGCTCCAGGCTTACTGGTACAGTACTACACCACAGAGATGGACGCTCAGGACGATACCAACGCCATTGACCCAGCTACGGACTACACCAACACGGTGAACCCACAGACGATCTGGGTACGAGTAACGGACGGGGACACGGGCTGTGTGTCGTTCACTACCTTAACGATACGGGTATTGCCTAATCCATCACCGAACACGGATCCAGATCCGATAGAGGTTTGTGATGAAGTAACGGTAGGCGATGGGATAGAGGTTATAGACCTAACCCAAAGAGAGGCAGAGATCATAGGCGGAGAGCCAGGAGTATCGGCGAGTTATTATGAAACTGAGGCCGATGCTACACTAGGCGATCCACTCTTGGCCATAGCCGATCCGACGGCCTACAGCAATATAGAGACACCACAGATCATCTGGGTACGCATTACTAACGATACCACAGGTTGCTTTACCTTGGTAGAGTTACCGATTATAGTGCACCCACTACCGGAGGCTCCGGAGGTGAGTGATTATATCATCTGTGAGGTAGCCACCGACGGGGTAGCGACCTTTGATCTAAACACGAAGCTCCCAGAGATCCTAGGTGGACAAGATCCAACGGACTTGGAGATCACCTTCCACGAGGTAGAGGCCGATGCCGATGCAGGCATCAACGCCATTGCCACGCCAGAGGCCTTTGTGAATGTGACCAACCCACAGACGATCTATGTACGCATTACCAATACGGTAACGGGCTGTTACTCGGCCACGCAGAGCTTTAACATAGAGGTTAGAGAAGGCGCCACGGCCACTGCGCCAGCAGCGGTGTACCGCATTTGTGATAATGTAGGCGACGGCACGGACGGCATCGGAGAGTTTACCCTATCTACCCAAGATGCAGAGATACTGGGCGGACAAGATCCGGTGATCTATGTGGTTAGCTACCACGCCAGTGATGCAGACGCCACTACGGGAGACAATGCACTACCGGACAGCTATATCAATACAGAGAACCCACAGGTGATCTGGGCCCGAGTGACCAATACGGACACGGGCTGTTTTGCCATCACCACACTCACCCTAGAGGTATCACCACTACCGGTGATCAGCTTGGAGGACAGTTACAGACTGTGTGTGGATGAGTTTGGCAATCCGATCCAGAACGAATCGGGCGAAGCTTCACCACCGGTACTAAACACGGGCCTTAGTGATCTGGACTATACTTTTGAGTGGTTCTTAAACGGCAATCCATTGCCAGAGACCACTTCGAGCATTGTAGCCAGAGCAGGAGGAACTTATACGGTTATTGCAACGGAGACCACCAGCGGCTTGGGATGTAGTGCAGAGGCCTCGACCACGGTAACGGTATCCTCGCCACCGACCACATTCAGTGCCGAGGTGATCACCAACGCCTTTGCAGACGATCATCAGATCCAGGCGGAGGCTAGCGGACTGGGCGTGTACTTCTTCCAGTTGGATGACGGGCCGCTGCAGGAGAGTGGTTTGTTCACCAATGTGAGTCCGGGAGATCATATAGTGACCATAGTGGATCAGAACGGATGCGGAAGCGTGAGTATCCCGGTGGGCGTGATCGACTATCCGCTGTTCTTCACCCCGAACCAAGACGGCTATCACGATACGTGGAACATCATAGGAATAGCGAGCAATCCGACGGCGCAGATCTATATCTACGATCGCTTCGGAAAGTTACTCAAGCAGCTAAGTCCACTGGGTCCAGGCTGGGATGGAACCTACAACGGAAACCCGATGCCATCTAGCGACTACTGGTTCCAGGTGATCTATGAGGAAGACGGTGTAAATAAAGAGTTTAGAGGCCACTTTAGCTTGAAAAGGTAATACTTGGTCCAGAAATATGTTAATAAAAGGTGTTAGTCATAGATTTTGTTTAACTTTTGCCTTCGTGCCGAAGAATGATCGATATATTTGAAAGCTAAACTACCTACCATGAAAAAGCTTGTTTTACTCCTCTTTTTCTGTCTTTCTTATGTTGGTTGGTCCCAGACCATCTTAATGCAAGACGGAACCTTCAATACTTGTATTGGAAATTTTACGGACTCCGGAGGAACCGCTGGTGCTTATTCTAACAATGAAGATTTTACAATAACGCTTTGTTCAGATATTCCTGGGCTTGGAATTGAATTGGATTTTACCGCTTTCAATTTGGCCGTAGGAGATTTTATGGAGATCTATGACGGTCCTTCCACAGCCTCTCCGCTGATAGGTACTTTTACCGGAGCAGCTAGTCCTGGCTTTGTAGAGACTACAGATGTATCCGGATGCCTTACGATACGCTTTGTTTCTGATGCTGTGATTTTCGGTGCCGGATGGAATGCCAATATCAGCTGTTGTCAGTTGGTGACTGCCAACTGGGATGGATCCACCCCTGCCGACGTTGGCGGCGTTATTGTGGCCGATCCTTTAGATGTGATCACATTTAACGGAAGTGGAACTTTCGGTGTGGACGGTACTGGAGCAACTTATAATTGGGATTTTGGTGATGGTGCCACAGACACTGGAACAACGGTAAACCACGCATATGCTGCCAATGGAATTTACGATGTTACTTTAACGGTTACCGATGCTTCTGGTTGTTCTAGTTCTAATGATATTAATATTCAATGTATCATAGGTAATGGTGATTTAGAAGCCATGATGGTGGGCGATGTTGCCTTTGCACGTGGTTCTTATATGGAGGTAGGACTTGCTCAAAATGGAGTCTTTGGAGCTCCGGCCGGTTTGGCTCCGCCCTTTTTCCACGACCCGAGAGATATTGGAAACAATCTTTTTGGATACATAGCAAACCCACAACGTGACGGCTGGGTAGATTATGACGGTTGTTATTTCACGCCAGGTTCTCCGGAGGAGGGCTTTGCGATCGAGATAGACGGTATTGCCTATAATAATAACAGGGCTTCGACTGGTTCACCGCCACCAATTTTTGATATTCCAGGGGCTATTACCTCCGCAGGAATTGAAGCCGACCCTTGTAGTGGGGAGCTGGCGGTTATCAATTGGTCTGGTCAGATAGACGATATTCGCATAGATCGCCGTGTTATTGTGACTGGTTTTGGACTCTTTATTCAGATGGAGACCATACTTACCAATATTGGAGCGACACCTAAGAACGATATCTTTTGGATGCACAATGTGGATCCAGACAACAACCAATCAATTAACGGAAGTTTTACTACCGATAACGAGATCATCGCCCAAGCAGATGCACTCGATCCAATTGCATTTGTATGTGCATTTCAAGATCCACTTGCAGCCTCTGAACCTGACGCAGACGGTTCCAATGTGTGTTTTTATGCCAGTGACAACAGATCAAGAGTGACCTTTGGAGGATTTGCGAACAGAGACCCTTCTGATATCTGGAATGGAATTGGTTTTACACAAACCGAAGGAGCGACCAATACTGCAGATGAAGCTATCTCGATAGCCTTTAATATTGGTACCTTGAATCCAGGGGAATCGCAATCTTTTGTGTACTGGTACACCTTTGCCGACTTTACCGGAACAGGAATTGTAACCACTCCTTCTTTGATTCGATTTACCGGAACCAATCCTACAGCTTGTGGGGCTAGCGATGGATTCATTACCATTACCAATTTGGTTCCTTCTACAACATATGATGTAACCTACGAGGACGACGGTGTTCCAGTTGGTCCACTTTCTCTAACCTCTGACGCAGTTGGAAATATAGTCATTGCCGGATTAGATGCAGGCGTTTACGATATGTTCGCGCTGACCAATGCCTTGGGTTGTGATTTTATGGCTGCAGATGTAGTAACATTGATAGATCCAGGTGCTCCATTGTACGCGGTTACACCAACACAACCAACTGGTTGTACCGCCGATGGTACTTTGGCATTCTCAGGTTTGGCGGCTTCTACAACTTATGACGTCACCTACACTGTAGACGGGGTAACAGTTGGTCCTGTTAGCTATACTACGGATGCTGCAGGGGAGTTTATCATCACTGGTTTAGATCAAGGAACTTATACCTTGATCAATGTGTCTCTCGGGGGTTGTGATTCTTTCGATGGAGGTACTTACATTTTGACCTATCCAGGCTTTGCCTTTACGGTTACTACTACAGATCCAGCCACCTGTACTCCAGATGGAACCTTGACCATTGCTGGCTTGAATCCATCCGAAGCATATGATATTACTTACACTGTAGATGGTGTAGTTGTAGGGCCTGTGACCTACACCACTGATGCCTCTGGAAATATTATTATCACTGGCCTTCCGCAAGGAACATATACCGATGTTACTGTGGAACAAGGGGCCTGTTCTATTGTCGATCCAGGGCCGTATACAATTACCTACCCACCGATCACCTTTACGGTAGCGACCACAGATCTTGTGCTTTGTGATTCTGACGGGGCTCTTACTTTAAGTGGTCTAGATCCATCAACAACCTATTTTATCACCTATACTGTAGACGGAGTAGTGGTTGGGCCAGTTGCCTATACTTCTGATGCCACTGGAGTCATTGTTGTAGGCGGATTAGACGATGGAACTTACACGGATATTACGGTTGAATCTACACCTTGTGTTACTGTAGATCCGGGGCCGTATGTTCTAAACGATCCTATTTTAACCCCTGCAGTTAGTGTTACCGACTCCACAATTTGTGGCCCGGGTGGTACTATTACGGTTACAGGGCTTACTGCTGGTTTTACCTATGATATTGGCTATACCTTAGACGGGACGCCTATAGCGGCGGTAGCTTTTACTGCGGATGCTACAGGTACAGTTGTTGTTGGAGGTGTTTTAGCCGGAACAGTGACAGATGTAACCATTACTTTAAACGACTGTTCAGAAGTTATCCCGGGACCTTTTGTGATCAATAACCCACCAGATCCGGTACCGGTAGATCCGGAACCTTATGTGCTTTGTGATACTGGAGTTGCCGATGGTTTCACGGAATTTGACTTAACGGTTAAGATCCCAGAGATTACTGGTGGAGCTGTGGATCTTGCTGTAAGTTTTTATTTGACATTGGCCGATGCAGATACAGGTACTGCACCGCTTCCGACTTTATATACCAATGTAACGAACCCACAAACTATCTACGTTCGCGTAGAATCGGTTACAACAGGGTGTTATGCAACTACAACTTTAGACTTAGAGGTTTTAGATGCGCCGACCGCGATTACTCCAACGCCTTTGGAGTATTGTGATCCTGACAATGATGGCTTCGGAGTCTTTACCTTAGAAGATGCTACATTGGAGATTACTGGTGGAGCTACTGATGTCATTGTGACCTATCACGAGACCTTCGCAGACGCGACAAATGGTGTGCTGCCATTAACGAGTCCGTATAACAATATTGTGTTTGGTACACAAACGGTATATGCACGTGTTGAAAATGCAGTGACTACGGGTGATGCCTGTTTCAATATTGTAGAGTTAGTCTTGATCGTCTTAGACACGCCACAGATCGTAGATCCGGAGCCCTTACTGGCTTGTGATGACAACGACGATGGCATAGTGGTGTTTGACCTAACGGTGAAGGACCCAGAGATCTTGGACGGTTTGGACCCTGCGGACTATACGGTAGAATACTATGAGGATGCGGCCTTCACTTCGCTGATCGCTCCTGCTACGGCCTATACGAACTTGACCAACCCACAGACGGTCTTTGTATTGGTTACCGACAACACGAATTTGTGTACGGCAACCACGACCTTAGAGCTGATTGTAAACTTCCCACCGGAGGTTTTCCCACCGGCGCCTTTGGAGCTTTGTGATGTGAACAATCCGGGCGACGAGGTTGAGGAGTTTGACTTGGAGTTGGCCACCCCAGAGATCACAGGAGGCGACACTTCGCTGATAGTGACCTACCACGAGACGGCCGCGGATGCAGACACGGGAGACAACCCACTGACGAGTCCCTACACCAACACGAGCAACCCACAGACGATCTACGTACGGGTAGAGGATCCAGACACGGGCTGTTTTGTAAGCGATGTGGTTACCTTAGACTTACGCGTAAACCCACAACCGAGTCCAACCCCAGATCCTACTCCAATAGAGATCTGTGATGCGGACAACGACGGTTTTGTAGATAGTTTTATACTCACCGATAGAGACGTAGAGATCATTAACGGCGAGCCGGATGTAGTGGTGAGCTACCACGAGACCTTGGCAGACGCGCAGGCCGATCTGTTCCCACTTAGCTCGCCTTATGCGAACATTGTGGCCTACAGCCAGATCGTATACGCTAGGGTAGAGAACACCCTAACAGGCTGCTTTACCATTGTAGAGTTGGAGCTTATTGTACTGAATTCCCCAGAGCTACCTCTGGAGATCGAAGACTATGTGATCTGTGACGACGACGATGACGGCATCGCGGTGTTTGATCTAACCACCAAAGATCCGGAGATCTACGGCAGCCAAGACCCAGCGACGCTGGATCTTACTTATCACCTAAGCGAGGCAGACGCCTTGGCCGGGGTGATGCCAATAGTAACGCCAGCGGCCTTTGTGAACACGACCAATCCGCAGACGATCTGGGTACGCTTATTTGACCCAGTAACGGGCTGCGCGAGTGTGGGTAGCTTTGAGCTGATTGTGAGTCTACCGCCGGTTATTGCAGCGCCAGGCGATCTGGATGCTTTGGAGCGTTGTGACGATGAGACCGCAGACGGTTTTGCAAGTTTTGATCTGACTCAGGCAGAAGACGACATTACCCTAGGAGCTCCAGGCTTACTGGTACAGTACTACACCACAGAGATGGACGCTCAAGACGATACCAACGCCATTGACCCAGCTACGGACTACACCAACACGGTGAACCCACAGACGATCTGGGTACGAGTAACGGACGGTGACACAGGCTGTGTGTCGTTCACTACCTTAACGATACGGGTATTGCCTAATCCATCACCGAACACGGATCCAGATCCGATAGCGGTGTGTGATGAAGTAACGGTAGGCGATGGGATAGAGGTTATAGACCTAACCCAAAGAGAGGCAGAGATCATAGGCGGAGAGCCAGGAGTATCGGCGAGTTATTATGAAACTGAGGCCGATGCTAGGATAGGCGATCCACTCTTGGCCATAGCCGATCCGACGGCCTACAGCAATATAGAGACACCACAGATCATCTGGGTACGCATTACCAATGATACCACAGGCTGCTTTACCTTGGTAGAGTTACCGATTATAGTGCATCCACTACCGGAGGCTCCGGAGGTGAGTGATTATATCATCTGTGAGGTAGCCACCGACGGGGTAGCGACCTTTGATCTAAACACGAAGATCCCAGAGATCCTAGGCGGACAAGATCCTACAGACTTACAGGTGACCTTCCACGAGGTAGAGGCCGATGCCGATGCAGGCATCAACGCCATTGCCACGCCAGAGGCCTTTGTGAATGTGACCAACCCACAGACGATCTATGTACGCATTACCAATACGGTAACGGGCTGTTACTCGGCCACGCAGAGCTTTAACATCGAGGTTAGAGAAGGCGCCACGGCCACTGCGCCAGCAGCGGTGTACCGCATTTGTGATAATGTAGGCGACGGCACGGACGGCATCGGAGAGTTTACTCTCTCTACCCAAGATGCAGAGATACTGGGCGGACAAGATCCGGTGATCTATGTGGTTAGCTACCACGCCAGTGATGCAGACGCCACTACGGGAGACAATGCACTACCGGACAGTTATATCAACACAGAGAACCCACAGGTGATCTGGGCCCGAGTGACCAATACGGACACGGGCTGTTTTGCCATCACCACACTCACCCTAGAGGTATCACCACTACCGGTGATCAGCTTGGAGGACAGTTACAGACTGTGTGTGGATGAGTTTGGCAATCCGATCCAGAACGAATCGGGCGAAGCTTCCCCACCGGTACTAAACACGGGTCTTAGTGACCTGGACTATACTTTTGAGTGGTTCTTAAACGGCAATCCATTGCCAGAGACCACTTCGAGCATTGTAGCCAGAGCAGGAGGAACTTATACGGTTATTGCAACGGAGACCACCAGCGGCTTGGGATGTAGCGCAGAGGCCTCGACCACGGTAACGGTATCCTCGCCACCGACCACATTCAGTGCCGAGGTGATCACCAACGCCTTTGCAGACGATCATCAGATCCAGGCGGAGGCTAGCGGACTGGGCGTGTACTTCTTCCAGTTGGATGACGGGCCGCTTCAGGAGAGTGGTTTGTTCACCAATGTGAGTCCGGGAGATCATATAGTGACCATAGTGGATCAGAACGGATGTGGAAGCGTGAGTATCCCGGTGGGTGTGATCGACTATCCCCTGTTCTTCACCCCGAACCAAGACGGCTATCACGATACGTGGAACATCATAGGAATCGCCAGTAACCCTACGGCAAAAATTTATATATTTGACAGATTCGGAAAGTTACTCAAGCAGCTGAGTCCACTGGGTCCAGGCTGGGATGGAACCTACAACGGAAACCCGATGCCATCTAGCGACTACTGGTTCCAGGTGATCTATGATGAAGACGAAGTTGAAAAAGAATTTAGAGGACACTTTACCTTAAAAAGATAATTGCATGAACTTGAAGAAATTATCCCCAATTATTGCCCTACTTGTATGCGGTATAATGAACGCCCAGGAAGGAATTCCTGTGTATTCAGATTACCTATCGGACAATCTGTACCTACTGCATCCATCTATGGCGGGAGCTGCAAACAGCAATCAGATCAGGCTTTCTGCCAGACAGCAGTGGTTTGATCAGAATGATGCTCCGAATTTGCAGACCCTGGCCTTTAACGCCAGATTGGGAGATCAGTCGGGAATAGGAGCGATCTTATTCAATGACCAAAACGGATACCACGCTCAGACGGGTGGATACCTCACCTATGCACACCACATTATGTTTTCAAGATCTCCAGTGGATCTGAATCAGCTTTCCTTTGGATTGAGTGCGGGCTTGGTGCAATCTACCTTAGATGAAACAAATTTTGATCTCAATGACTTTGACCCTGTTATTGCGGGGATCATTCAAAGTTCGTCATACTTTAATGTAGACGTAGGAGCTTCTTATAACTTTTTAGATTTCTCTGCCCACTTTACGGTAAAGAACTTGATATTTAGAAACAGAGGATTGTTTTCTGAGGATTTCGAATCCGCAAACCAGAGACGTTATTTGCTATCTGCAGCCTATACCTTTGCTACGCGCTATACCGGGTGGACCTTTGAACCATCTACCTTGTTTCAGCTTACTGAGCGCACAGGTGAAAAGTTCGTAGACCTAAACTTTAAAGCCTATAAAGAAGTTGACTTTGGTCAGGTTTGGGGAGCATTGTCTTACCGCAGAAGTTTTGACGGAGCTGAATTCTTAGACGGTGTAAATATTGGCGATCAGAAACTGCAACTGATCACGCCTGTTGTAGGTGTGAACTACGGTCAATGGTTGTTTGCCTATACTTACTCTTATCAGATTGGAACGGTCCGATTTGATACCGGTGGTTTCCATCAGCTTACTGTAGGATTCGACTTTGGAAAACGCAGAGAAGAATACGATTGTAATTGTCCTGCGATCAACTAATAAAAAAAGCCCCGATGAGTCGGGGCTTTTTATTTTCTAAGAACGCTTATCGTTCCCAGGTATAGTTTTTCTTTTCCGCTTGTTTCTTAATAGCTTCCAACATGGCATTACCTAAGCCGTTGGTACCTTCTTCTTTTTGCTTTTCTGCTATGTAAAGACGTCGCTTTTCATTGAGCTTCTGGATCTCTTTCTGGATCTCAGCTCTCGCTGCTGCCTGTTTATCTACATACGCTTTTATCTCTGCTGCAGATTTACCTTTTAATTCCTCTGGCAAGTATTCTTCTTCGAGTTCTTCCAGTTCAAAATCTTCATCGGCCTCTAATGCATCTACAAGATCCCAAGTGGTATTCTTATACATGCCACTTCCTTTGCTTACAGTTCTACTTACGGCATTGGCTTTCCCATAGGATTCTGCATTGCTATCCTGTACGGCTTGTTGTTGTGCCTTTGCATAACCTACTTTGCCATAGCGCACATAGGTCTGATTGAGTTTGAGGTTCAATTGCAAGATCACATCGTCATAAGGAGAAGCAATGTGCACCGTGCGCTGGTTGTGGTCTATTGCCATATAGTCTCCATAAGTAAGATCTGCACCGTCCTTCCACTTGCTGTGTACACCTTGATTAAAATCTCCGCAAAAAATAGTGTTAACTACCACGCCTTTTTCTTTGGCATCTTGTGCGGCATCTTTATAACTCACTCGACCTTGAGTGAATGGCTCATTTCCTGCAATAAAGACCATTTTTAGGTCGTCTGCATCTTTACCCCAATCTAATTGATTTAAAGAGGTCTGAACTACCTGACCACAATATTCGCTTCCGCCATTGGTACTCAAAGAGAACAATTCTTTAGAGACTTCGTCCAGATCTTGGGTGAAGTTCAATACCTGTCTAATATGTCCTTCTTGACTCGGCAGGCCGTCGTTCCCATATTCGTAGAGTGCGATCTGCAAATTAGGTTGAACCGATTTACAGCGGGCATATGACAGTTCATTAACGATCTCCCAAAGCTGGGCCTTTGCTTGATCTATTAGACCATCCATAGAATTGCTCGTATCCAATAATAGCGCAACCTTAATGAAGTGTTTGTTAGGTTCCGTTTTTGGCAGCGGATTTGCTATTGCCAATTCGTTGTCGGTGTTGTTTACTTCTCCCTTACATGAAGGTAAAAGCATCACACTCAATAAACAGCTTGCTAATAAAATTCGTTTCATCTTGATATCATTTATTTTACTGCTGTAAAACTAACTGGGCGGGTAGCAAGGAAAAAGGCAGAATGAGGCAACTAGGCTATTCGATTAGGGAACTTCATTGCAGTTTTAGGCAAGTGGTCAATTTTGGCCTAATATTAGCATTTATGGTCACTGAGCAGTTTTCTTTACTGCTTAAAAAAGCCTAAGTTTACATCAATATGTCTGCTAGATACACATATATATTACTTTTTCTAGTGTTGCTTGGATTTAGTCCGATGAGCCTCGCTCAGGTCGATTCCAATAGCGATGGCAGAACGCGATTACAACCACGAGAGACCTTTATACTTAAAGGGAGCATCTTTGACGACGAATTGTTAGAGCCCATTAGCAATGCTAATATTGAAATTGCAGGAGGTGCATATACCACTACCGATGCTGCGGGCGATTTTAGCATTCGCGCGCGGGTGGGCGATCAATTAATAGTGACCAGCGATGCTTTTGAAACGGTTTACTACGAGATTCAGGATGATCAAAGTGTACGCATTTTAGTTAAAAAAGCCCCAGCTGCAGAACGCAGTGCCGTAAGCAAGAAAAAGCTCTCGTCTCGCCAACAAGGTTATGTCAATGTGTTTCCCAAGTATATGGATTCGGCCCGGATGTTTCTTAAACAAGATGCTAAAAAGAGTATCGAATTCGTGACACAAGCTTTAGAGTCCACAAGAGATCAACGCCCAACACCAGCTCAAAATGGAATTGCCTTTGAGACCTTAGGCGATATAAACGACTATTGGCTGCAACACGACCTGGCGGTAGAGAATTACAAGAGCAGTCTGCGTAGCTTACCAAAGATAGCCGTAGAGATCAAACTCGCTAGAACCTACCGAAATAACAAGAATCATCAAGAGAGTCTGCAGACCTATCAGCAGCTGTTGGACAAGAATTTGACCAATTATCAGACGGTAGAGGTCTACGAGGGTTTAGGAGACACCTATATTGCCATCGGGGATCTTGACAATGCAGTCGATAACTACCAGCGCGGTCTGCAAGTGGCCAAAGACCACTTGATCACTCCAAAGATCACTAATTTGAATTCCAAGATCGGAGAGGCCTATGCGGCGGCAGGTTCACCAAACATCGCTAATGATTATTTCGAAAATTCCTTGGAATTGGCTGCGGATGAGAGCGAAGTGCGATCGGCCAAGGAGCAGTCTAAGGTGGCAGATTTTTACAATGCCAACAGAGATTTTGATAAGGAGATCAAACTGCGTACAGAAACCTTGAGCATGCTCGATTCTTTGGATCTTTCTGTTATTAAATCCGAAGACGATGCAGCAGAGGATCTCACCCCACAAAGACAGAATTACAAAATTGCCAACGCTTTAGTGGCACAAGACAACTATCAGGCGGCCATACCGTATTTGGAAAAGAGTATCTCACAGGCAGATGCCAGTGGCGATCTTGTAGTGCAGAAAGATGCAACGCGAAAACTTTCGGAGATCTATCGCGATCTGGGGATGACCGAAAAGTCTGCTAGCAGTTACGAAAGCTACGTGGCTGTGGTAGATGAACTCTATCGCAGAAAAGAACAAGAGCTCTCTCAAGCGGCGCGTTTTAGCCGTGATATCGCCTTAAAGCAGAATCGGATCACCAGTTTGGAGAACGAACGTCAGCTCAACGAGTCCCGCTATAAATTGGCCTTTGAGAATCAGGAGTTGATAGAAAAGAATAACAAGGTGCAGAAGTGGATCATCGCTTCACTAGTAGCCTTGGCTCTGGTGCTTCTGGCCATGGCGTACTTTTTAAATAAAGGTATTCGTCAGCAAAAATACGCCAACAACCTCTTGGCCTTAAAGTCGCTGCGAACGCAGATGAATCCGCACTTTATTTTCAATGCGCTGAACTCGGTAAACAGTTTTATTGCCAACAATGACGAGCGGACAGCCAACAAATACCTTTCTGATTTTTCCAGACTGATGCGTTCTGTATTGGAGAACAGCGAAGAAGACTTTATTCCGCTTTCTAAAGAGATCGATCTGCTAAGTATCTACACCAAACTGGAGCATTTCAGATTCCAGGATAAATTCGATTACGAGATCATTTTAGACGAAAAGCTCAAGGTCGATGATTTTGTGATCCCACCCATGCTATTACAGCCATATATAGAAAATGCTGTCTGGCATGGCTTGCGATACAAAGAGACCAAGGGTAAACTAGAGATCCGCTTTGATCAAACAGATGCGGAAACCATTACTATAACCATTTCCGATAATGGAATTGGACGGCAAAGATCTAAGGCCTTAAAAACGGCCAATCAGAAGAAACAACAATCCAAGGGGATGGGGAACATTAAAAAACGCATCCAGATCCTGAATCAAATGTATAAAGACAAGGTAGACGTAACCGTTAGCGATCTGGAAACAGACGGCAGTGGAACCCGCGTGAGCCTAATTGTAAAGAAAGACAAATGACCTTAAAAGCCATCATAGTAGAAGACGAGGAAACCAGTAGAGAGATCCTTAGGAATTACCTGAAAAAGTACTGCCCAACGGTGGAATTGGTCGGAGAAGCTGCCGGGATAGACGAGGGATTGACTCTGATCAGGAATCACGAGTTAGATCTGGTCTTTCTCGATGTGGAAATGCCCTATGGCAACGCCTTTGATCTTTTAGATAAGGTAGGTGACAGAACCTTTGAAACGGTCTTTGTTACGGCCTATGATCACTACGCCATCGATGCCTTGAATGCCCATGCTTCTTATTATTTATTAAAGCCGATCTCTATTGATGAACTTATCAAGGCGGTAGACTACGTTACCGAGATCAAACTGCAAGAGGAGCGTTTGCAAGATCAAGTCTTAGTCCCATCTTCAAAGCAAGTACAGGGCAAGATCACTATTCCTTTGCAATCGGGTTTTGAGGTTTTAGCGGTAGATGATATCCTATATTGTCAGGCCGATGACAATTACACCCAGATCTATTTGGAAAAGGGCAAGAAACTGGTCAGCAAGACACTCAAGTACTTTGAAGATATTTTGGCCGAACAAGGTTTTGCGCGTATCCACAAGTCCTATTTGGTCAATGTGAACGCCGTGGTAGCCTACAATAAAGGAAAGGGTGGTAGTGTAGTGCTAAGCAATGGCAAAGAACTATTGGTCTCTGCCGCAAAGAAGTCCGCACTCTTGTCTTATTTTAAATAACCGATCATGCATATTCTACCTGTACGCGGTATACATCCGCAGATCCCTGAAGACTGTTTTATAGCCCCAAATGCAACTATAGTCGGGGAAGTGACAATGGGTCCACGTTGTAGTGTGTGGTTCAATGCAGTGATAAGAGGAGACGTTCATTTTATCAAAATAGGGGAGCAGGTCAATATTCAAGACGGAGCTGTTATCCACGCCACTTATAAAAAGTCCCCAACCACTATTGGAAACAATGTTTCCATAGGACACAACGCCATTGTACACGGTTGCACCATACACGATAATGTACTTGTTGGGATGGGTAGTATTATCATGGACGATTGCGTGGTCGAGTCTGGAAGTATCATTGCTGCGGGAGCTGTCCTGACCAAGAATACACATGTTCCTGCGGGTAGTATCTATGCCGGAACACCTGCCAAAAAGATCAAATCGGTCAGTGCTGAACTTTCTGCGGGAGAGATAGACCGAATTGCCAACAATTATGTGAAATACGCCTCTTGGTTTAAAGATCCGGATCAGAAATCCTTATAACTGATCTGTTTTGGGGCTGTGTTGTCTGCTAGGAGTCTTTTGAGGACTTGTGGGTTGCCATTGGTGTAGAATAGGTGTTGTGGGTCTTGTTGCTCACAAAGAAGCTCGTGTTGCGTTAGAATGCGTTGGGTTTGACGTGCTACGGCCAAGCCACTATCTATAATATTCACGCCCTTACCAAGTAAACTACTTATTAGTGGGATCAAGTAGGGATAATGACTGCAGCCCAACACCAAATGATCCACTTTAGCCGCCTTCATAGGAGCCAAATATTTGTTTAGTAGCTCTAGCATCTCAGGGCTTTGAATTTGGTCGCTTTCAATGAGTTCTACCAAGCCGCTTCCAATAACTTCAATGACTTGTATGTCTTTGGCGAAGGTTTCAGAGGTCTTTGCAAAAAGAGCACTACTTAAAGTTCCTTGTGTGGCCAATATGCCAATGCTTTTAGTTTGGGTTTGCAAAGCGGCAGGCTTAATAGCTGGTTCTATTCCAATAAAAGGGAGGTCGTAGCTTGCTCTAAGATGATCTATGGCGTTTGTAGTGGCAGTATTGCAGGCAACCACTATGATCTTAGCTCCTTGAGCAATTAAAAACTCCGTATTCTTAACACTCAATGCCGTGATCTCGGCTTTGGACTTCTTGCCATAAGGTGCATTGCGACTGTCTGCCAGATACAAGGTGTGCTCCATAGGCATTTGGGCTTGAATGGCACGCCAAATAGAAGTGCCGCCAACACCCGAATCAAAAATACCGATAGGCCCCTTGTTGTTCATGAGCTAAAAATAAAAAACTGCCTCCGGGAATCCGAAGGCAGTTCTTAAAAAGTTTAAAGCAGATAGATTAAATACCCATCTCTTTTTTCACAGCAGCCAAAAGGTCTGGTCCATCACAAAGGATAACTCCGTTCCCTACAGCGCAATCCAATACGTATTGGTATCCTTGCTCACGGGCTACTTTTTGAATAGCAGCACGCGCTTTTTCCAATAGTGGAGTCATAAGGTCAACTTCTTTTTGCTGAAGGTCCTTAAGTGCGTTTTGCTGATATTCCTGAATTTTCTTTTGCATATCCTGAACCTCTTTTGAGCGACGGATGTTCTCATCATCGGTCTTGCTCTCGGCCTCGGCATTGTATTGCTTCATTTTAGCTTCCCACTCCTGAGCCATAGTTTTGATCTCAGCATCATAAGTGGCTTGCAATTTCTTTAATTGGTTTTGTGCGTCCACCATGCTCGGCATAGCTTCTACCAACTTTTGGGTGTCAATATGGGCAGTTTTTGCCGCATCTTGAGCTTGCACAAATCCGGTAGCTCCAACAAACAACACCAACGCTACGCATAAAGATTTCAAATGTTTCATTGTAATTGTATTAATGTTTAAGTAAGTATATAGATTATCAATTTAATGTGAGTTAAAGGCCTCCGCCATCGTCTTCGCCACCGTCGTCGTCGTTATTCTGACGTGCAGCACGAGCGGCGTCGATAGAATCTTTTCTGGCTTGACGCTCGGCCAACAAACGGGCTCTTCTAGCGTCGAACTCTGCTTTTTTAGCAGCGCGCACAGAATCACGGACTCTTTTGCGTTCTGCCAAAAGTGTTTCTCTTTCGGTCTTTTTTGCGGCCGCAGCAGCAGCACGCTCTTCGTTCTTAGCTTCAATTTCTTGCTCTTTCGCCGTAACTACAGCATCTTCTTCTGCAGATAGAGCTTCGCGAGCTTCGATCTCTTCTTTATCTTTTTTAGATGTGGCCTGAGTTCGTTTAGCCGCTCTGTTGATAGCACGAACCACTTGGTCACTGATATCATTTCGCTCTGCAGCAAACAACATAACAATGTCTGCCGATTTGTCGAAGATGAAATCGTATTTCTTGGCCTCTGCGATCTCTTGAACGATGTTGAAGACTTGATCTTGTACAGGCTGTACCAATTGTCTGCGTTGGATGGCTAAATCGCCATTAGGTCCAAAACGCTTCTGCTGGTAATCCAGTACCTCGTCTTGTTTTACTTGGATCTCTTCTTCGCGCTCCTCTATCAATTCCTTGGTAAGCAAAACGCGTTCGTTGCTCAAGTCGACCTTCATTTGATCTACTTCTGCCAGTTTCTTTTCAATGTCCTTTTTCCACTGCTGAACCTTGTTGTCCAATTGCAGGGAAGCCTCTTGGTATTCTGGAACGTTCTCCAGAATGTACTCCATATCAATATAACCGATACGCGCTCCACGTTGCGCGTAGGTTAGGCTGCCGATCATAAGGGCAGAAGCCAAGAGAATTAATTTTAATCGCATAATCGTCGTTAGTTGAGTAATTGAAAATATCGTGCCAAAACGTTTAAAAACGTTGACCAATTATAAAATGCGTCTCCCATCCATTAGGCTCGATTCCACCAGGAATAGGGTCGAAACCGTATCCGAAATCGATTCCCAAGAGTCCAAACGCAGGCATAAATATACGGATTCCTGCGCCAGCAGAACGATTAATAACGAAGGGATTATAATCTCTAAAACTATCCCAAGCCGCTCCACCTTCAATGAACGTCAATGCGTATATGGTTGCCAGTTGTTTTAAACTGATAGGGTAACGCAGTTCTAACGTAAATTTGTTAAAAATCGTATTTCCATCAATGGTCGATAGCGATTGGTTTGGATAACCGCGCAACTGTATCACTTCACGACCGTCCAAGCTAAAGGCTCCAAGTCCGTCACCACCCACAAAGAAACGCTCAAAAGGAGGGATCCCACGATCGTTGTTGTAGGCACCCAAGAAACCAAATTCGGCATGGGTTCTCAATACTAATTTATCGACAACACGGGTATACCAGGTTGCGTTGAATTTGATCTTGTAGAATTCCAACCACTTGAATCGCTCTTGGTCAATACGCGCCTGATCTGGATTACCGTTTACGTCTTGGAATTCCGGGTCGTTTTGCAAGTTGGCAAAGTCGGTATTGCTAAACAGTGACCATGGCGGCGTGAGTTTAGCGGTCAAGGCAAACTGTGATCCTCCTAGTGGATAGATCGGGTTTACGGTGGTATTATCACGACTCAAACCAATGGTATAGGCCAAGTTGTTCGAGTATCCATCACCAAACGTAAATAGGTTGGTGACATAATTCTTTAAGTCGAAGTGCTGGAAGCTTACCGCATGCGAGATCTGGAAATAATCATCCGGCCACTTGAGGCGTTTTGCAATACCCAAAGATCCACCAGTGATTAAGAACTTACGCGAACGGTCTGCATCTCTACTTCTAAAGTCAAAGAAGAACTGTACGGTATGCGAGAATGAGGCCGAGAACTGTATCGGTTTACGTCCACCCAGCCAAGGCTCGATAAAAGACAAGCTATAAGTCTGGAAGAACGTACTGGCTTGCGCTCTTAGGGATAGGGTTTGTCCGTCTCCCATTGGCAGCGGTTTATACGCCTTTCCGTTAAAGATGTTTCTGATGGAGAAGTTGTTGAACGAAAGTCCAACGGTTCCAACGAATCCACCTCCACCGTAACCACCTTGTAGTTCGATCTGGCTCGATCCTTTCTCCACTACAGAATATTCCATATCTAGGGTACCGGAGTTCGGATCTACGTTCTTGAAGTTTGGCGAGATCTGCTCAGGATCAAAATATCCAACCTGTCCCAATTCACGAACCGTACGCACTACATTGGCTTTCGAATAGATCTCGCCTGGGCGAGTTCTAAGTTCGCGATATACCACGTGGTCATTGGTACGAGTGTTTCCAACCACGGTCACGTGATCAAAATAAGCTGGTTTTCCTTCTATGATACGGATCTCAAAATCTATGGTGTCGTTTCTTACGTTTACCTCCACAGGGTTAATACGAGAGAAGAGGTAACCGTTGTTCTGGTATTGGTTGGTGAGGTCTAAAGCCTCCGGGTCGCCTACATCGGCAATGCGTTCCTCTAAGAGTACTCCATTGTAGGTGTCTCCTTTTTGGATTCCCAAGACACGGCTTAGCAATTCGTCACTAAAGACACTGTTCCCGATGAAATCGATATCTCCGAAGTAGTATTGATTTCCTTCTTCTACTGTAAGTTCAAGGGCAACTGTATTGTCGGATTTGCGAATTAGAGTGTCGCTCACGATTCGTGCATCGCGATAACCGTTCTCTTTGTATTTGTCGATGATGGATTGCTTGTCCGCTTCGTAATCGTCGCGGATATACTTAGAGCGTTTCCAGAATCGCAAAGGGAATTTTTTCTTGGTATTCTTCATGGCCTTCTGAAGCTTTGCATCTGAAAGTGCTTCGTTGCCATCAATAGTGATCTGATCAACTTTTACGCGTTCGCCCTTGTCGATGGCGATGGCCAAGTCTTGTTTGGTGTCCAAACCAGTAACCGAGTCGATCACAGCAGTGGTGCTCATGATCACTTGGGCATTTAGAAAGCCTTGTTCGCGGTATTTGTTGAGGATATAATTCTTAGTGGTAGTAAGCAGGTTTTGCGTAACCTTCTGACCTTTTTTAAGCTCGTTATCGTTGATGATATCGCGCGCCTTACGATCTCTGATACCAGATATGGAGACATTGTTCAAGGTTGGTAGTTCTTGGATGTTAATCTCTAGATCTACCACATCGCCCTCCATACGGGTCACATAAATGCTGATGTCTGAGAACAGGTTCTGATCCCAAAGGTTGGTGATGATGTCGCTCAGGCGCTGCCCCGGTACATAAATGCGTTCCCCGGATTTAAGTCCGGTAAAGGTAAGTACGGTCTGTGCGTTGTAACTTTTGAGTCCTGTGATCTCAATATTGCCGATCTCGTATTTGCGATTGGCGTCCAGGTCGCGTTTCTGACTGAAGCCAGAAAAGCTCAGCAGCAATAACAGCAAGAGAAGGGGTAAAGTTCTTTTATAGGAATTCAAAAATATAGTGTTAGTTGAGTTGTTCACTGGTCTTTCCAAATCTGCGTTCTCTGTTTTGATAATTCAGAATAGCCTCGTATAGATTTTCCTTTCTAAAATCGGGCCAAAGTACCTCTGTAAAATATAATTCCGCATAAGCGATCTGCCAGAGTAAAAAGTTGCTTATACGCTGCTCTCCACTGGTGCGGATCAACAGATCCACGTCCGGTAAATTAAGCGTGTAAAGATGCTTATTTATAACGTCTTCATCAATCTTTTCAATCGAAATTATGTTATTTTTAACTTTGGAACTTATTTCTTTAATAGTTTTTGTGATTTCCTCTCTGGAGCCGTAACTCAGGGCCAATGTCAAGGTCATTTGCTCGTTGTCTTTTGTGGCTTCAATTACTTCATTGAGCTCCGTTCTGGCCTTGTCTGGCAAGTCCTGAAGGGCTCCGATCGCTCCGAGGCGTATATTGTTTTTCTGTAAGGTCTTCAGCTCTTTCTTAAGACTTGAGACCAAGAGTTTCATAAGGGTTTGTACCTCTAATTTGGGACGATTCCAGTTTTCTGTCGAAAAGGCGTAAAGTGTTAAAAAAGGTATGCCTAATTCTGCGGCTCCTTCAACTACTTCTTTCACGGCTTTAGCACCGCTTTCGTGACCTTTGGTTCTGAAAAGACCGTGCTTTTTAGCCCAACGACCATTGCCGTCCATAATTACGGCGAGGTGCTGTGGCAGCTTATCTTTGTCGATACGGTCCAAATCGTTCATTGCTAAAAGTTACAATAACAAGGTTGGCGACCAAAGGTAAAGCTCAGGGTAAGTCCTGTGAACACATACCAATCGTCGCTGTTCAGGTTGCCAAATTTAAGGCTTTGGTCGTCTGCGAGATCCTTTACCGGATTGCTGCCGTCCAAGGCGTCTGTTAGGGTATATCGGGCTCCAAATTCAATTCCGAGGATCATCTTGGTTCCTACGGTAGCTTTATAGCCAACAACCATTGGGATCGCAAAATCCCAAGCGCTGTCAAATTTACGAATCACATCCGTATTCGGGTCCCTAAAAAGGTTATTATATCGAAAATACGTCAAACCGGTATATAAATACGGTGTGCGTTGTGGTTGGTCAGAATACATGCTGAATTCCAGGAAGTTAAATTCAAGTCCCAGCGATGCTTCTGTAATCGAATTGGTAAAGGTATAACCGCGTTGGGCACGTCTGCTTTCGCTGGATTTGGTGTCGTCTCCTTTGAGGTTGGATTGGATCAAAGTAAAGCGAAAAGCGTGTCTTGGGCCGCGATTCCATTTGAGGATCCCTCCGAAGTGAAGCGTGTTAGGCGAGATGTAATTGGTGCGTCCTACGTCGCCAATAAAATTGGTTCCGCCCAGAACAGCTCCTATCTCGTAGGTTTGACCGAAGCTCATAAAGCTTCCTAATCCCATAAAAAACAGCAAAAATAAGGCCCTCATATCCCTGAAAAAACGTGCAAATATAACAATAAACTTGAGGTATCCACAGCCTTAACTGCATCCTCCGAGAAGTAAAACAGTAAAACGCCTCTTTTATTGTTTAAAATTGCGCTTGTCTTCGCCCCAAAGAAGCTTCTGTCTTATGGTCTTTATAAAGCTGTCGTGGTTGAGTTGAACCAGAGAAATTGTAAAGGGAGCTCGAGTGATCTCTACCTCGGTGTCGTTGGCCAAAGTTACGATCCTGGAATCTAAAGAAAGCAAGTACGAATCCTCGCGTCCGTATACCTGCAAGCCGATGGTCGTGTCGTCCGGAATCACAAAAGGTCTGGCGTTAAGGTTGTGCGGCGCAATAGGCGTGATCACAAAGGAGTTCGATTTTGGATCGATAACAGGACCTCCGCAGCTCAAAGAGTAACCTGTGGAACCTGTAGGTGTAGCCACAATAAGCCCGTCTGACCAATAACTGGTCAAATACTCGCCGTTTAGCTCCGTAGCAACCCGTATCATGCTGGTAGTGTTCTTTCTGTTTACGGCAACTTCGTTCAAGGCAAAGTTCAAAACTCCTTCCATGGCAGTAGCAGGGGTGGTTTTCACTTGCAGCAAGCTACGCTCAGAAATGGAGTATTCTCCGTTGAGGATATGATCTATATGTTCTTTTAGATCGTCCTTTTGAATGGTGGCCAAAAAGCCTAAACGGCCCGTGTTGATTCCAACTATAGGAATATTGAGGTCTTTCACATAAGTGATGGAACGCAAGATGGTCCCGTCTCCACCAATACTAAAAAAGAGGTCGAAAGAATCATCTAGACTGCTAAAGGTTTCAAAACCTTGGTAGTCTTTCTCTATACTTTCGTTGGCCTGAATGAGCTCTAAAAAGTTGGCCTCAATGTAAACGTCGGCCTTGGCTTTATCTAGCGCGTTGAGTACCGAGGCGATATAGCCGCCCGAATTTTTGTGGTAAAATTGTCCGTAGATCGCGATTTTCATGCGCAGCTTTTAAAGGCTTAGATTACATGTTGAGGTACTTGTCCAGATATTTGGAGCGTTCTTTCAAACTGTCCAGATAGGTGTCTTCGGCATGTTGTGAGACTATGTTGTATCCGTAGCGTCTAAAGGTTTGTACTATGGTATTGATTCCTGTAGGTGCAATTTTTACGGTAGCTTGGATGAGATCGTTCTCCATATGAGAAACAAATACGCCTAGGAGTCTGGCGTCGTTGGATTCTACGATCTGACAGATTTCGCTAAAGGAATAGTCATTCACGCCTTTTTCTACTATGATAATGCCTCCTGCTTCGTGTAAAAATGGAGTTTCGCTGAACAGGTTCATAATATCACCCAACTCGAAATAACCCAAATACTGTTGGTCGTCGTCCAATACAGGCATGATGTTGCTGTTGTATTGGGCAAAAGCTTCGAGAACGTCCAGCCAATTGGTCTTTTCACGCACAAAGAATCCTTCTAAGGCATACTGCACATCTAAGAGTGTTTTGTCGCTTTCAAAGCAATGCGCGTCTGTCTCGGAGATACAACCCAAATAGGTGCCCTCATTAAAAACAGGCAGATGGGAATACGTCAGGTTGTTAAAAGTGTTCTGCACTTCCTTAACCGTAGTTTCCAAACTAAAAGGTCTAACGTCGTTTATGATATATTCTTCCGTGTTCAAGCCGTTAATTTTTATGCAAATTAATCAATTTTAAGGAGCATGAGCCCTTATCATCTTCGTATTTTTGTAATCAAATACTAAGCCATGACGCGATTAAGCGTAAATATCAATAAAATTGCCACCCTGCGCAATGCCAGAGGAGGAAACGTACCCAATCTGCTAAAAGTAGCTGCCGATATCCAAGATTTCGGCGCTCACGGAATCACCATCCATCCAAGACCGGACGAGCGTCATATTCGCTATCAGGATGCGCGAGATCTAAAGGCAGTGGTTCATACCGAGTTCAATATAGAAGGTAATCCTGTTGGGAGTTTTGTCGATCTGGTCAATGAAGTTGTGCCGGAACAGGTCACTTTGGTTCCGGATGCAGAAGATGTATTGACCTCCAATGCCGGTTGGGACACCCAAAAACACAAGGACTTTTTAAGCGAGATCATTGCAGAATTCAAGGCCAAGGGCATGCGAACCTCGATCTTTGTAGATCCGGTTCCTGCCATGATAGAAGGAGCTGCTCTTGTTGGAACAGATCGGATAGAGCTCTATACAGAAGCCTACGCCAGCGGTTATGCCGCCGGAAATAAAGAAGCGGTAAAGCCATATGCGGCTTGTGCTCAATTGGCACATGAGCTCGGTTTGGGTGTAAATGCCGGTCATGACCTGTCGTTAGATAACATTGCCTATTTTGCCCAACAGGTTCCGAACTTGGACGAGGTATCCATAGGGCACGCTTTGATCTCGGAGTCGCTTTATCTGGGTCTGGAGAATGTGGTCAATATGTATATCAATAAGTTGAAGTAATGAGCTTATTGCACTCACGTATTCTTGGAGAAGGACAACCTTTGGTGATCTTGCACGGGTTTTTAGGAATGGGAGATAACTGGAAAACCTTGGCCAATAAATTCGCAGCAGATGGATTTCAGGTCCATTTGGTAGATCAGCGCAATCACGGGCGCAGTTTTCATGCGAGTGGATTCTCATACGAATTAATGGCTACAGACCTGTTGGCCTATATGGATCATCACGGCTTGGACAAAGCGAATTTGATTGGACATTCTATGGGAGGGAAGACAGTTATGGAGTTTGCCGTGAACCATCCGCAGCGAGTTTTAAAACTCATCGTTGCCGATATTGCGCCTAAAAGCTATCCGCAGCACCATCAGGCCATATTGAAAGGTCTGGGCTTGCTATGGGATGCCCAATTGGACAGCAGATCGCAAGCGGACGAACTTTTGGCTACCGAGGTGCCGGACGCCGGGGTAAGACAATTTTTATTAAAGAACTTGTATTGGAAAGAGAAAGGACTGCTCGGGCTGCGTATGAATTTGCCAGTACTTGCAGAAAATATAGAAGAGGTAGGCAAGCCATTAGCTGCTGACGCGCATTACACGGGTCCAACCTTGTTTTTAAAAGGTGCGCGATCTGATTATATCCTTCCGATGGATGAAATTTTGATCAAACGTCATTTTCCAGAGGCACAAGTGGCGGAAGTTAGCGCTGCCGGACATTGGCTACATGCCGAAAATCCTAGGGAATTTTACCAAAAAGTCTTGAATTTTTTATAACATTGCACAACATTTATTATGTATGCATAATAAATAGGTAGTGGCTTAAAAAGAACTACCTTTGTAAATGAACTAATACTACAAACTAAATTTTAATCCCTTTTTATGAAAAAATTACTCATTTTCGCTGTTTTTGCGTTGACTGCGGCGGTGACTTATGCAGGTGGATACCGAGTGAGTCTACAGGGGCAGAAATCTCTGGCTATGGGACACACGGGTGTGGCAGTCGTGAACAGTGCCGAATTGGTGTTTTTTAACCCTGCCGGTATGGTCTACCTGGAAAACAAACTCAACATCTCTGCCGGGGTGAGCGGTGTGTTCTCCGACGTTAAATTCCAAAACTCAGAATTTGGTTATTCTGCAGAGACTGATAGTCCTGTTGGAACCCCATTCTATTTGTATGCTTCTTATAAGGCAACCGACTGGCTAGCTTTTGGATTAGGGGTGTACACGCCTTACGGAAGTACTGTAGAGTATCCTACGGACTGGGCCGGATCGCACTTGGTTAACAATATTGAGTTGGCTGCGATCTTTGTACAGCCTACAGTATCTGTTAAATTATTCGACGAGTTGAGTATAGGTGGTGGACCTATCTACGTGAGCGGTTCTGTAAACTTTAACCGAAACTTGAACCGTACTTTAACTGACCTTGATGGCAACAGAGCTAATGTTACTGTAGACGCATCTGGGGTAAATGCCTGGGGTTATACCATTGGGGCTATGTTTACACCAACGGACAAGATCAAAATCGGATTCAACTACCGTTCAGAGATCATCTTAGATGCAGAAGGTGGTGAGGCAGACTTTGAGAACATTCCAAATTCTCCTTTGACTCCATTTGCCGATACAACTTTTGATGCTTCACTTCCACTTCCTGCGGAATTGACAGTAGGATTCTCTTACGAGTTCTGTGAGAAATGGTTGTTCGCTTTCGATTTCAACCGTGCTTTCTGGGATGTATACAACTCTTTGGATATTGACTTTGCAGATCCAAACATTCCGGATTCCTTTAACAGAAGAAACTACAAGAATGCTTCTATTTACCGTTTCGGTTTACAGTATGAGGCTACTTCTAAGTTTACTTTACGTGCAGGATACTACTTTGATGAGTCTCCGGTACAAGACGGGTTCTTCGCTCCGGAAACTCCACGTAACGATTCTAACGGATATACTGCTGGTCTGACTTTCAACCTAAGCGACCGTTTCCAGATCGATGCTTCATTCCTTTACTTGCGATTCAAAGAAGTTGATGCTTCTTATGATTTCTACTTTGAGAATGGGGTAGCTGTACCTTTTGGAGGAACTTACAAATCGAGCTCATTCATTCCAGGTTTGGGAATCTCCTACAGACTGTAATTACAACTTAATCTGATAAGCCATATGAAAACATATATTAAATATTTATTTGTCGCTTCTGCAGCTTTCTTTGCGAGTTGTGAAGTTGATTTTGACGAACCGATCACTGACGAAGTCTTTTACACCACAGGAGAGGCCAATATGTCTAGTTTTGTTGCCGTGGGTAACTCCCTAACAGCCGGATACGCTGACGGTGCATTGTATATCACAGGACAAGAGAATTCTTATCCTAACATCCTTGCCAACCAATTTGCACTTGCAGGTGGTGGGGAATTCACGCAGCCTTTAGTTGATGACAACTTAGGTGGATTGCTATTAAGCGGTAACCAAATCGCTGAGAACCGTTTTGTGTTGGCAGTAGATGCTAACGGAAATCCTGGTCCTGCTCGTTTGAGTGGTACTCCAACCACTGATGTGGCTAACGGTCTAGCAAGTCCATTTAACAATATGGGTATTCCTGGAGCTAAGAGTTTCCACTTAGTAGCACCTGGATACGGTGATGTTAACGGAGTACTTACCGGAACTGCTAACCCGTATTACGCACGTATCGCTACTAGCGGTTCTGCTACTGTAATCGGAGATGCAACCTCTTTGAACCCATCTTTCTTTAGCCTTTGGATTGGAAACAACGATATCCTTTCTTACGCTACTAGTGGTGGTTCTGGAGTGGATCAGACCGGAAACCTAGATCCGTCTACTTACGGACCTAACGATATCACAGACCCGAACGTATTTGCTTCTGTATTCAGTCAAGAAGTTGAAGCACTTGCAGCTGGTGGATCTGGTGGTGTTGTTTTGAATATCCCAGACGTAACATCTATTCCTTATTTCACAACAGTACCTGTAAATTCTATTCCTCTTGATGCTGCTACTGCAGAGGCTTTGAATGCTAACTTCGCGCTTTACAACGACCTTGTATTGCCTGGTTTGGTTAGCTTCGGAGTTATTACTGCGGAAGAGGCTGCGATGCGTACCGTATCGTTCTCAGAAGGACTAGGAAACGCGCCTATCATTGTAGATACTGATCTTACTGACGTTACTACGATCTTACAAGGGCCTCCTGCGAATTTACCTCCGGATGTTGCAGCGCTATTAGGACAATTGCGTCAGGCTAACGCCAACGACCTTATCGTTCTTCCTGCTGCTAGCGTATTGGGTACTCAAGTAGGTGACGATCCTACAGCGATCAATGGAGTATCTGTTCCATTGGCAAACCAATTTGTACTGACTGCTACGGAGCAAGCTCGTGTAGCTGCTGCAGGAGCTGCATACAACGCTGCTATTCAAAACATCGCTGCGGCTAACGACATCGCTTTTGTAGATGCAAGATCTGCTTTGGCTCAAGTTGCTAACGGTGGTGTGATGAGCGACGGTGTAATGTTGACCAATGAGTTTGTTACTGGTGGAGCTTTCTCTTTAGATGGAGTACACCCAACGCCTCGTGGATATGCTTACACAGCAAATCTGATCATCGACGCTATCAATTCCAAGTACGGAGCCAATATTCCAAATGTGGATATAGGAACCTTTGGAACGGTCACCTTGAGCAACGACTAAGTTCGTAGCTAAGACATAGAAAAAAGCGTTATCTTAGGGTAACGCTTTTTTTTATTATGAAATGAGCACAAACAAATTTAATTAGCAGTTTATCCACCGCAATAATTAAATTTTTTGTGCGAAAGCGAAGCGGTTGATCAATGCAGAAAATTTTTATTTCCTTGATTAACAGTGCAATAAAATTTTTAAATTGATGAACACACTTATCAAAATCGCCCTTACGGCCGGAGCTGTACTTATCTTGGCCAATGTGCTTCCGGGTGTTGCTGTCTCGGGTTATTGGGGCGCTATAATAGTTGCAGTGGTCTTGGCTATCTTGCGCTTAGTGGTCAAACCCTTGCTCATCCTCTTCACTTTGCCCTTGACCATTTTAACCCTAGGATTGTTCCTCTTTGTGATCAATGCGATTATCGTGCTTTTGGCCAGTGAGCTTTTAGACGGATTTAGAGTGGATGGATTCTGGTGGGCCGTACTGTTCAGTGTGCTGCTTTCCTGCTTACAAGCCTTTGTCAATTCTTTGGTCAAAGAAGAAAAACCAACCTCCTGATAATCAAGTTTTGGTTCCCTTGCTGATGGCTTAAAAAAGTCGTACTTTTGCCCTCCGATTTTCAGAGAAAAACACATTATGAACATCAGCAGAACCGATATTGATGATTTGAACGCCGTAGTAACTGTGGCGATCGAAAAAAAGGACTACGCAGAAAAGGTAGACACCATTTTAAACAACTACAGAAAGAACGCCAACATTCCTGGCTTCCGCAAAGGACATGTGCCAATGGGAATGGTGAAGCGCCAATACGGGAAGGCCGTTTTGGTTGACGAGGTGAATAAGCTGTTGCAAGACTCCTTGCACAAATATTTGACCGAGGAGAAATTAGAGGTATTGGGTAATCCACTGCCTAAGAACGAGACCGACATCAATTGGGATGGAGACGATTTCAATTTTGAATTCGAACTAGGTCTTGCTCCGAAGTTCGAGGTGGATCTAAAGCCTAAGAAAGCGGTGACCCACTACAAGATCGTTGCCGATGACGAAATGATCGACAATCAAGTAACCAGCATCCGCAAGCAATACGGAAAACTCATTAGCCAAGCAGAAGTTGTAGAAAGTGCGGAGATTACCGGAACTTTCAAGAACGAAGAAGCAGGTATCGACAACAAGACCACCTTATCTCTGGATCGCGTTGACGGAAAGCGTCAGCAGAAAGCATTACTAGGAGCAAAAGCAGGTGAAACGGTTAAGTTGAAGACCAAGTCCATGTTTAAGGACGATCACCAAAACCAACACGTCTTTGGAGTATCTCACGACGATGCACACGGCTTGGATGTTGAGGTAGAATTTACCATCGACGAGATCAACACTCGCGAGCTCGCTGAAATGAATCAGGAGTTATTTGACAAGCTTTTTGGAAAAGACGTTGTGAAATCAGAAGCAGAATTGCGCGAAAAGATCAAAGAAGATGCAGAGCGTCAGTTTGCTCAACAAGCAGATCAGAAGCTTCTTAACGATGTAGTAGAAACCTTGATAGACAACACCAAGTTCGATCTGCCAGACGGTTTCTTAAAGCGTTGGTTACGCGTTGCAGGAGAGCAAGAATTGTCAGAAGAGGAGGCCAACGCGGAATACGAGCGTACCGAAAAAGGCTTGCGTTATCAACTTATTGAAGGCAAACTTCGTGCAGAGCACAATTTACAGGTGACCTTTGACGAGCTTAAGGATTATGCACAGAACATGATCAAGGCACAAATGGCACAGTTTGGGCAAATGAATCCTTCTCAAGAAGAGTTAGACGGAATCACTGCCAGAATAATGAGCAACCAAGAAGAAGTACAACGCTTGCAAGAGCAGTTGAACGGGCAAAAGATGCTTGATTTCTTTAAGGAAAATGCCAAACTGAAGACCAAAGAAGTCACTTATGACGCCTTCGTGAAAGAGGCCTACAGTTAAACCGGCTTATTTTAATTATCTTTAGGCGTCGAATCCGAGAGGATTCACGCCTTTTTTGTCAATTAAAAAACACCTAATTAATCTAGTATTTCAATGGATTACGGAAAAGAATTTAAAAACTTTGCTATAAAGGACCAAGGGATCAGTTCTACCTATTACGATAAGATCGTAAGTAGCATGTATCCTGTTGGCCTAACACCAAATATCATCGAAGAGCGTCAAATGAACATTGCGATCTTTGACGTATTCTCGCGTTTGATGATGGATCGTATTATCTTTCTAGGTACTGGGATCAACGATCAAGTGGCCAATATCATTCAGGCGCAGTTGTTGTTCTTGGAGAGTACAGACTCTACCAAAGACATTCAGATCTACATCAACTCACCAGGAGGAAGCGTATACGCCGGTTTAGGTATTTATGACACCATGCAATTCATTAAGCCTGATGTAGCCACTATCTGTACCGGAATGGCAGCTTCTATGGGAGCTGTACTGTTGTGTGCGGGTGCCGAGGGGAAACGCAGTGGTTTAACGCACTCTCGAGTAATGATCCACCAACCTTTAGGAGGCGCTCAAGGACAAGCAAGTGATATTGAGATCACTGCTCGAGAGATCTTGATCTTAAAAGAAGAATTATACCGAATCATTGCCAAGCATTCTGGCCAGACTTACGAAAAGATCTATCAAGATTCAGATCGTGATTACTGGATGAAGGCAGACAAAGCCAAAGAATACGGGATGATCGACGAAATACTAACCCGAGGCTAATAGCCGTTATTGCTTTACCCGAATACCCAAGAAGATGGCGAAAGAAGAATTAGAATGTTCGTTTTGCGGGCGTAAAAAGCCAGAGACCAATTTGCTTATTGCAGGTTTGGACGCTCACATTTGTGACCGCTGTATTGAACAGGCACATGGCATAGTTGTAGAAGAAGCTACCCACAGCAGTAATGCGGAGCTTTCTAAGGAACTGATGCTCAAAAAGCCGAAGGCCATCAAGGAGTTTTTGGACGAGTACATCATTGGGCAAGAGCACACTAAAAAGGTGATGTCCGTTGCAGTTTACAATCACTACAAAAGATTGTTGCAACCGCCTTCTGATGACGATATCGAAATTCAGAAAAGCAATATTATCATAGTCGGGCAAACCGGTACCGGTAAGACTTTAATGGCCAAAACTGTGGCGCGTATGCTAAACGTGCCACTGGCCATTGTAGACGCTACAGTACTTACTGAGGCAGGTTATGTAGGTGAAGATGTAGAAAGCATTTTAACCCGTTTGCTTCAAGCTGCAGATTACAACGTGGAAAAGGCCCAAAATGGGATCGTTTTTATTGATGAGATCGATAAGATCGCCCGTAAGAGTGATAACCCTTCAATTACTAGAGATGTCTCTGGAGAAGGTGTACAACAGGCTTTGTTAAAGCTCTTAGAGGGGACCACCGTCAACGTGCCGCCAAAAGGTGGACGCAAACATCCGGATCAGAAATTCATCGAGGTCAATACAGAGAATATCCTCTTTATTGCCGGTGGAGCTTTTGATGGAATAGAACGCGCAATTACCAAGCGTTTGAACATGCAGGCCGTTGGATTTAGCGCTTCTAAATCGGACGATGCCTTTGAGCGTGACAATTTGCTCAAATACATCATTCCTAAGGATCTAAAAGACTTCGGATTGATTCCAGAGATCATTGGTCGCTTGCCTGTACTAACACACATGGACCCGCTTGACAAGGGAACTTTAAGAGCGATTCTTACCGAACCTAAGAACGCGATCGTAAAGCAATACAAGAAACTCTTTGAGATGGACGATATTGACTTCGTCATCACCGAAGAGGCTCTAGACTATGTTGTAGACAAGGCTATTGAGTACAAATTAGGAGCACGCGGATTGCGTTCGCTTTGTGAAGCCGTTCTTACCGATGCTATGTTCGAGATGCCAGGCACAGAAGATCGTCAACTTCATGTTACCAAAGAGTACGCTGAGAAGAAACTCAACAAGTCGACCATAAAGAAACTCAAGGCCGTTTCTTAAGCATTCAGCTTTAATAATTCCTCTAAGTAATCGCGGGTATTTGCCAAGCGAGGTACTTTGTGTTGTCCGCCGAGCTTATCTTTCGCTTTTAGCCAATCGTAGAACACTTTTTCACGCCCAAAGTGAACCGTGGGCAAATTCAAGGTGGTGTTGTTGTAACGCTTAGCTTCGTAATCGGAATTGACCTCTTGCAAATATTTATCCAGTAGTTTCGTAAACTCTTTTTGGTTCTGCGGAGGGGTCTTGAATTCAATAAGCCATTCGTGTGCACCCTTATCCTTGCCTTTCATAAAAATAGGTGCCGCTGTGTAGTCTACGATCTCGCATTGGGTCTCTTGCGCAACTTTCTTTAAAGCGGTTTCTGCATTTTCTATGATGAGTTCCTCTCCGAAGACATTGATATGATGCTTGGTGCGTCCGCTTACGCGAATGTGGTAAGGCCTAACGGAGGTGAACCTAACCGTATCTCCTATTTTATAGCGCCACAAGCCTCCATTGGTCGTGATCACAATGGCGTAATTCTTATCGACCTCTACCTGATCTAGCGGTATAACACGCTCTTCGGACGTGCCGTAAGTGTCCATAGGGATAAACTCGTAGAAGATCCCGTAGTCTAGCATGAGCAGCAGATCTTTGCTATCGTTCTTGTCTTGAATGGCAAAGAATCCCTCTGAGGCGTTGTAGATCTCGTAGTACTTGAACTGATCTCTTGGAAGAATTTGCTTGTACTGATCCACATAAGGCTCAAAGCTCACTCCGCCGTGAAAGTACACCTCTAAATTCGGCCAAATATTAAAGAGATTATCTTCTCCTGTAGAAGTTAAAACCTCATTGAGCAACACAAGCATCCAAGACGGTACTCCTGCTAAACTCGTAACATTCTCTTGTATAGTTTCGTTGACTATGGCTTGCATTTTGGTTTCCCAATCTGCCATGAGCGATACTTCACTGCTTGGGGTGGAGCTAAACTCAGCCCAAAACGGCATATTGTCTATCAGAATTGCAGACAGATCGCCAAAGGCCGTACCGTTGCTCTTATAAAGCTCCTTGCTGCCTCCTAAGCGTAGACTCTTCCCAACAAAAAGCTGGGAGTCCGGATTGTTGCTCAAATACATGCACAGCAGATCTTTGCTTGCCGCATAGTGGCAATCTTCCAAAGATTCATTGCTAACAGGTATGAATTTACTTTTGCTCGAGGTGGTTCCGCTGGATTTTGCAAACCACTTGATAGGCGTTGGCCAAAATATGTTGGGTTCACCCTGTCTGGAGCGTTCTATCAGATCTTGATAATCTTCATAGCTGCTAATGGGTACTCGAGCTGCAAAGGTCTCGTAGTCTTTAATGTCCTCAAAACCATAGCGCTTGCCGAGCTCGGTATGCTTAGCTTTTGCCAGCAAATTGCTCAGTAGTTCACGTTGCACTTCATCTGGGTATTTTAAAAAGAGTTCTATCTGATGGAACCGCTTTTTCAAAAACCACGAGGCAATAGAATTTACAATGGGTATTGGCATTTATTTGCGCTATCTTTAGACGATAAAAATAGGAATTTTAGACATATGACCTATAGCGGAGTACTGACAAAAATGAAGACCCAAAACGGCCAGCCCGTCCAGTATTATTTGGATTTTGAGTCGGACTTTATCAATGTGAACCAATTATTGGGTAAGACCCTCAGTTTACAATTCCTCAAGTTTGAGTGTCTTAACTGCGGATTGGACAAAAAGATCTTTCGTCAAGGGTATTGTCATGACTGTTTTTACGATGTGCCTCAAGCCGCGGATTGGATCATCCGTCCGGAACTGAGCAAAGCTCATTTAGATCAGGAAGACCGCGATCTGGCCTACGAGAAGAAAATGCAACTGCAGCCGCATATTGTCTATTTGGCAAACTCCAGTTCGGTGAAGGTTGGGGTTACCCGTAAAAGCCAGGTGCCAACGCGTTGGATAGATCAGGGTGCTCATGAAGCTATTGCCATAGTTGAGGTTCCCAATCGTTATTTGGCCGGAATTACCGAAGTTGCCTTAAAGGATCAGGTGAGTGACAAGACCAATTGGCGTGCCATGCTAAAAAATGATATTCAAGACGAAGACCTGGTTGCTTGGCGCGAGAAGTTATTGCCACTTGTACCCGCGGAGGCTAAAGACTATGTTTTGGACAGGCAGAGCGAAACGCATTTAGATTTTCCGGTGCAGCAATATCCGGAGAAACCCAACAGCCTCAACTTGGTAAAAGAAGGTGCATACACAGGCAAATTAGTGGGCATTAAGGGGCAGTATTTGATCTTTGAAGATCAGACAGTATTCAATGTTCGTTCTAACGAAGGGCTTTTTGTGGCTTTAGAGGTTGGAATTCCTGCTTAAGTATTTCTTTAACAGCTTTTTAGTATTCCAAGGACAGAACAAGCCTTAAATTTGTAAGGCTATGAAAAAACTAAAGATATCTGCCATGTCCTTGGTGTACATCACCACACTGTTGTTGGTAACCTTAACGATAATGGTTACCATGGACCTTCCTTTCAACTGGGTATTTTACTTAAGTGTGCTTGGACAAGTTTTTGTGGTGCTGATGGTTTACCGTGTACTTACCGACGACTATTCGACCGACAAGACTTTCGAAGATTTCTACGAAGATTACGACACCGAAACCCAGCGTTTTAGATAACCCACAGTTTTAGGGCTTGAACTACCGCAATACCGATCAAGGTAATTCCTATCACTGTATGCATGCATACTTGTTTAGTTGAATTGAGCTGTTTTTCGGCCAAGCGCTTACCTGTAGATCCGTAGATCATTAGTATGCCGACCTTTCCCAGAAAAACTCCGAAGAAAAAGAACAAGAGGTAACTGCTCTTAAGCATAGTGGACAAGGTCACATAATTGTTATTTACTATAGCTATGGCAACCAACCAGAATAGTAAAACTGGTGGATTCACCGCCGCCAAGAGATATCCTTGGAGCAGGCGCTTGATTGGCTTGTCTAGCTGTGCCTGTCTAGTCTTTAGCTTTGGTAATCTGTTCTTGATTATAAAAAGTGTCCCTGCCAAAAGAAATGCCACTACAAAGACTACTTTTACCCAGGCATGCATCTGCAAGAAATCTGTAACTAACATACTGTAGCTAATGGCCAGCAGTGCCAAGGTGATCTCGCCCAAGCCGGCTCCGTAAGCGATTTGTTGCCCTTGTATGCGTTTGCCTGCTGCTGCGGCACTGACAACTGCTATATTGGAGGCTCCCGGAAAAGCTCCGCCTAAAGCCGCTAAGAAAACTCCAATTATCAGATAAAGCATAAACATGACTCTTTAGTAGTCATGTCAGATAGTACCTTACAATGTTCAGGTATTTATTCGAGTTCTTCGCTGCCTTGCAATCCAAAAAGGCTTCTTAAATAATAAACGCCAGCATAGAGTAGCGGGGTGTCTAAAAGCGCAACCAAGATCTTAAAAAGGAAACCGCTGATAAGTAGACTGCTAAAGATATCCCATGGGATTTTACCAAAACTACACAGTAAGAAAAGCACGGTAAAGGTGTCTACAAATTGCGAAGTGAAGGTAGAGAAGTTGTTGCGCAACCACAGGTGCTTGCCTTTGGTGATCTTTTTCCACCAATGGAAAATGTGGATGTCTATGTATTGTGCCAATAAATAGGCCATCATGGAGGCAAATACGGCTACCGCTGTTGCTCCAAAGACCAAGGTAAATATCTCATTGTCCAGTGGGCTGGTCGGGATAGCATTGAAATGGTTTGCTGCCATTACAATTCCTAGAGAGAAGAAAGATGCAAAGATTCCTGTGGTCACCATTTGGTTAGCCTTCTTTTTACCGTAGACCTCACTGACAATATCCGTGATCAAAAAGGTGATGGGGTAGGGTAGCACGCCTACCGAGATCTCGAAAGTGTAAAGCCCAAAAAAATCGATGGCCACAAACTTCTGAAAAATCAGGTTTGAAACTACCAATGAAGTTATGAATAGAGCCGCAAGAATCAGGTAGATGCGATCTGCCAAGGCCCCGTTTTTTGGAATCGATTTGCTCACCTAGCTAAGTTACGATTTTAATAGAACACCTTTATAGTTTTTAGCTTAGTTTACGTATTTTCGCTGCTACCTAAAAGCCAATATTTATCAAACCAAAACGTACCATATACCTCGCACTTGGCAGTAATCAAGGCAACCGATTTGAGCAGTTGCAGGCCGCGGTAGATGCGCTTTTTGAGACCATTGGTGATGTGCGAAAGATCTCTGCTGTTTACAGTTGTCCCCCCTTGGGTTTCGAAGGGCCGGAGTTTTTGAATTGCATCCTGCGGATGGAGTCTGATCTGCCTAATGGTAAGCTCATAAGTGAGGTACTTCGGATAGAAAAACGCTTAGGTAGAGAACGATCAAAAGATGCTGGTTACACTTCTCGAACTATCGATATTGATGTGATCGCCGTGGAGGATGAGTGTATCGACACCAAAAAGTTGCAAGTGCCACATCCGGCCATGCAAGACAGGCGCTTTGTATTACAACCCATGCATGACATTGCTGCAGATTGGAAGCATCCCAAACTGGTTAAAACCGTGGGAGAGTTGTTGGAGTCTTGTCAGGACTCCTCTTTGCTGAGCAAGCAATCTAAATGGCTGCGGAATCCCAAGAAGAATCTGCATTTGGATCAGTTCAAATATTTAGCCATTGAAGGTAATATTGGCGCGGGTAAAACCAGTTTGGCAACTTTGATCTCCGAAGATTTTAACGCAAAATTGGTTTTAGAACGCTTTAAGGACAATCCGTTTCTGCCAAAGTTCTATAAGGATCAGAATCGTTATGCCTTTCCTTTAGAGATGTCTTTCTTGGCCGATCGCTATCAGCAATTGCTAGACGATATTTCGCAATACGATCTGTTTAAGGAATTCATTGTGGCCGACTATGACCTTTACAAGTCCTTGATCTTTGCTAAAGTTACGCTGCAGCAAGAGGAGTATGCGCTTTATAAAAAGCTATTCCACTTGATGTACAAGGAGATCGCTCGCCCGGATCTCTATGTCTATCTGTATCAAACTACAGAAAGCTTACTGGCCAATATCAAGAAAAGAGGCCGCTCTTACGAATCAGACATACAGCCTGACTATCTGGAAAAACTCAATAAAGGGTATCAGGAGTATATAAAATCCTTTCCGGAAGGTACCGTAAAGGTCGTGGATGTTTCGGATTTGGATTTTGTGGCCAATCGGGCCGATTACCTCAAGGTCTTAAGGGCAATAGTTAGCTAATTAGCCGTTTAATTTCTGGAAGATATCCCAAAGAACCACGCCTGCGCTAACAGCGATGTTCAGGGAGTGTTTGGTGCCGATCTGCGGAATCTCTATCACCCCGTCACAGCAGTCTATAACACTTTGCTGCACGCCTTTTACTTCGTTGCCAAAAACAACTGCTAGTGGTGTTTGTTGTGGGGTGAATTCACTTAAGCTTATGGAATTTTCTGTTTGCTCAACAGCAAAGCTGACAACGCCTTCGGCTTTGAGCTTTTTGATCAACTCTGCACAGTCTTCAGCGTACTCCCAAGCTACGCTATCTGTAGCTCCTAAAGCTGTTTTTTGAATGTCTTTATGCGGAGGAGTGGCAGTGATTCCACAGAGGTAGATTTTTTCGATCCTAAAGGCGTCTGAGGTTCTAAAGACACTCCCTACATTGTTTAGACTGCGGATGTTATCCAGCACAACTATTAGAGGTGTTTTTGCTGCGGATTTAAACGCTGCAACCTCCAAACGATCCAGTTCGCTATTGCGAAGTTTTCTAAAGTCACTCATGCGAGTGCAAAGGTAGCCTATTGTTAATAAAAGGGAATAACTCTAAGGGCTCGATCTTCTCTAAAAATCGCAGTTTTTCTACTTTAGCTTTTCAACCCTATTTATGGCCACAAAAGTCACTCCTTTAATGAAGCAATACAATGCCATCAAGGCCAAGCACCCTGATGCGCTCTTGCTTTTTCGAGTTGGAGATTTTTACGAGACCTTTGGAGAAGACGCCGTGCGTGCCGCAAAGATTCTCAACATAACACTAACGGCCAGAAACAACGGTGGAGACAAGACCGAATTAGCTGGGTTTCCACATCACGCGCTTAATACCTATTTGCCTAAGTTGGTCACTGCAGGTTGCCGCGTGGCAATTTGCGATCAACTCGAAGATCCGAAGCAAACCAAGACCATAGTAAAGCGAGGTGTTACCGAACTGGTTACTCCAGGAGTTGCTATTAACGACGATATTCTACAAGCCAAGAAGAACAATTTCTTAGCGGCTATTTATCCGTCTAAGAAAGAATTAGGGGTGGCCTTTTTAGATATTTCTACCGGAGAGTTTTTGGTGGCAGAAGGCAGCTTGATCTATATTCAAAAGCTTTTGCAAAACTTTGGTCCGGCAGAGGTTTTGTTCTCCAAGCAAAAACGCACTTGGTTCAAAGATCATTTTTCTGCAGCTCTCAATGTATTTTATTTAGAAGATTGGGTCTTTCAACCCGAGTATGCCAAGGAAAAGCTTACTCAGCATTTCAATACACTAAACTTAAAAGGATTTGGTGTGGAGCAAATGGAGCAGGCACAGATCGCTGCAGGAGCCATTATGCATTATTTGCAAGAGACACAGCATTCGCGTTTAGAGCATATCACGAATATTTCAAGGATCGCTGCAGATAAGTATCTGTGGATGGACCAATTCACCATTCGCAACTTAGAACTGTATCATCGTTCCAGTCCGGAGGCAGTAACCCTATTGGATATTCTAGATCATACCCAATCTCCTATGGGAGGGCGTATGATGCAGCGATGGCTTGCCTTACCGTTGAAAGACCTTAATGCGATTAATAGCAGACACGATCAGGTGGCGCATTGGGTATCTAATCCGGAAGCTCTGGATCGCCTAAGAGCACAACTGGGTTATATCAGAGATCTGGAGCGCTTGGCCTCGAAAGTTGCTACGGCTAAAGTGAATCCTAGGGAAGTAGTGCAACTAAAAAATTCTCTTGAAGCCCTGGTTCCTCTAATACAAGCGGTGCAAGATGGGTCTGGAGATATTTTCAATGACCTACTAGAAAAATTAGATCCTTGTGATGCACTAAGAGAACAGATCAAGGCTACCTTAGACGAAGAAGCACCAATTTTACTTTCTAAAGGGAAAGTGATCGCTACTGGCTTTAATGCCGAATTGGACGAATTGCGCGAGATAGCCGGAGGCGGTATCGCCTATTTGGATCAAATGGTTGCCAGAGAGGCGGAACAAACCGGAATCAGCTCGCTCAAGATCGCTTCTAACAACGTATTTGGCTACTATATTGAGGTTCGAAATACGCATAAAGACAAAGTGCCGGAACATTGGATCCGCAAGCAGACGCTGGTTAATTCAGAGCGCTATATTACCGAAGAACTCAAAGAATACGAGCAGAAGATTCAAGGCGCAGAGGCGCAGATCGCCATTTTAGAATCTAATTTGTATCAGGAGCTTTTACAAGCTATTATGCCGTATTTGGCCAAGCTACAGGCCAATGCCCAGGCTGTGGCCGCAATAGATTGTCTGTGTAGTTTTGCGCATTTGGCTATTAGCGCCAAATATACTCGCCCGCAAATGAACGACGGTTTTGAGATCAATATCAAAGATGGCCGTCATCCGGTGATCGAAAAACAACTCCCGCCAGATACGCCCTATGTAGCCAACGATGTCTTTTTAGATCGTGAGCAGCAACAACTCATCATGATCACTGGGCCCAATATGAGTGGTAAGTCTGCTATTTTAAGGCAAACAGCATTGATCTCGCTGATGGCGCAAATGGGATGCTTTGTCCCTGCAGCTTCGGCAGATTTGGGTGTGGTAGATAAGATCTTTACTCGAGTAGGGGCCAGCGACAATATCTCTATGGGAGAATCTACATTTATGGTAGAGATGAACGAGACGGCGAGCATTCTCAATAATATTTCTGAAAGGTCTTTGGTCCTTTTAGACGAAATTGGTCGCGGAACCAGTACTTATGATGGAATCTCTATTGCTTGGGCCATAAGCGAGTATTTGCATGAGCATCCTGCCAGACCTAAGACGCTGTTTGCAACGCACTACCACGAGCTCAATGAAATGACCGATCGCTTTGAGCGTATTAAGAATTACAATGTGTCTGTAAAGGAGACTTCGGATAATGTATTGTTCTTGCGCAAATTGGTCCCTGGAGGTTCTCACCACAGTTTTGGGATTCATGTGGCCAAGATGGCCGGGATGCCCGATACGGTAATAAAAAGGTCCAACAAGATCTTAAAGCGACTGGAAACCTCGCATTCGTCTGAGCAACTGAACGATAAGATGAGCCAGGTTGCGGAAGAAGAGCTACAACTCAGTTTTATCCGCTTGGACGATCCTTTACTAGAAGAAATAAGAGATGAGATACTAGAGCTAGACATAGATACCTTAACTCCGGTAGAGGCTCTTATGAAACTCAATGAGATCAAACGTCTGCTTAGCCGTAATCGTGCAGAACGCCTCAAGAAATAGCTAGAATATTCTCAAAAAAATACTTTTGTTTTCTCATAAAAGTTTTAAATTTGCCTCCGCTCTTACAACAAAGAGCACGTTCTTTTAAACACGCGAAAATAGCTCAGTTGGTAGAGCGCCACCTTGCCAAGGTGGAGGTCGCGGGTTCGAATCCCGTTTTTCGCTCAAAATGGCTAACTGCCATTTAAGTCCAAGTTGCAGAAGTGGTGGAATTGGTAGACACGTTGGACTTAAAATCCAATGGGCAGTAATGCCCGTGCGGGTTCAAGTCCCGCCTTCTGTACAAGATTAAACCGTAAGTTATTGAAATTCAAAGCTTGCGGTTTTTTTATTCGATAATTTGGGCAACAAATGGTCAACAATTCAAGAATACTATCGATTGATACGCTTTCTTATTGAGTAAAGTAGTTCCTTGGATTTGAGAAATCCGATAGGGTGTATTCAAAGTTTTTCAAAATTTGATCGTACTTCTCTTTTAATACTCTAGCATTTTCATTTTCTCCGTGTATCTCTGATTCAATGAATTGTTTAAAGCCTATTGCCAAAATTTGCGATAAGAGCAATTCACAATGCCCTTTCATTCGATCAATATCAGATTTGAACTCGTCTCTTTCAATTTGTATTTTCTCGTCTTTACTAAAATGAGCAAAACGCTCGTGAATTGGTTCTTTGACTGGGAGGCCGTCGTAGTGTTTTATGCAGTTTGAGATGTAATTCACTTTGCAGGTAATCGCGAAATGGTTATGAGATTTATAAATATTGATGCCGTACTCCCTTTGACAGTATTTCTCAATGCTCAATAGATCGCTAATTTCATTCAATTCTTTAAGAAGAAAATTTACCGCATCAACTAATGCCTTTAAATATGACTCATACTTATGAAATAAACCTACGTAACCAAGCCTAATGGTTTCGTACAAGTTGTCCTTCAGGTCGGACTTTGATATGTTTAATAGGTGTTTGTATTTAGAACTTGAGATTTGACTCCAACTATCAGCAATGGATTTATTTGAAGCTGGTATGTAGTAGTTCAGAAATAGTGACTGAAATGATTCCATATCAGCGATAGATTTTACAATAAAATCGAATAATTTTCTTCCTTCCTCTGATTCTTGGAGTAGTTCAAAATTTTCAATTTTTGAAAAGCTACTTGCAAGATTCTCAACGATATAATCAATCTGATTGAATTTCTTTTTTTTCATTTTGACTTACTGAAATGTTTCTATAATTCGGTGATTCGCACAAAATACACTTCAGCATCGCGTAGATTGTATCCGATGCATATTGTGTAATCCGAGAACCGCCAATCTCTCATCTCCATTGCATCGTAATCCTGCATCATCATTAAGTCAGTTTTATGAAATTTTGAATACACACCTTGAGGATCGCCGAGAGTATCACAGTATTTATCAACTAAGTCTCTTAATGATTTCTCACCTCGATTCACTTGAATCGCGAACAGTTCCCTTTTTCCGTTTTCTTTCTCCGTAATGCTCAGGCTATCGAAATCTCCTTCCGCGTCTTCATAGTTGATGTCATAAGCCTTCACAACACCTTCTAATTCTTCACTCAGAGAAACTTCGATTTCTTCCATAGTTGAGAAGTCGAAGTCCTTTGGTAGCACGTTCAATGTAGAAAGTTTGTCCGCGCAATTATTCTTCGGTTTTACGAACGGTATTTCCCTTTTTTTACGGTTGAATAATCCCATTTTTGGAGAGTTTTATGATCAGGTCTGTCAATTTGAAGGTAGCGTCATTTAATGGCGTACCAAATGAAAAGCCTTGATCTGTTATTAAAAACGGGGAGATTTATCAAATATAAAGAAAAGTGATTTCACTTTATGGGAAAGTCAAAAAGGAATGGCTCCCTCGCGCGTGCGCGCGTAGTGGTTCGATTTTCTTTTCATGTAGGCCAATAATAGTTCGATTCTCGCGCGCGCGTAGTGCTGGCATTTCTATTTAGGGGTGAACAATTCAGTGAGGTATTCACTCAAGCATTGCAGGTCTTTCTGTGCTTGTTTGTTTTTCCGAATTGTTTGATCTTTTTTTCTCAGTAAGTAATCTTCAATTGGCGTTTCATCTACATTGGTCTCGACATTTCCGAGATTGATTTGGGTTTGGTTCTCAAAACGAAAGTTATCAACCTGTATTTTGTAGCCTTTATCTGTTCTTTCGATAATCACAGCTGCCTTGACTGGGTTTCTCATGAAAATTGCTGTACCACGTTGATCGCATGAAGCTTTCTTTGCTGGCAGATCACCGCCACTTTCGCTCATTCCTCTTAACAGCGGATGTTTCTTGGCATAAATGAAGAACTGATCAGAAGGTATTTCAAATTCCATTGTCCATGTTATGAAATCATACTTCACTGTAAATTCTTGACTGAAAATCTTGAAGCTGATGAAGAACATCAATACTACAAGAAAGTAATTTCTAAACCTCATCTTTAGTTTTCTTGATTCTTATTTCTGAAAGATACAAAAGGGTGCAGTATTTGCCTATACTACTCTAAATATTGCACCCCTTCCAAGTCTTTGTATGGGTCTAAAATTTGCACCCTACAGATAGAAGTTCAATTTTAGTCTCGATTTCAGTTGTGAGTAAGCTTTTGTAGCATTGGGGTGTTTTCTTCATTAATTGTTCAAGACGTTTTTTAGACTTACTGAATCTATTTCGATGCGATTGACTGATTTCATACCACTCTCGACTATCGGTTAATCTCTCAATTGTCTTCTGTTCTAGTTTTGTCAATGATGAGGTGTCGACTTGTCTTTGCAAGATCAGAACCCTTTGCCACTCGCTTATGATCAAATCAGACATGATATCGTACGATAAAGGGTCAAAGAGATCAGAAACGCTCCAAACATTTAATACTTGGATCATGTAGGCTCTTCTATCCGATTTGATCTCGAAACGGAATGTGTTTCGGTTGCAATGCTGAGGATATTGCACTCCTTTGGCATAGGCCTTTATTTGTTTGTATCTGTTTAAGCGTCCATATTTATTAACAGAAGATGATACCTTGCTATAAGCTAGGCCGACATGATTTCTAAATTCATTCTTATCGTGATAGGTTATACAACTTATCAGTTCTTTTACCTCAACAGGAGATTTGACGTTAACCCCAAATTCAATATTTACAACTTCGAGTTGGTCGGCATTGATCTCTAGCTTATCAAAGAATTTTCTCAGTAAGCCGATACAATCCTCTGGGGTAAAATCATTGGCATTGTGAAGATTATTGTTGTAAAGCTTGTGTGGACGCATCAAGACCTCTAATTGATCATCGTAGAAGACAAATTGAACTTCATCTAAAATCTTGATTAGTCTTGATTGAATAGTTTCATTGTCGCGCATCAGTTGCTCCCAATCTGATGCCCAGATAAGCATTTTATTCGCTTTCAGGGCATCGATTGTACTTTTGCATCGGGTTCTAAGTTTCAAGAAATCTATCAAACCTCATCAATCCAAACATTGAACTGCCTCTTGGACTTCTGACCTTTTAAAAAGAATCTTGCCTTCAATGCCATAGGCGGTCAGTATGCCCTTTTTTCGCCAATTGTTAACCGTACCTCTATTGATGTGTAAAAGGTTCATTACATCCTGTGTGGTGAGGTATTGTTCTGGTTCTTTCGGTGTGAAGTCGGTCTTAATCTGATCAATGATCTTTCTGATATCGGGTAAGATCAGTTCTTTCAGGTCTTCAGGGGTCATTGATACAAGTTGAACGGTTTTCATGATCTTCCTGATTTTGCGTTCAACTTTGCTTTTAGGGTCAATACATCTGATTCGCGGAAATAGAATCTTGCGTGAATTGTTGGAACTGGCTTCAGTTCTCCTTTAATCTGTAGTCGCTCAACTTGACTGCGTGAACAACCTAAAATGAGGCTTGCTTCACCAGCGGTGACTAATTTTGGCTTTGCCATTTTGAATGTGGTATTGACGGATTAAACCGTCTTGAAATTGCGTGGCCTAATTGCCGAGTTGAAGATGCTTGTCCTGTTATTTCGGTAATGATTACAGGAACAGGTGTGAAACAATTCTAGATTATTTTCTTGTCAATTCCAAATTTTCACGGCTATGTGTTTTCAACATAGTTTTCAACGATTAGTTCAAGAACCCTTGATTCCTGATTATTTTCATCCAATTAGAAAGCACGGTTTTCGCAAGTTTCGGCGCGGGTTCTCTATCACTTGAACTTAGCTTTTGGTCTTCCTTCAGGGCTATAAAAAAGGCTTTGTGTAATTCGTCAGTGATTGATTCAAACGCAATATTTTCAGTGAATCCCAATAGCTGATATGCTGTTTGAAGCCCTTGATAGTGGTAAGTGGTTTGCCAATGATTGCAAGATTGACCCCCATGAGCGTTCAGGATTGTTTTCATTGCGTAATTGATGCGTTCGTAGATAATTGCATCACTCAATACCTGCGATACAATAT